>PLBS01000029.1 GCA_003134595.1 Gallionella sp. | reverse complement strand
GCGGGAGAGGATTGAGGTGAGGGCTGCGGGAATCCAGTTGATTGAATAATCCCCGCGAAGCGGGACAGAATCAAGGTGTTGTCCGCTTTGCGGAGTGTTTGTCTCGCTGGATTCCCGCCTTCGCGGGATAACCAGCGACTTGCCCGCTTGCGGGCTTAGTCGAATGGCTAGTAGTCCTAACAATGACGAAGCTAATGGATAATTCGGGTTCATGCTGATCCTCTCATCAGAGCGGCTTGAAGGATAACATCGGGCAACGCCCGGCGAGTTCATAGCGGCCGGTTTCCTGGCTGGTGCAGAACAGATACGGTGAGACGATTTCAATAAGTTCATCCATGCTCGGGAAGGTATAAACCGCCGGACTATGTTGGTAGGCGTCTATCGTCTCGATCTCTTCAACCGGCCAGCCGGTAACATCCGCCAAGTGTGCGTGGCTGGATACATGACGCTGGTATATCTCCCATGCTTTGACGACCGCCACACCCTGGCGGACATCGTCGCCCTGAAGGGACATCAACAGCCGCCATTTGAAAGCGTGAAAACTGCCGATGCGTTTGCCCTGCAATTCTTCAAAAATATTTTCCCAATGTTCCGCCACAGACGGGCGCAAAAATGGCCTGACCATAAATATCCCATCGCCCTTCAAACAACGCTGCACAGCACGGGCGAGCTTTCCATAGCTGGTTTGATAGTCGAGCAGCACAAAGACCCCGTCTGCCAGAATCATATCAAAGGCGTGTTCGGTACCGGGCATCGCCAATTTGGTATCCGGCATCTCCAGCCAGTCGGCGCATAGCGCGCGTCGCGTCGGCGTGTCACCGGGCCAAACTGCGGCTATCATTGCCTGACAAATATCCACGGCGGTCAGATCAACGGGCACGCCCCAGTTTTGCGTGGCTATCTCCGGGGTCACGCCGAGCAACAATGCCTTGAGTGGGGTTGACGATTGGGCAGGGCGATAAGCGGCATACCACTTGTCGAAACAACTCTGCATGAGACGCATGTCTTCGGCGCAGGGCCTGAGCGGCGAGCCAAGCAAATCCCAGTGTTGCGCATGCTTGTCGAATTGATGCTGCCTCGCGAGAGGTGCAGTAGATATCAATTTTTATCCTTGTTAAATCTGAAGCCGGGTGTGATTAATCGGGATAGTCCGTTGGCGCTTTCACCCCCATCCTAGCCTTCCCCCTGTCAAGGGGAAGGAACCACAGTGCAACGCCAAGATTTCCGTCCCCTCCTCCTTGAGGGGGGAGGGTTAGGGTGGGGGTGAGATACATGAAACACATAAAATATTCTAATAGGTTATCTAGGATTAACGTTGGGGAACGAGATCGCCCAGCGCATCCAGCAGCGGCCCCAAAAATTTCTCATAATGCCGCCAGCGTTCCACCGACGTCTGGTAGATCGGTTGGCGCACCTGAGTCAAACTGGCGGTGCGGATCGAGCGTTTTGTGTTGTGGAAATCCAGGCAGGCATCGTTCCACTCCAGCCCGCAATACTCGATCAATCGGCGCGCCTGCGATTCCTGATCCGACACGATGTCCTCATAGTTTACGTCGAGAAAAGCCGCAGCAGGCAACACCTTGCGCCAATGCTCCATCAGGCGCGCATAGTGAACGTAATATTGTCCCAACTCCGCCAGGTCATAGGTGTGTTCCTGCTTGCGGTTGAACAAGCGGGTGAAGCATGACAAACAGGTATCCACCGGATTGCGGTTGACGTGGATAATTTTTGCGTTGGGCAGCATCAGGTGGATCAATCCGACCGCAAAGAAATTCGCCGGCATCTTGTCGGTGATGTGCCGCGCATCCGGCGCGCGCTGTTGCAGCCCGGCGACATATTCCGCGCCCCACGCGGTGAGTGTCGCCTGGTCGAGCGAGCGCAGGTTGTCCGGAAAGACGATAGCATCGGTCGTGCCGGTGATATTCCGATGCGCGACCCTCAACAAATCGTGCAACTCTCCCGCGCCATATACCTCGGGATGGCTGGCGATGATCTGCTCGGTAAGCGTGGTGCCGGAACGCGGCATGCCCAGCACAAAGATCGGCACACGCGATGGGTCTCCGCCGCCGCGCAAGCGGTCTATGAAAACCTGATCGAAAATTTCCATTACCCCCGTAAATTGCCGCGCTGCACTGTCCGGATCGTAGGAAAGTTTTGCGCGCTTCAGTTTGCATCCCGCGAGAAAGTGCGGAAAGGCATGTTCATAATCCCCGCTATCGTCATAACACTTGCCCAGCGCGAAGTGCAGCGACATTGCTTTGTTTTCGGAAAAGCCGGCCAACTTTTTTTCTTCCTCAAGCAACGCCGCAAAATTGTCGTCACCCGCCTTCACCTTTTTCACCTGGGCGAGGTGTATGCGTGCCGCCAGATTATCCGGCTTGAATGCCAATGACCGCTGAAACAATTCCTCGGCTCTGTCCATCTGGCCGTTCTCCATGCACAGATGCCCCAAGCCGAGCAGCGCGTCGTCGCATTCGGGATCAATTTTCAATGCCTGATCATATTGCGCCTCCGCCTGTTCAGGCTGCGCCAGTTCGGCACAAATGCCGCCCAGCAATGCGTGCGCCTTGGCATTGTTCGGGTCGAACTGGATGGCGCGCAGCGCGGATGCTTCCGCATCGGGCAGGTTTTCCAGCGCTTGATAGGTCTTGGCGAGCCCCATCTGCGCTTCGACATAAATCGGGCGCAGTGCCAGCGCGCGCTGGTAGCAGGCGAAGGCGGCATCATTTTCTTCCAGCACCAGATGAACCCCGCCCATGTTGCAAATCGCCTCGGGATAATTCGGGTTGATCTGCAATGCTTGGTTGAGCGCCGCGATGGCTTCCGGGGTGCGGTCTTCTTCGAGCAGCAGCGCGCCGAGATTATTCAGCGGCTCCAGATAATTCGGGTTGGCGGCAATCGCTTTGTTATACAAAACGATCGCCTCGTCGTGAAGCTTGCGCTCACGCCGGATACTGCCCATGTTATTCAGCGAGGGCGCGAAGTTCGGCTCCAACGCCAGCGCGCGCTGCTGGCAAGCCTCGGCGCGGTCGTAATCCTTGCGGTCGAAATAAGCGATGCCCAGATTGCTTTGTGCCATCACCATCCGTGGCTCAAGCGCGACCGCGCGCTCACCGTGCGCGATCGCCTCATCCAGACGCTTCAGTTGGCGAAGTATCTCGCTCAGATTGGCATGGAACAGCGCAGGATTTAATGAAGACTCGCGAAGCGGCGGTTGCCCCCTCTCCCCCCGGGGGAGGGTTGGGGTGGGGGAAAGCGAAATGGCTTTTTGGATCAACTCTGCGGCCAATTGCTGCTTGCCCACCTGATGCGCGATCACCCCCAGCAGATGCAGGGCAAACGCATGGTTGGGCTGGCGTTGCAAAATCTGTTGCAGCAGATGCTCGGACTCCTGCAAGCGTCCCTGCGACTGGAGCTGTGTCGCCAAAGTCATGGCCTGGTCCAGGGAAAGCTGCGGTGTTTGCGCTTGCCCGGCTGGAACAAAACTGAACTGGCTGTGTTTAGGTGTGTTTGGCATGGTGTGTTGGCATAGTGTGCTTGGGTCAAGCTCGGCTTTCCATATGTGGTTTGACTACTGGCATAGCCGACATGCTGCCAGCTTATGGTGCACATGCCAAATTTATTGGGGACCTCTAACAATCCGTCATTGATGGAACTACTAGCCATTCGACTAAGCCCGCAAGCGGGCAAGTCGCTGGTTATCCCGCGCAGGCGGGAATCCAGATGATTAAATAATTCCTCGCGAAGCGGGACAACATCGCGGTTTTGTCCGCTTCGCAGGATGTTTGTCCTTGCTGGATTCCCGCCTGCGCGGGAATGACGGGTTAGAAGCGCTCAATCAAAATAGTCAACCAAACAGAAAAATATTAATAGGCATTTTTGCCTATTGTTTTTTCTCCCGAATAGGAACATTATCACGCTCATAAGTTGTTGTGACCATAAATTGTTTGGCTAGGGAGTGAGTGCCATGCGAAAAAAAACCACTAACGAACAACTGCATACTCAACCGCAGCACCGTCTCAAACCGGTATACGTTGCGGTGTTGCTGGCGTTTGCCGTGCAGACTGCGCAAGCCAACCCGATAGGGGGAACAGTCGCTGCAGGTCAGGCCAGCTTCGCCAGTAGCGGCAACACCCTCACCGTCACCAACACCCCCGGCACCATCATCAACTGGCAAGGTTTCTCGATAGGCGCGAGTGAGATCACACACTTCGCCCAGCAAAGCGCATCCTCCGCCGTACTCAACCGCGTCATCAGCAACAACCCCTCAAGCATACTCGGCACACTGCAATCCAACGGACGCGTGTTCCTCATCAATCCCAACGGTATCGTATTCGGCGCAGGGGCAGTAGTTGACGTGGCGGGCATGGTCGCCTCCACCCTCAACCTCAGCGATGCCGACTTCCTCGCCGGACGCAACCACTACACCAACCCCTCTCCCACCGGGGGAGGGGCAGGGATGGGGGTAAGCAACGCCGGCAACATCAAAGCTCATAAAGGCGGACAGATCTACCTGATCGCGCCTGACGTCAAGAACACCGGTGTCATCACCGCGCCCAATGGTGAAATCCTGTTGGCTGCCGGATACAGCGTTGATCTGGTCAGCACCGACGATCCCAGCCTCAGAGTCAACATCACCGCACCGGCGGGCGATGCCACCAACGTCGGTCAACTCATCGCCAAATCCGGCAGCCTCGGTTTGTTCGGCACCGTGGTGCGCAACAGCGGCACGGTCAGCGCAGACAGCGCGACGATGCAAGGCGGCAAGATCGTATTCAAGGCGACACAACGCGTCGAAGCGGGCGGCAGGATCAGCGCGCGTGGCGCGGGAGGCGGTGAAATCAAACTGCTGGCCGACATGCAAAGCGGCACCATCAACGTCAGCGGCACACTGGATGCTTCCGCTCCCAAAAGCGGGGACGGCGGTTTCATCGACACCTCTGCGGCGCACGTTCAAGTGGCAGACACCGCACGCGTCACCACCGCAGCGCCTAATGGCAACAGCGGCACATGGCTGATCGATCCCAATGACTTCACCATCGCTGCGGCCGGCGGCGACATCACTGGCGCAACACTCTCTACAGCACTTGATACCACCAACGTTCTTATCCAGAGCATCGCTGGAGGAACAGCTGGCAACGGCGACATTTTCGTTAACGACAACATTACCAAGACGGCTATTACCATAGCAACGACCAAACTGACCCTGCAAGCACAGAACAGCATCATCGTTGCACCTGGGGTGGCGATCTCATCAACGGGCGGTGCGCTGAACCTGGTGTTCAACGCCGATTCGGACGGCCTGAACGGCGGCGCGATTTCGATGGGCACAGGTTCGTCCATCACCAGCAAGGGCGGCAACGTTATCCTTGGCGGCGGCATCGCGGGCAACGGCACAGGCAATTCCATCGGTACTGCGTCGAATGTCAGCGGGATCGAACTGTCGGGAGCGAGCATCTCTACCGGGATAGGCTCGATCACCCTGAACGGACAGGGTTATGGCGTGGGCAGCGCGAACAGGGGGGTCTATTTGCACTCGGGTTCATCGCTGACGACAACCAGCGGGATGATCACCGTGAATGGTAAGGGCGGTGCAGGAACGAATTTGAACTATGGCGTTTGGCTGACGGACGCTGGCACATCCATCTCATCTGTTGATGGCAACATTTCCATCATCGGCACCGGCGCGGGAAGCGCTGGAAGTAACGATGGCGTCCGGATAGATGCAGGCGCCACAGTTATTTCCACCGGCACGGCGGCAATCACTTTGAACGGCACGGGCAGCAGCACCGGAACGGACTTCAACTACGGCGTTCTTCTGGCCGATCCGGGTACCCTGGTACAGTCCATAAACGGCAATATCTCCGTCACGGGGCAGGGCGAGGGAACAGGCACGGATAATTACGGTGTGCATGTCCGGGCGGGGGCGGTTGTTAATTCCACCGGTGCGGCAACCATCACCCTGAAAGGCACGGGCGGTGCTGGAACGGATTTGAACTACGGTGTTTGGCTGACGGGTGCAGGCACAGCCGTATCATCTATCTATGGCGGAATTTCCATCGCCGGCACCGGTGCTGGCAGCGCTACAAGCAATGATGGCGTCCGGATAGATGGCGGCGCCGCAGTCACTTCCCCCGGCTGGGCGGCAATCACCCTGAACGGCACGGGTGGTGCAGGAACGGACTCTAACTACGGCGTTCTTCTTGCCGATGCGGGTACCTTGGTGCAATCCACATACGGCAAGGTTTCCATCACCGGCCAAGGCCAGGGTACAGGCATACAGGATTACGGCATTTGGTTGCGTGACGCCGCTTCGGTCACTTCCACCTACTCGGCCAGCATCACTTTTAGCGGCATGGGCGCAGGAAGCGCGGAAGGCATCTACACATCTACCGCAACAACCCCCACCACTATCGGCGGAGCCGGTTATGCGGGCAATATCACGCTTGCCTCTGCCGGGAATATCACGCTCAGCGATGTCCTGAATGCGGGTACGGGCACCGTTACCTTGCGTGCCGATTCGCTCGGTACGTGCGCCATCCCCGCTAATTGCGGCTCAGTAAACTTCAGCGGCCCTGGTCATATCACTGCCGGGACAACGAATATCTACTACGATCCGGTTTCCTACGGGGACGCAGCAACCAGATCTGACGCACTATTCAATCCATACACCACCAACATCACCGGCCCCTACATCTCCTGGATGCTGGTGAACGACTTGGCACATTTGCAGGTCTTGAGTGACAATCTTATCGGCACCTACGCGTTGAGCAAGGACATCGTCGCGGGTGGCGCTACTACACCGGCCATCAATTTCAACGGCCAATTCGACGGGCAGAACCATACCATCACCGGCCTTACCAGCGGTTTGTTCGGTGGCATTGACACCGGCGGAAAAGTGAGCAATGTCGGGCTGGTTAGTTCCATCGTGTCGGGTGGTTCGGGTGTCGGTGCGATGGCGGCTACCAACGCCGGCACCATCAGCAACAGCTATGTCAGTGGCGGTAGCGTGACAGGAACATTGAACGTCGGTGGGTTGGTCGGCTCCAACAGCGGCACCATCAGCAACAGCTATGTCAGCGACGTCAGCGTGATTGGTTCGACGAATGTCGGCGGGCTGGTCGGCTACAACAGCGGCAGCATCAACAACAACAGCTATGTCAGTGGTGGTAGCGTTACCGGGACGACCAATGTCGGCGGACTCGTGGGTGTGAATGCCGGCGGGGATGGGAGTCTCGGCGTCGCAGGATCTTCTAGTGTTTCCGGCACCGCCGGTGTCGCTGGCAGTGCTGCTACCATCAGCAACAGCTATGTCACGGGCGGGACGGTCAGAGGCTCCAGCAATGTCGGCGGATTGGTGGGGTTGAATCAAGGTGGTAGTGGCGGGGCCGGCGGACCTGGTACCAGCTTGGCTATGGGTGGCGCTGGGGGCGCCGGTGGCGCGGCCACCATCGGCAACAGCTATGTCAGTGGCGGGNNGGCGGGCTGGTGGGCTACAACAATCATGGCGATATCAGTTACAGCAATGTTGACAGCGTGACTGTAAAAGGCAGCGGCGGTTCCATAGGCGGCCTGGTGGGGAATAACAGCGGTTCCACCAGTAACGGCACTGGCAACATCAGCAACAGCTACGTCAACGGCGGCACGGTGACAGGCGTGACGGCTGTCGGCGGACTGGTGGGCTACAACAATGCTGGCGATATCAGTTACAGCCACGTCAACAACGGCACGGTAACCGGCGCAACGAATGTCGGCGGACTGGTGGGCAACAGGTATTACGGCACCATCAGCAACAGCTACGTCAACAACGGCAGCGTGACTGGCACAGCGCGTGTCGGCGGCTTGGCCGGTTGGGCTAATGGCTTCGGAAATATCAACAACAGCCATGTCACCAATAGCTACATCAACAGCGGCAGTGTGACGCCTTCAACGGACGTCGGCGGATTGGTAGGCTTTAATAGCAACTCAGACATCAGCAACAGCTATGTCAACAACACCACGGTAGGCAGCAGTTCGGCGATGACTGTCGGCGGACTGGTGGGCCGCAACAATTACGGCAGCATCAGCAACAGTTCCTTTAGTAATGGCTACGTCAGCGGCGGCAGCTCTGTCGGCGGGCTGGTGGGCTACAACTATCACGGCAGCATCAGCAAAAGCTATGTTGAGACGGGCACGGTGCAAAGCGGCGGCAATTACGTTGGTGGGCTGGTGGGCAACAATGATGGCAACATCAGCGACAGCTACGTCATCGACAGTTCGGTGTCCGGTCGTGATTCGGTCGGCGGGTTGGTGGGTAATAACCAAAGTTCCGATGGTCCAAGTTATGGTGGTTATATCAACAACAGCTATGTTGACAACGGTACGGTAACCGGCAACAGCAATGTTGGCGGGCTGGTGGGTAGCAACAGCGGCGGCATCAACAACAGCTATGTCAGCAACAGCAGCGTGACGGGCACAAGGAATGATGTCGGTGGCTTGGTCGGCTGGAACTCGCATAGCATCAGCGGCAGCTATGTCAGCAACAGCAGCGTGACAGGTACTAGCAGTGTTGGTGGACTGGTGGGTAGCAACAGCGGCAGCATCTACAACAGCTACGTCAACGGTGGCAGCGTGACGGGTATCGCATGCGTAGGAGATTGTAGTGGCAGCCAGGACGTCGGCGGGCTGGTGGGCTACAACTCTTACGGCAGCATCAACAACAGCTACGTCATAGGCGCCAGCGTGACGGGTAGGCGGTTTGTCGGCGGGCTGGTCGGTGACAACGACAGCGGCATTATCAACAACAGCTATGTCAGTGGCGGGACGGTCACCGGTACTGGAAGCAATGTCGGCGGACTGGTGGGATATAACAGCGGCTCTATCTTCAACAGCTACGTCGATGGTGGCAGTGTGAGTGGCAGCCGTATGGTCGGCGGGCTGGTGGGATCCAATTACGGTAATATCAGCAACAGCTACGTCAGTGGTGGCACGGTGAGAGGCAGCAGTTTTGACATCGGCGGGTTGGTGGGCTACAACGGAGGCATCATCAACAACAGCTACGTCAGCGGTGGGATTGTGACCGCAACTATCACTGACGGTACGGGAAATATCGGCGGGCTGGTGGGCGATAACACGGGCAGCATCAGCAACAGCTACTCCAGTAATGGCGTGGTGTGTGGCGGTGCATACAACTGTGGTGGTGTAGTGGGGCATAACTACTCGTTGGGTACAGGAACAGTCAGTAACACCATCTGGGATACAACGACAGCAGGTGGTCCGACACATGGCATTGGCAATACTAGTACTGCTTCAGGGAGTGGCACCCCTGGCGATGGCGGAACCACGGGCCTGACCACTGCCGGCATGATGAATCAAGCCACCCTCGCAACCGCAGGCTTCGACTTCACTCTCGAAACCGGCACCTGGTGGATGATCGATGGCAACACCCGCCCCTTCCTGCAAAGCGAATGGAGCGGCACCATCACCAACGCGCACCAGTTGCAAATGATGGCGATGATCCCGGGGGCGAGCTACACGCAGGGGAATAACATCGATCTCGCCTCCGCGCTGGACAACAGCATCACGACCGGCATGTGGGGCAGTGCGGGCTTCGTGCCGGTGGGCGATATCAGCACTCCATTCATTGGTCAATTAAACGGCCAGCAATACACCATCAGCAACCTCACCATCAACCGCCCGAGTGAAAACAATGTGGGATTGTTCGGAGTGATTGGTGCAGGTGGCGCTGTGAACAATGTCGGACTGGTGGGCAGTTCGTTGACAGGCAATACGGCGGTCGGTGGACTGGCAGGAAGGAATTACGGTTCCATTTATAACAGCTACGTTAGCGGTGGTAGCGTTACCGGAACGAACAATGTTGGCGGACTCGTGGGCGTGAATGCCGGCGGGGATGGCGTTGTCGGCGGCGCAGGAGCTGCGAGTGTTCCCGGCACCCCAGGTGCGCCAGGGAGTAACGCTCTCATCAGCAACAGCTATGTCAGTGGCGGTACAGTTAATGGCGGCAGCAATGTCGGCGGATTGGTAGGGCAGAATATTGGCGGTGACGGTGGTGCTGGCGGCATCGGAGTCAGCTCTGTTGGCATTGGCGGAGCCGGTGGTGCCGGTGGCACAGCCACCATCAGCAACAGCTATGTCAGTGGCGGGACGGTCACCGGCACTGGAAGCAATGTCGGCGGACTGTTAGGATATAACGCATCAGGAGTTGCTGGCGCGACCGGCGCATACGGGGGAGCCGTTGGTATCGGAGGTGTGGCTGACATCGGCAACAGCTACGCCAGCAATGGCAGTGTGAGTGGCAGCAGCAACGTTGGCGGATTGGTGGGCTACAACGATTCTTATGGTGGTGCGGTTGGCAATTTCTGGGATAAGTCGGTCATAGGCGGTATTTTGACCAATGGCATTGGCTTTGATACTGCCGCTTATGGCGGCTCCGACATCGGCGCAACTCCACTGACCACCGCGCAGATGATGACTCAAGGCAGCTTCACCGGCTTTGACTTTACCAGCACGTGGTGGATGGTCGAGGGCAACACCCGCCCCTTCCTGCGCAGCGAATGGAGCGCCAACATCACCAACGCGCACCAGTTGCAGTTGATGACGTTGAATCTGGGTGCGAGCTACACTCTGGTGAATGACCTCAATCTCGGCCCGGAGTTGAGCAGTGCATCGGGTATGTGGAATATAGTTCCCGCCAACAACCTCCTGAACGGTTCGACCGGTTTCGTGCCGGTGGGCTATGTCACTTACACCAACCCATTTTACGGTCAGTTCGACGGACAAGGCCACACCATCAGCAACCTCACCATCAACCACCCGGGTGGATACGATATGGGCTTGTTCGGACAAGTTGGCAACACGGGTGTGGTGAGCGATGTAACCTTGCTGAATCCGACTGTGACGGGTTCGGGGAGTGTCGGCGCGCTGGCGGGCTCCAACTACGGCACGATCAGCTACAGCCATGTGATCGGCGCCACGGTGAGCGGTGACTACGATGTCGGCGGGCTGGTGGGGTATAACCAGCATAGCTCCTACTACGGCGGTGTCGTGGGAGGCAACATCAGCAACAGCGATGTGAGCGGCGGCACGGTTACCGGCGTATCGGATGTTGGTGGGCTGGTGGGCTACAACAGCGGCACCATCGGCAACAGCCATGCCGATAGTACGACGGTTACCGGCTCATCGAATGTTGGCGGGTTGGTGGGTTATAACAATTTCGGTAGTTCCAATACATCAGGCAACGTCTCGGGTGGGCGCATCAACAACAGTTATGTCAGCAACGGCACGGTGATCGGCGGGACAACTGAATCATCGGGCGGTGTCGGCGGGCTGGTGGGATCCAATTACGGTAATATCAGCAACAGCTTTGTCAGCAACGGCACGGTGATCGGCGGGGCATCATCATCGGGCCGCATGGTCGGCGGACTGGTGGGGTCCAATCACGGTAATGTCAGCAACAGCTACGTCAGCAGCGGCAGTGTGACGGGAGCATCGTACCTTGGCGGATTGATCGGCTATGACAGCGGCGAAGGCGCGGTTGTCAACTCGCATTACAACATCAGTGCCGTCACCATCAATGGCACGAATCAAGTCACCCTGTACGGTCTCTATAACGACGTGCTTAACATCCATAGCGTTGGTCAATATGACGACTGGCTTAACGGCGGTCTGCTGACCCCGCTGGACATCGCCAACTACAGTGCTTCGCTGGTCGCGGCAGGCGGTAACAGCTACACCATCAGCGATATGCATGGCATGAAAGACCTGCTCGGCTTTTCCGGCGATGCGGGATACACCTTCACGCTGGCCAATAATATTAATTTGGCCGCTGTTACTGGTTATAACATCCCCGATCTGGCGGCGAATTTTGACGGCGGCAGTTTAAGCGGCTTCACCATCTCCAATCTGAACATCAATCAGCCGTATAACAATACCTTGGGATTGTTCGGCCATATTGCGCTCGGCAGCACGGTGAGCAACGTGGCATTGGTGGATGTCACTGTGGTCGGCAATAGTAAGGTTGGCGCGTTGGCGGGTTGGAACGATGGAACCATCGTCAACACCCATGTGGTCGGCGGTACGGTGACTGGTCTCGGCTCCGATGTCGGCGGATTGATGGGCGGGAACAGCGGCACCATCAGCAACAGCTCAGTCGGCAACAACAGCGTGACGGGCACATATGATGTCGGCGGCTTGGTGGGGGACAACTCTGGCGGCAGCATCAGCGGCAGCCATGCTGACACCGTCATCGTCAGCGGTTATACAGATGTAGGCGGGCTGGTGGGCTACAACGACGGCTACAACTCCTCCGGCAGCATAGACACCAGCTATGTCAGCGGCGGCAGCGTGACCGGATCGTGGTATGTCGGCGGCTTGGTGGGGGACAGCTACTACGGCAGCATAGACACCAGCTCCGCCACCGCCAGCGTGAACGGGGGTTCCTATGTCGGCGGGCTGGCGGGGAGGATGTATGCCGGCGTGATCAACTTCTCCCACGCCACCGGCGTTGTCACCGGCACGGGGAATTATGTAGGCGGTTTGGTGGGGAGTGCCGAATGGAAATTCGGCATCTATGATTCCTACGCCACGGGCAATGTGACGAGCACTCTGGGGAATTATGTCGGCGGCCTGGTGGGGAGTGCTAACCGCGCGAGTGACACGATCGCCCGTTCTTACGCCACCGGAAATGTCACCGGGGCTTCTTACGTCGGCGGGCTGGTGGGATACAACTGGGATGTCAACATCGACAGTAGTTACGCCACGGGCAACGTCACGGGCACGGGGAATTTTGTTGGCGGCCTGGTGGGCTACAACGGCGGAAGCAGCAGCTACGCTGGCGGCAGCATCAGCAACAGCTACGCCAGCGGCAACGTGAGCGGCAGCCACGACGTCGGCGGTCTGGTGGGATATAACGCGACCGCCGGTGTCAGCGTGACAGGAACGGGTACGACAGCCATCATTACGCCTTGGGGCGGGCGCATCAGCAACAGTTACTCCAGCAGCGGCAGTGTGACCTCCACTGCCATTACCGGATCGGCGAATGTCGGCGGGCTGGTCGGCTACAACAGCGGCACTGTCAGCAACAGCTACGCCAGCAATGGCAGTGTGAGTAGCGGCGGCGCGTTGAATATCGGCGGACTGGTGGGGAATAACGATTTTTATGGTGGCATTATCAACAGCTTCTGGAATAGTCAAACCACAGGACTGACGAATGCTGTCGGGGTTGGTTCCGGTGCAATAACCAACGGCACCAGACTGACCTCCGCCGGAATGATGACGATGGCAAACTTTACCCGTGCCGGTTGGGACATCGCCAATACCGGCGGAGCAGGGAAGATCTGGCGCATCTATGAAGGCAGCACGACTCCGCTGCTCACCAGCTTCCTCAAGCCGCTCAGCGTGACAGCAAATGCAGCAAGCAAGACCTATGACGGACTGGCTTTCAGCGGAGGCAATGGCGTAACTTACAGCATTGCATCTCCCACTCTCTCTGGCATACTGGCTTACAGCGGAACTTCACAAGGCGCGATCAATGCGGGCAGTTATCTCATCACCCCGGGCGGCTACTATTCCATCCAGCAAGGCTATGACATCAGCTATGTGAATGGCACGCTGACCATCAATGCTACCCCGGTGACGCTACCGGGCTTGAGCATCAATGCAAACAATGCCAGCAAGACCTATGGAGACCTGCTGACATTCAACGGTACTGCATTCACTCCTGTTGGGTTGAAGGCCGGCGACATCATCAGCGGCGTGACCCTGACCAGTGCCGGTGCGGTTGCCACGGCTAACGCGGGTACTTACGCGATCACCCCAAGTGCTGCAGTGTTCAGCGTGGGCAACGCCAGCAACTACATCATCACCTATGTGGATGGTGTGTTGACCGTTACGCCACGCTTGATCAGCATCGCGGCAGATCCTGCAAGCAAGGTGTATGGCAATGCCGATCCTGCTTTGACCTACATCGTGGGCGGCTCGGGCTTGGCATCCGGGGACACCAAGGCCACTACTTTCACCGGAGCGATGATTCGTGTTGCGGGAGAGAACGTTGCGACGGGTCCTTACGCCATCAGCCGGGGTAACCTGGCCGCCAACGCCAACTACACCGTCACCGGCTTCACAGGCAGCTTCTTGAGCATTACACCAGCTCCGCTGACGGTCAGTGCAAATGACGCGCACAAGATATTCAACACTCCCGATCCGCTGCTTACCTACATGGTGGCGGGATTGAAATTAACCGATACTGCGGCCACCACGCTGAGTGGTGAATTGAGTCATGCAGGGGGTGAAACATTGGGCACCCACCAAATCATCCAAGGGACGCTGAGCGCCAACTCCAACTACACCATCAAGACCTACGTGTCGGCTAACCTCACTATTCTGGTGCCCAACGTTGACGAAATAGTTGATATCAGCAACCAGAACCACAAGAAACCGGACGATGTGCTCGCCGGGGATATTCCACCAGGCGATGGTGGCAACACGCCAACATTGCCGATGTGCAACTAATATTTTCTTTTAACGACTGGGTGTTTCATGAAACATAAGTTGCTTTTCATATCGCTGCTGGGGATATTTTTAAGCGTGCCTTCATTCGCGTCGGCAGCGGAAGCTGTTCCCGTGGCACCTGAAGCCGAGCAGGGCGTGCTGCGTTTCACGATCAATCAGTACGTGCTGGAAGGCGCGTCTTTGTTGAGCCAGACGGAGATCGATGCTGCGGTCGCGCCCTACGTGGGCAAGGACAAGGATTTTTCCGATGTGCAGCGCGCGCTGGAGGCGGTGGAAGAGGCGTATGCCAAGCGCGGCTTTTCGGCAGTGCGTGTGTTGTTGCCCGAGCAGGAGCTGGAAAAAGGCACAGTGCGTTTTCGCGTGGTGGAAAGCCGCTTCGGCAAAGTGACGGTAAAGGATAATCATTTTGTCAGCGAGGCCAACGCGCTGAACGCGGTTCCTTCGGTGCGCAGCGGAGGTGTGCCGCGCACCAAACAGATCGCGCGTGAATTGAAACTCGCCAATGAGAATCCGGCGCGCCAGATGAACGTGGTGCTGAAGGGTGGCGCAAAAGATGATGAAGTGGATGCGAATGTGATCGTCACCGATAGCAAGCCATCCAGCTGGGGCGTTTCATTAGATAACTCCGGCTCTCCGGAAACCGGCCGTGCCCGGCTGGGTCTTTCCTATCGCAATGCCAACGTCTTCGATGCGGATCACGTTGCCAGCATTCAATATGTGACGTCGCCGCAATATCCTGATCGGGTGCAGGTGTTGGGCGGCAACTACAAGATCCCGCTATACCGATCCGGCAACAGTCTGGAATTCTTTGGCGGATATTCCAACGTCAATTCTGTGGTGGGTGGTTTGTCCAATTTTCAGGGCGGCGGCAGGTTGCTCAGCGCGCGCTACAACCATACGCTGGAGCGCATGGGCGCGTTCGACCCAACTCTTTCGCTCGGTTTGGACTGGCGCGATTTCCGGCGTATCGAGCTGACCAATCCGCCGCCGACCGTGCTGTATAACGAAATCGTGGTGATGCCGGTGAGTGTTGCTTATACCGCGCTGGGCAAGTTTGCCAAGAGCGATATTAATTTCAATGTGTCTCTTTCTCGCAATCTATCCGGAATGAATAATGGACGCAGGGAGGATTTTGCAGCTTATGACGTGCTGAATCCGACTCAACCCAATGATAATTATCGCGTGCTGCGTTATGGTGCGGGCTATTCGCAGTTGATCGGAGATGGCTGGCTATTCCGCACCGCTTTGACTGGGCAGCGGAGCGCTGATGTGCTGGTGCAAGGTGAGCAAATGCGTTTGGGCGGAGCCGACGCGGTACGCGGTTTCTCCGAAGGCAGTGAAGGTGGCGAAACTGCTGCGCGCTTGAATCTGGAAGGCTATACGCCGGATTTTGGCAAGGGCGATGTCAGGGCTCGCGCGCTAATATTCTTCGATGCGGGTGAGGCGAAATCCGCAAATGGTACCAAGGTTTCGATCTCCGGTGCGGGAGTCGGTTTGCGTGCGAATTATGGCGAGCAGTATTCATCACGCCTTGATGTGGCGCAGATTCAAAAGGCCGGTACTGACTCATCGCAGCAGGCAGGTAAATGGCGTGCGCATCTAAGCTTGAATGCAACCTTCTGATGAAACAACTAGCCATTCGACTAGGCTATCAAAATACGATAACCAAGTCGCTGGTTATGATGAAACAACTAGCCATTCGACTAGGCTATCAAAAGACGATAACCAAGCCGCTGGTTATAAACCGATGGGGTACAAGATGAAAACCGCTACTTTATTATTTTCAGTATTGTTGACTGTCATGTCGACGATGGCCCAAGCGGCTGCGGACCGGCCAGCCGGGGAAGCGGCCGGCAGGGTAGGTAATATGAGCGGTACGCTGGTGGTGCAGCGCGTGGATGGCACGGTAAAAGTGGTCGGCCCCAAGGCGGAGATATTTGCCGGCGATATGCTCATCACCGCCAAGGATAGTTATGCCCAGGTGGAAATGAATGACGGCACAAGAATGACATTACGGCCCAATTCCAATCTGCGCATCGAAGCCTATCAGTTCCGCAAAGAAGCACCCCAGGAAGACAACGTTCTGCTTCGTTTACTCAAGGGGGGCTTCCGGACGGTGACCGGCTTGATCGGCAAGCGCGGCAATGTAGACGCATATAAACTGCGTGCGGCAACGGCCACCATCGGTGTGCGCGGCACGGATTTTACCGCGCGCCTGTGCGCCACCAAGGATTGCAAGGATGATGATGAGGCGAAAGCAACTCACGAAGTTAAGCCTCCAGTAACTCAATCTCAAGTGGTGGGCCGGGTGATGTTGGCGCAGGGCGAATTGTCGGCGAAGGAAGAAAGCGGCAAGGAGCGCAAACTTTTGCTGGGTGGGCCGGTGTATGAGGGTGATACGCTGATTACGGGAAGCAAGACTTATGCGGTGGTGGCGTTTCGCGATGAGGGTCGGGTGAGCTTGCAGGAAAACACGCAGTTCCGCGTTGAAAAATTCAAGTACAACAAAGCCAGATCCGAAGAAAATGCCGTGTTGAGATTACTCAAAGGCGGAGTGCGCGTGGTCACTGGTTTGATCGGCCGGGTGAATCATAATAACTACCAGTTCAAGTTGGCGACCGCGACGATAGGCGTACGCGGCACCGGCTTCGATGCATGGTGCAACGGGCCGTGCGCGAGCGGAGCTGATAATCCCGGTGCGACACAAGGCGACCCGCTGGATGGTGCGGGGGTGTATGTATGGGCTGGTGAAGTGGTGCTGGTCGCGCCGGGCGGGTCGTTCATTGTGGCACTACAACAAGCCGCCATCATCGCGCGCGAGACCGGTAAGCCGGTAAAGATCATCGCCATTCCGCCATCTGTGCTTGATAACACCACACCGCGTCCGGATGGCTTCCAGTTTGATTTTGAGAAACTGTTTGGTACCGAGTCGGATGCGGGTGACCCAGGCCTTTATGTGACTGTACAAGATGGTCATGTGGTTCTGTCCCTGAATGAAAAGTCACTGGATTTATTTAGCGGTGAAACCGGGTTTTCCGATAGTCTTATCCTGAAACTACTTTCAGAAACGCCGGGATTCATGGGGGGTGGCATGGAAATCATCTTTACGGATAAACAAGGTAATAGTTGCATGGTGGGGCCCTCCTAGAACAACAACCTGCTTGTTTAAGAGAAATGGGCAGCCGTGTGCAACGGTTGCCCATTTTATTTTCGCTGCTTACGGTGGGAATCAAGCCTTGCTGCGTGCCCACCGCACGATGCCAGTGATGTCCATCGCACCGGCTTGCCGCGCAATCTCACGCCCACCCACGAACAGCGCGAGGGTGGGGATGCTGCGGATGTTGTAGCGCGTCCCGAGTTCCTGAGCCTCCTCGGTGTTTAATTTTGCCAGGCGCATCCCGGGTTCCAGCTGCTTTGCAGCCTGCACAAAGGCGGGAGCCATCATGAGGCATGGGCCGCACCACGGTGCCCAGAAATCCACCAGCACGGGAATGTCATTGCGGCTGATGTGCCGCGTAAAATTACTGCTGCCCAGTTCTACGGGGTGCGCAACGAACAAGGCCTGCTTGCACTTGCCGCAAGTAGGTTGGTCACGCAGCTTGGCGGCAGGTACGCGATTCACCCCATCGCAATGCGGGCAGACGATGTGCAGTGAGTCACTCATGGTTATTTCCTTTCAACACGAATTGTTCATGCCGGTACAGCACCAAAAAATCAATGGATTGTAGGTCGGGTTTCAACCCGACATGTCGGGCTAAAGCCCGACCTACGCCTAATCCTGGTTCACGTTGCGACTCGCACAAGATGGGGACGTATCCTGGAAATTCAAACCCCGCCCAGCGAGTTGACCGGACTGGGTTGCGTATCAAGCTGAGCAAATACCTCGCCTTCATGGAACATCCACAGGGTGCCGGGTGGCATGATCACCCACGGTTCGTTGTCCGTAAGCGGCTGGGTGGCAATGATTGCCACACGGTCATTCGGCGTGGTCACTTGGCTGAAATCCACCATCACGTCCTCATCTTTCAGGTGCGCCACGTTGAACGGGGCACGCCGGATGATGTAGCTCAATTCGGTGGAGGAGTGTGCGAACAGGCAGTCCCCGTTGGAGAGTAAATAGTTGAAGATGCCCATGCCGGCGAGCGGACAGGTGAGTTCATGCAGCACGGCGAACAATGCAGCGCGTGATGGCGGTGCATCGCCGAAACGCCGGCGCAGGCTTTGCAGCAGCCAACAGAAGATGAGTTCGCTGTCGGTGTTGCCGACCGGCATGAAGTCGCCATCCAGCGCGGGCTGGAACTGCGGCAGGTTGCCGTTATGCGCGAATACCCAATAGCGTCCCCACAGTTCGCGCATGAAGGGGTGGGTGTTCTCCAGCGAGACCACGCCCTGCGTCGCCTTGCGGATATGCGCGATGACATTGAGCGAACGGATCGGATAGTTGCGCACCAGTTCGGCGATGGACGATTGCGCCGAAGGCTGCGGGTCGAGGAACAGACGAACGCCTTTGCCCTCGAAGAAGGCGATGCCCCAGCCGTCGGCATGGACGTCCGTACCGCCGCCGCGCTTCTGGAATCCGGTGAAGGAAAAACAGATGTCGGTGGGGGTGTTGCAGTTCATGCCGAGCAGTTGGCACATCGTGTTCTCCAGTTATTTCCCGATTAACCCCCCTCAATCCCCTGCTGTTTACTTAACCGTTCGTGGTGATGCTTCGACAAGCTCAGCATAGGGTACATCCGTTCGTGGTGAATTATCGAACCGTAACGGATGTATCGAACCACTTGATGCATGCCCTTCGATACCTCAGGACGAACGGTTGGGTGTTAAGTGAACAGCATTGCCTCAATCCCCCTTATCAAGGGGGGAGCTATCCGCTCCTCCATTGATAAGGGGAGGCTGGGAGGGGTTTACGCAAACCGCATCGACAGATCGATCGTCTGCACGTCTTTGGTCAGGCTGCCGATCGAGATGCGCCCCACTCCGGTCAGCGCGACTTCACGCAGATTCTCCATCGTGATGCCGCCGGAGGCTTCCAGCTCGGCGCGTTTTCCGGTGTGCTGCACCGCGGCGCGCAAATCATCCAGATCGAAGTTGTCGAGCAATATCAGCTTTGCTCCGGCTTGCAAAGCCTCGTCCAGTTGCGCCAGATTTTCAACCTCGATCTGCACGCTGATGCCCGGCTTGGCCAGGCGGAACGCTTGTTCCAGCACGGGCCTGATGCCGCCTGCTGCGGCGATGTGGTTTTCCTTGATCAAGATCCCGTCGAACAAACCGACACGCTGGATATGTCCGCCGCCCACCCGCACCGCATATTTTTGCGCCTGCCTCAACCCGGGCAGGGTCTTGCGCGTATCCATGATCTTGACGTTGATGCCGGCCACCGCATCCGCGTAGAGTCTGGTGCGCGTGGCTGTGCCGGATAGGGTTTGCAGCAGGTTCAACGCGCTGCGTTCGGCGCTGAGCAGCGCGCGCGCGCGACCATGAACCTCGCACAGCGTTTGCCCTGCGCTTATCCAATCGCCGTCTCTTGCCAGCCAGTTGATCGCACAGTTCGGGTCCAGCCTGAGAAAGCATTCATCGAACCATTGCGTGCCGCATAACACACCTTGTTGCCGCGTGTTGACTTGCGCGGTTGAGATCAGTGTCGCGGGCAATAGTTGCGCGCTCAAGTCGCCGGTGTAAATGTCTTCATCGAGCGAGTTGGTGACATTGCGGCGGATGTGTGAGGCGAGCTCGGACTCAAGCATGGGTATTCCTCTGACCGGTTTGGAAGAGACGCAGATTAGGGCACCTCTAAAAATTCAGATTTCGTCATTGATGAAACTACTAGCCATTCGACTAAGCCCGCGAGCGGGCAAGTCGCTGGTTATCCGGCGAAGGCCGGAATCCAGTATTTTCAATAGGCTGGACACCGGCCTTCGCCGGTGTGACGAATTTTTAGAGGTGCCCATAAATCATATGCGGCGCTGCAAAACGAAGTTTCAGTGTAGGGTAACCTTTCCCCCGCAAGGGGGAGGCCGTGGTTGTAAAGCCACTAAAGTGGCAACAACCACGCACAGGTTGGCCGGAACTAAAATTTNNCGTAGCGGATCGGCGTCCCCTTGTGGGGCATTTGGGCGAACTCTGAATTTTTAGCGGCGCCCATTAACCCAGGCTGGACTATCTTGGAAAATTTGTGACAGGCTGCTAGAACCCGTAATCAACCTGTCCGCCAAGGGCGTTATTCGGATTGCCGTTAGCAAATCCCCTGAGCACGTAGCCCCGGGCTTTGAAGTTCTTATCGAGCTTATAACTTACAAAAGCGCTAAGCTCCTGTTGCTTTACTCCCGTTGCGGAGGGGTCTTGGGATAAGCTCATATCGACCCCCGTGCTTGTTTGCTCGGTTAATTGGTAGAGACCCCCGAACGATCCATAGAGCAACGGGTTCAGCGTAATTCCAGTCGGGCTGCCCAGAACCTTGGAGCCCAGCGAGCCCTTTGCGGTGAATTTGTCCAGGCTTTGATAAACATCCATCTGCGCCGCGTAGTCGTTTTGACTTAAGCCGAAAACTTTGCTTTTATCCGTAATATTGACTTTAACTTTGCCGGTTAGATCAATCTGAGGGGTGGATGCGCTGCCCGCATAGATGTTATATGTGGCCGCTGCTTCGCTGTCACCCAGGCTGGATTGCGTGCTGCCAGCAGCGCCGCCTGTTCTAATGCGCCCAATCCCGGGAACCACACCTCCTGTACCGGAGAAGCCGGCAGGGGCAGACAATTTGATCACCCAGGGACCGGCTTCGTATTGATTCGAACTGTTGTCAAATCCGGTGGACAGACTGAATCTCTCATCGCCGGCCCATGCCATCGGAGCGGCAAATGCCGCCGCGATACCCGCCGCCGCGATACCCCGCGCGCCCGCCACTAAGGCTGTTAAAATTTTACTCTTCATGCCGTGTTCTCCTTCATGCTGCCGGATGACCCATTAACGGGTGGGACATTTCATTTTTCGGAACGTTCAGCTTCACGCGCTCCGATAAATTTTTAGCACACTTGTTAATTATCCCGGACAGGTAAAGATATTATTCAATAAGGGATATTATACGATAAACGGACGATTTTTGCCCGGGGTTGTATACGGCTAGCGAATTCACTTCAGCCACTTGAAATCGGTCGTAACTCACTCCATTTCAAGAACAATTACCTATGTTAAGGAGTGCAGCATGCGTTTCGACAAATTTACCACCAAGTTCCAGCAGGCCCTGTCCGATGCCCAGAGTCTCGCAGTCGGGAGTGACAACCAGTTCATCGAGCCGCAGCATCTGTTGCTGGCTTTGCTCAACGATGCCGACAGCGGGGCGGCTTCGCTGCTGGCGCGCGCCGGAGGCAATGTTGCGCCGTTAAAGGCCGCGTTGAAAGAGGCGGTGGAGCGCCTGGCCAAGGTTGAAGGTCACGGTGGCGAAGTGCAGGTCGGGCGCGACTTGTCCAATTTGTTGAATTTAACCGACAAGGCCGCGCAGAAGCGCGGCGATGAGTTCATTGCCTCGGAAATGTTCTTGCTTGCGGCTTGCGATGACAAGGGTGAAACCGGACGCTTGCTCAAACAGCATGGCGTGGCGCGTGCGCCGCTGGAGCAGGCCATCACCACCGTGCGTGGCGGTGAGACGGTCGGCAGCGCCGAGTCCGAAGGCCAGCGCGAATCGCTGAAAAAATACACCATCGATCTGACCGAGCGCGCCCGGCAGGGCAAGCTCGATCCGGTGATCGGGCGCGATGATGAGATCCGCCGCGCTATTCAGGTGTTGCAACGCCGCACCAAAAATAATCCGGTACTGATCGGCGAGCCCGGTGTAGGCAAGACCGCCATCGTGGAAGGTCTGGCGCAGCGCATCGTCAACGGCGAAGTGCCGGAATCGCTCAAAGGAAAAAAGGTGTTAAGCCTGGACATGGCGGCGCTGCTGGCGGGTACAAAATATCGCGGCGAGTTTGAAGAGCGGCTGAAAAACGTGCTCAAGGAAATCGCCCAGGAAGAAGGGCGCATCATCGTGTTCATCGACGAGCTGCACACCATGGTCGGCGCGGGCAAGGCGGAAGGCGCGATGGATGCGGGCAATATGCTCAAGCCTGCGCTGGCGCGCGGCGAGTTGCATTGCGTCGGTGCAACGACACTGGACGAATATCGCAAATACGTCGAGAAGGATGCCGCGCTGGAACGCCGCTTCCAGAAAGTGCTGGTGGATGAACCGAGCGTGGAAGCGACCATTGCCATTCTGCGCGGCTTGCAGGAAAGGTACGAACTGCATCACGGCGTGGACATCACCGACCCGGCCATCATCGCCGCAGCGGAACTGTCGCACCGCTACATCACCGATCGCTTCCTGCCGGACAAAGCGATCGACCTGATCGACGAGGCCGCCGCGCGCGTCAGAATGGAAATAGATTCCAAGCCGGAAGTCATGGACAAACTGGATCGCCGCCTGATCCAGCTCAAGATCGAGCGCGAAGCGGTGAAGAAGGAAAAGGACGAAGCTTCGAAAAAACGCTTTGCGCTGATCGAAGACGAGATCAAAAAACTGCAACGCGAGTATGCCGATCTGGAAGAGATATGGAAGGCGGAAAAGGGCGCGGCACAAGGTACGGCGCATCTCAAGGAAGAGATGGAGCAAGTGCGTGCCGAGATGATGCGGCTGCAACGTGAAGGCAAACTGGAGCAGGTGGCGGAGCTGCAATACGGCAAGCTGCCGCAGCTCGAAGCCAAGCTGAAAGAAGCAGTGCATGTCGAGGAGAACAAGCCCAAGAACCGTTTGCTGCGCACCCAGGTCGGCGCCGAAGAGATCGCCGAGGTGGTGAGCCGCGCCACCGGTATTCCGGTCAGCAAGATGATGCAGGGCGAGCGCGACAAACTGCTGCACATGGAAGACAAGCTGCATGATCGTGTGGTGGGTCAGGACGAGGCGGTGCGGCTGGTGTCGGATGCGATCCGCCGTTCACGCTCCGGTTTGTCCGACCCGAACCGCCCATATGGTTCGTTTTTATTTCTTGGGCCAACCGGCGTGGGCAAGACCGAATTGTGCAAGGCGCTGGCAGGTTTCATGTTCGACTCCGAAGATCATCTGATCCGCATCGACATGAGCGAGTACATGGAGAAACATTCCGTGGCGCGCCTGATCGGCGCGCCGCCCGGCTATGTCGGCTATGAAGAAGGCGGCGGACTCACCGAGGCAGTGCGCCGCAAACCTTATTCAGTCATCCTGCTGGATGAAGTGGAGAAGGCGCATCCCGACGTGTTCAACGTGCTGCTGCAAGTGCTGGACGACGGNNATCAAGCTGGCGGTGATGGGCGAAGTGAAAAGTTATTTCCGTCCCGAATTCATCAACCGCATCGACGAGGTGGTGGTGTTCCACGCGCTCGACGAAAAGAACATCAAGTCCATCGCGCGCATCCAGTTGAAGTATCTGGAAACACGTTTGGCCACGATGGAAATGAAGCTGGCGATCAGCGATGCCGCACTGGCCGAGATCGCCAACGCAGGCTTCGATCCGGTGTACGGCGCAAGACCCCTGAAACGCGCCATCCAGGCGCAACTGGAGAACCCGCTCGCCAAGCTGATTCTGGAAGGACGCTTCGCCGCGAAAGATACGATCAAGGTGGATTGCAAAGGAGGCGTGATGAAGTTCGACAAAGGTTAAGCGCCGCTCGCCCTGAGTAGCCCGCACAGCTGGCGTATCGAAGGGTTGAAATAATCCAGGTGAGATTAATCCAGTACCGCATCGCTTGAATTCTGCGGCAACCCCATGATCGGCAAATCCTCGCGGGGCAGGTCGAGTGCCTCCAGCACTTTCAGCGCCGCGTAGGCATCGTTTGCCGCATAGAGCATTTGCTGCGGGGTGAGTTGGAGCTGCGACCAGTTGGAGGTGGTTACATGCCTGGCCTTGGCAAAGCGCTGATTCAACACCAACCCCACCGCCCCCCGGACGCCCATCTCTTTGTGGTAGCCGTCCATGCTGAACACCGTATTGAGATCGACCACCGCGTTGAAATGCACGCCCAGTTTAGCAAAGATATGTCCGCGATCCGACTTGAGGCCGAAGCCCACCTTGATGAGCTGATCCGATTGCAGCAAATCGACCAGGAATGGAAGCCCATCCGCCCGATGCAGTTGGAACAGGTAAGCTTTGTCGTGCAGCGCAAACTGCACCACGTGCGGCCCTTCACTGACATCGCCCGTGACAAATGTCGGTTTGGATTCGGTATCGAATCCCACGATGCCCGCCGCCATGATCTCGGCAGTGGCGGACGCAAACTCTGGGCTGCTGGTCGGCACATGGATGCGCTCCAGCGCGAGGCCGGCAAACGGCTCCAGCAGCGCGATCTCAGCTTTGGTCGGGGCGGTTTTTTTCATAGGGTGGATTGAGAGGTTTGAATGGGCGAGAGCAGGGCCACAAAGTTGCCGTGTTCTGCTCCCGATTGTTTACGCTACCGTGGAATTAAAAGCGTGCGACTCAAACCGGCTTGATACCCATCGCTTCGCCCATGCGTATCGCTCTGGCGGGTTCCCATTCCGGATTGAAGTTCAGCGTATCTTTCGGGAACAGCATCACCACAGTCGAGCCGAGCAGGAAGCGCCCCATCTCCTGGCCCTTCTGCAATGCGACCTCCTGGCCGTCGTAGTGCCACTCGCGTACCGAGCGCACACGCGGGGGGTTGACGATGCCGTGCCACACCGTGGCCATGCTGCCGACGATGGTGGCGCCGACCAGCGTCAATACGAAAGGCCCCAATTCGCTGTCGAACACGCACACCACCCGCTCGTTGCGCGCGAACAGACCCGGCACGCCGCGTGCTGTCGTCGGGTTCACCGAAAACAGCTCACCCGGCACATAAATCATGCGCCGCAAGCGTCCCGCGCACGGCATGTGGATACGGTGATAATCCTTGGGGCTGAGATACAGCGTGGCAAAGCTGCCGTCTGCAAATTGCGCGGCCAGATCCGCATCGCCACCGACCAGCGCTGTCGTCGTGTAGCTGTGTTCCTTGGCCTGAAAAATATTGTCGCGCTCGATTGCGCCGAACTGGCTGATCGCACCATCCACCGGGCAGATGAAATCGGCATCCGCCAGCGGGCGTGCACCCTCGCGCAATGGCCGCGTGAAAAACTCATTGAAACTGGCATAGCTCGCGATGTCCGGATTGGCCGCCTCCTGCATGTTCACTCCATAACGCGCCACAAAGCGGCGGATCACCGCAGTGGTCAATCCGCCCAGACAGGCGCTTGCAAACTTGCCGGCCAGCACGGTCAGCAGCTGCTTCGGCATCAGGTATTGCGGTAACACAGCCAAACGATCAGACACGTTAATTTCCAGTAATGTCGAAAGAAAGGATTATAGCGGCGTGAGGAAAAAGTAATGGCAGTGATACAAAAGGAAGGGAACTGTCAGCGATGGGCTTTTTCATTGTGGTTCCAATTCCAGTTCGAAGGTGAGACAAGGCGGCGACGAACGAGTGACGAAGACAGTGCATAGAAGCACGGCTAGGAACGAGTGAGGAAGCCAACGCAGTGTCACCGATGAAATGGGATTGGAAGAGCGCGCGCGTAACTGCCCGCAAGCACCTTCTACTTCCTGTCCTGCTGAATCGCGTATCTTGGCGAGGATGCCATGCTGGCGAAGAGTGTGCACCATAGACGCAGTTCTTTCGGCTGAGGGGCGGCGATAGTCGAGTCCATCGACATCGTTGAAGGGGATGAAGTTCATGACGGCGTATTTCCCGGAGAGGATCTGGGCTATCCTCTCCACCTCGGCGTCGCTGTCGTTGATGCCCTCGAGCAACGTCCATTGATATTGCACCGGATATGAAGTGGCGCGCGCATACATTTCGGCGCGCTCCACCAACTCTTCGACAGCAATATGGGGTGCACGAGGCAGCAATCTGGCGCGCAGTGTCGCATCGGTGGTGTGCAGTGAAAGGGCGAGCGCCGGTTTAACCATTCCATTAACGTGAGTCTCGCGCAGCGAGCCTTTAACTCTCTCTCCCTCCGGGGGAGGGTTGGGGTGGGGGAGTCCCTGCATCAACCGCTCAAATACCCGCAAATCTCCAACCGTAGATAACACCAGATTCTTGTGGCCGATGTTGCCCTGTGTGCCGAGCAGCTGAATCGCTTCGAGCACGTTGTCGAGATTGTGGGCCGGTTCGCCCATGCCCATGAATACCACCTTGCTCACTGCGCGGCGTTTGCGCGCGAGCACCACCTGGGCGACGATCTCGGCGCTGCCGAGCTGGCGTTGCAGACCGGCGCGGCCACTCATGCAGAAGACACACCCCACGGCACAACCAACCTGCGTCGATACGCACAGACCGCCACGCGGCAGCAGCACGCTCTCCACCATCTGGCCGTCATGCAGCTCCACCAGCAGCCGCGCCACCTCGTCGTCATTAGAAGATGCGCGAAGCGCTACGTTTGCTCCCTCTCCCGCAATGCGGGGGAGAGTTGGGGTGGGGGAACGGTCATGGCTTCCATGATTATTGGTGGTATCCATCCTATGACCGTTGGCGGGATATTCACTGCGCAACTGCGCCAGTCCATTCAACTCCGCTTCAATGGCGGGTAACGCATTGCGCATCGCCAGCGGAAAGAAAGTCTCTGCGGGACTATGCGCTCTATCGTACGAGCAGACCTGGCTCCACCCGCGCAACAGTCTATCCTCGTGGCACGGCTTGGCACCGAGATCGCGAAGGCGCTGGCATAGCTGTGCGATACGCATTGGGGAGACGGGTTGCGCGATTGAAGCGTCAATCAAATTGGGAATGTGAGAATCGAGCAGCAAAGCGGTTTAGTGAATACGGGTAAGCCTTAATTTTAACCCAAGCGCAACATCAATCATCACCATTGGGCAACGCCCGTATCAGCCTGTTGGCTTTCGCCTGAAAATTTAGAGGGTGAGACTGACACAATAGATTAGCGTGATGACGGATGGAGGAGGGGGAAGGAGGGAACGCGCTATTTTTCACGGCGAGCACGATATGGTTCAAGTCATCCCCCGCATCCATGATGACCTTGATCCCGTCAAAGCTGTTATTGATACGCGACATGTATTCATCGTAGCACGGGTAACCTTTCCAAATATTGACGACCATGATGCCGTTGTCTGCCAACGCGGCATAACAATTATCATAAAAGGGCTGGCTGCATAATTGAGCGGGTAATCCATCTGCATCAAATCCATCTACGATCAACACGTCTGGCCGACTGCCGGTTTCGGCCACCCACTCGGCTCCATCACCCAACAATACGCTAAAGCGCGCATCATCTTTGGGAATGGCAAATTCATTACGCAGCGCAATCACATCGGGACTGATTTCAACTGCGGTAATCTCAGCATTCGGCAAATAGCGGTAACAGTACTTCGCCATAGAGCCACCCCCCAACCCAATCATCGCGACATGCCTGGGCGAGGGCTCCAGCAACAAAAAACTCATGATCACGCGGGTATAAGGAATGACCAACTCATCCGTGTCATCAATGCTCATCTCGCTTTGTGTTGACCACTCATCAAACTGCAACGAGAGGATGCCGTTCAGCTCAGACAGATACGGCTTTATGGGTTTAATCATCATTTGAGGTTACACCACTCATGCAGCAGATGGTCCAAGTGGCGCGGCTTGGCACCGAGATCAAGCAGGCGTTGGCGAAGATGGGAGATGCGCATAGGGCAGTGAGAAGCGGGAATCAAAGTGGGCTTGAAAATAATTATTGGGAAACTGTGCGGATTTTAACCCAGGCTTCGTCTCGGTATACGACGCACGTCAGAGGGGGAGAATAAGATGTTTTCATTGAGAGATGGCTATAGGCTACTTGTGAAGCTCGATAATCGCATCTTCTAGTGAACCGATAACAGTACAACTATATTGCGTGTCAGCTTTAAGTTCTTGGCGAAGTTGATGTGCCAAGTGGTGTTCAGTTATGAATACATCGCAATGTGGTAGCGCAGCAGCTGCGTGGTTCCAGTCAGCCCAGTCGTTGGTTGTCAGTCGCTTGTTTGGGTTCCCTGTCTCATAAAGGGTGTAGAGCTCTACAGGAATTGCAGCAGAGGAAAGCAATTTCCCCAGCGTTCTATCCTTGAAATCATTCACCGCTGCATCCATAACGGTTTGCACCTGACGCATGAAACCATGCAGTCCATCGGGAAACTGATGTTGAATGTTCCAAGTCCGTAACTGGCCGGTAAATATAGGTCTGAAGGTTTCATTTAGGACTTGAGAGAATTCGCTCAATCTTACTCGCTCGCGAGATTGACCTTCAGCCAATTGTTTTATCCTCCGCTCTTCGACACGCGCAATTACCTCCGGGTCAATATCTGCATTCAGTGTATGCTTCGTTGCCCATGAGAATTGGCCAAACACATCCTCGAAGGTCGCATTCCAAAGAGCGTCGATTGTTGACTTGAAGACGACATCGCGACCGGCCTCGGTTATAGGGCCAGGCAGCTTCTCTGGTAACAAATGCTGATGGATTTGTCCGACTTTGGTCCAATTGGAAAGCCCCTCTTGAATTTGAATTCCTAACTTGGCAGAAATGTACTGCCCGCAATCCCATTCTTGGAGATCAAACATAGAGGCAATCGCGATTCCCTCGGTCAGTTCGTCGAGCAGATACGCGGTGATACGCAGGCTAGCTTCTTCTTGTTTTCCAAGTTCCAGAAACGAGTTGAGCTGGCTAACGCAAATTGCCTCTCGCGAACGAACCATTGCCCGCAACGTCTGCAGAAGTTGCATAGCAGCAGTCGAGCCACGTCCAAGCTCAGCTTGGCGCAACCAGACCCAATAATTGGTATCGAGATAGATCAGTCTCGCGTGCGATAGCCCATCAATCAGCACCCTTCGATAGTGCTCTTTGTACTGATTGGCACCGACATCCGTTCCGTTGGCGTGATGCCACGATACAAGTTCCGCTCCGCCAAGGCGTGCCAGAAGTTCTTCATTCACGGGCGGCATAAAAAATTAAATGGATCAGGTTCGAATTATTTTTCGCCGCCAAGTATACCGCCCCTTGCTTGTTTATGCCGCACCATGCAAGGCGTTCAATCCTGCGCTGGTGTTGTGTTAGCTGATACTGGTTGGTGTTCGTCAGAACCCCGAACCTGGTTGCTTCAGAAACTCGATTTCCTCATCGGTAGATTTCCTGCCAAGGATGCTGTTCCTGTGCGGATA
>PLBS01000074.1 GCA_003134595.1 Gallionella sp. | reverse complement strand
AGCGAGGAAATCTGTGCCGGAGATATCACCACCCCGCGCACGCTCGCGGCATGGTCGGCAGCGGGAATAGTGCCAGGTGCAAATTTAGCTCAAGACCTGGCTGCACGCCTGATCGATTTTACGGTGGGGGAAGGCGACGAAAAACTTTTGAAGGAACCACTAGCCATTCGACTAAGCGAGCAAACAACGCTCGCCAAGTCGCTGGTTATGTCCGGGCACCCGAAGGAGTTTTGGCTGGTGTTCAACAATTTCGAGGTCATCACGCGCTACAACAACAGTGACTTCTACGCGATGTCGGTGTTCCAACTCGCGGAAGCATTGAAACAGGCGCGCAAGACTAACCATGCAAAGTAATGCGCCGCGCGCCGTCGTAGTGTTTTTTCCAATAAGCTTCGCGCATATTCTCCGTGCGAACGCTGCCGCCGCTGCCGGGGGCATGAATGAAGCGATCACCGCCCAGATAGATCCCGACATGTGAAAACTTGCGTTGCAGTGTGTTGAAAAAAACCAAGTCGCCCACGCGAAGATTGCCCGTGCTGATTGCCTGACCGAGGTGGCTTATTTGGTCAGAGCTGCGCGGTAAATTGATGCCTAGCGTATGACGAAACACATGAACGACAAAACCGCTGCAATCAAATCCTTTATCCGGTGAGTTACCGCCATATTTGTAAGGGATGCCAACCAGACTCCGGGCATAAGAAGTAAGCTTCCTGGCCGCAGCATCACTATCCGGTGTCCGCACATCGTTTTTCACAGACGCGCAAGCGCTGAGTAACAATACGGACAGCAGCAGGATGGATTTCATGCGGGTGCCCGGCCGTTAGTTTTTCGGAGCGCTAATTTAATGTACTGTATCCGCCTTTGTAAAGGGCACTTCTATGATTTTTATCCAACCTAACGGGCATGGCAAGTAGTCACCGCTGATAATGAAAATTGCCCTGCCCACTCCCTCTCCTCAATCCTCTCCCGCAAGCGGGCGAGGAGGCGAACGAATCGCTGTGCGAGTTATTTCACGTTAAAGCGGGGGGAGACCGGACAAAAAACGCCCGATAGAACGTATCAGCTATCGGGCGCAGCGGGGGTTTGCTGAATGATTATTTTTTCATCTGGTTGGTGCTCATGCCGAAGATTGCATATCCCGGGCAAAAACCGAAGACGGCAGTCAACAACAAAACGATGCCGATAACGATGCCGATCCAGCCCCACATGCCGACGGTTCCGGTGGCGGCCAGTGCGATCAATACCAAACCCAGTATTGCGCGTATTGCGCGATCAATATTTCCTGTATTGCGTTTCATTTTGATCTCCTTGAAAAGGTTAGGGGAAGTGCAGATTAGAGGATTTCTGTCTGTTTGCCTGTGATAAAAATCACATAGGGAAATCTTAGGCTCCGGGCCGATACTTGTCCAGCTAAAGGTCAGGATTGTGTGTGGTTATCGAGCATCGTTATTCCAGTTCCATTTCGTGAAATGGGATTGGAATTATTCCGGCCGCATCTGCGGGAACAAGATCACATCGCGGATGCTGGCACTGTCGGTGAGCAGCATCACCAACCTGTCGATGCCGATGCCCTCCCCGGCAGTAGGCGGCAGGCCGTATTCCAGCGCGCGCACGTAGTCATTGTCCTTGAACATCGCTTCCTCATCCCCGGCCTCTTTCGCCGCGACCTGCGCATCGAAACGCGCGGCTTGATCTTCCGCGTCATTCAATTCCGAGAAGCCGTTGGCGATTTCGCGTCCGACGATGAACAGCTCGAAGCGTTCGGTAATCGCTGGATTCTTATCACTGCTGCGCGCCAGCGGTGAGACTTCCACCGGGTAGTCGATGATGAAGGTTGGCTCGAACAATTGCGCCTCGGCCAGCTCTTCGAATAGCGAAAGTTGCAATCCGCCGATGCCGTCCTGCGGTTTGTATTTGGCTTTCAGGTCTTGCAGTTCGGCGATTACAAACTCGCGGTCGTTGAGTTGCTTGGTGGTGAATTGCGGATGATATTTCTGGATCGCCTGCACCATGGTCAATCGATGGAATGGCTTGCCCAANNTCGTAAAATTCCAGCATGGTGAATTCCGGGTTGTGGCGCGTGGACAGTCCCTCGTTGCGGAAGTTGCGGTTGATCTCGAACACCTTCTCGAAGCCGCCCACCACCAGACGTTTCAGATACAGCTCCGGCGCGATGCGCAGATACATCTTCATATCCAGCGCGTTGTGGTGTGTCTCGAACGGCTTGGCCGCAGCACCTCCCGGGATGGAGTGCATCATCGGTGTTTCAACTTCCAGATAGCCGTGGCGGATAAAAAATTCGCGTATCGTCTGGATGATTTTGGTGCGCGTCATGAACACCTTGCGCGCATCCTCGTTGGTGATCAGATCGAGGTAACGCTGGCGATATTTCTGTTCCTGATCGGACAGGCCGTGGAATTTTTCCGGCAGCGGGCGCAGCGCCTTGGTCAGCAAACGTACTTGCGTCACACGCACGGAAAGCTCGCCGGTCTTGGTTTTGAACAATATACCCACCGCGCCGAGAATGTCGCCGAGGTCGTAATGCTTGAACGCGTTGTGCGCTTCCTCGCCGGTATCGCCGTTGCTGACGAAAAACTGAATCTTCCCGCTCATGTCCTGCACCGTGGCAAAGCTGGCTTTGCCCATCACGCGCTTCAACATCATGCGCCCGGCCACCGATACGTGAATCTGCGCGGCCTCCAATTCGTCATGCGTCTTCTCGCCGAACTCGGCGTGCAAATCACCAGCGAGATGCTTGCGCTCGAAGTCGTTGGGGAAAGCGACACCTGCCTGGCGGATCGCATTGAGCTTGGCGCGGCGTTCTTCGACTAGCTTGATTTCGGGGGCAAGCTTATCAATGGTTTCGTCGATTGTCTGATCTAATTTTCCGCTTCCGGTAGTCATGTCATTGTCCTAATTAAACGCCTTGTTTCAAACTGGCTGAGATGAAATCGTCCAGGTCACCGTCCAATACGGCCTGAGTATTGCCGACTTCATGGTTGGTGCGCAAATCCTTGATGCGCGATTGGTCGAGCACGTAGGAGCGGATCTGGTGTCCCCAGCCGATGTCGGATTTTCCGTCTTCCAACACCTGCTTCTCGGCATTGCGCTTGCGCAGCTCTTCTTCATATAGCCGTGATTTCAGCATCGCCATCGCTTCGGCGCGGTTGCGGTGTTGCGAGCGGTCGCTTTGGCATTGCACGACGATGTTGGTGGGGAGGTGGGTGATACGCACCGCCGAGTCGGTCTTGTTGATGTGTTGTCCGCCCGCACCCGAGGCGCGGTAGGTGTCAACGCGCAGGTCGGCCGGATTGATTTCCACTTCGATGGATTCGTCCACTTCCGGATAGACGAACACGCTGGAGAACGAGGTGTGGCGGCGGTTGCCGGAGTCGAACGGCGATTTTCGCACCAGACGATGCACGCCGGTTTCGGTGCGCAGATGGCCGTAGGCGTAGTCGCCGCTCACCTTGAGCGATGCGCCCTTGATGCCCGCGACTTCGCCGTCGGATTGTTCCAGCACTTCGACCTGGAAGCCTTTGCGTTCGCAGTAGCGCAGATACATGCGCAGCAGCATGGATGCCCAGTCCTGCGCTTCGGTGCCGCCCGATCCGGATTGGATGTCGATGAAGCAGTTGTTCGGGTCCATCGGGTGAGAGAACATGCGGCGGAACTCCATGTCCGCGACGCGCTTCTCGATGTCCTGGATGTCGGCAGCCGTGCTGTTCAGACTCTCATCGTCGTTTTCTGCTTGAGCCATTTCAAACAGCTCGCCCGCGTCGTTAAGGTCTTGCTGGATTTTGCCGAGGCCGAGCACCACGCCTTCCAGCATTTTGCGTTCGCGGCCCAAGTCTTGTGCGCGCTTGGCATCTTGCCAGATGGCGGGATCTTCGGCGAGTTCAGATACTTCGGTCAGGCGTTCCTGCTTGGCATCGAAGTCAAAGATACCTCCGCAATTCCGCGCTTCGTGTTGCCAGGTCTTGCAGTTGATTGGATAGGGCGTTGAGTTGTTCGGCTTCCATTGTTTTGTCGTTGTCGCTTGCTGAAAAGGGCGCGATTATAGCGCAAACAAGCCAAGCAAGACTCCGCAGGTCATCGCGACAAAGCCAGTGGCGACGTGCCTGGCAAGATGCCAGCCGCCGATGAACATCACCATGCCGAACTTGAACGCGATGTTGGAAATGAAGGCGAGTGCAATCGCGGTGACGGTTTGGTGTTCGCTCAATTGCCCGAGATTGAATAGGCGCAGGCTTGAAAGAGTAATAGCATCAACATCGGTCAACCCCGACACCAACGCCACGACATACATGCCTCGACTGCCCGCGAGAGCCTCCATCCATGCTGCTGCCAACAACACGACTACATATAACAAGCCAAAGCCGATGGCGGTACGCAGTTCGGCGGGGTTGGAAGTTTCCGGGATGTAGAGTTCGGTTGCCTTGTCCATCTTGCGCCAGTTGTATAGCGCGACGATCAAGCCGAACAGGAAGCCGCCCGCAAGCACCGGGAGCAGGCCGGGCAGCGTGCCATAGGCGACAACGGCACTGAGGAAGAGCAGACGCAGCAACACCACCATGCTGGCGATCACGATTACCGAGGCGGCAAGGTGCGACATGGTTTGATTGCTCTTGCTGTGTTTTGCATAGATCAATGTGGTCGCAGTGCTGGAAACGAGACCACCGAGAAAACCCAGCAGCGGCGCGCCATAGCGGGTTCCCACCACATGCAGCGCGGTATAACCCGCCAGACTGATGCCGGAAATCAGCACCACCATCAGCCAGGCCTGATGCGGATTGAAAGCGTGGTAAGGGCCGTAATCATGGTCCGGCAGAATCGGCAGCACGATAAAGGTCAGCACGGAAAATTGCAGCACCGCGACCAGATCGCTGCGCGTGAGCCGTTGCGACAGTCCGCGCAGCTCGGGTTTGAAATAGAGCAGGGCGGTGACACCTATTGCCAGCATCACGGCCAGTTCGGCAAGGCCATACCAAATCATCGCACCCAGTCCGTAACACAGCAGCAAAGCGATGACGGTGGTGGTGCCGGGATCGTTTTCGTCAACTCGAGCGTCGCGCAGCGACACATCATCACTCTCCCCCTTCGGGGGAGAGGTAGGAGAGAGGGAACGGACAAGGCGGCGTTCCTCATCCGTGATGTCGCCATGTCCGTTGGGTTTATTGAGGTATGCCGCGATGATCATGCCGGCCACGGCAAGCAGACCGGCGATCAGCAGCCAGGGTGAGCCGAGTTTTGTGGAGAGCAGCGCGGACAGCGTGCCGAATATGGCGACCAGTGCGAAGGTGCGCAGCCCTGCCTTGGCCGATGGGGTGCGCTCGCGCTCCAACCCGATCAGCAAACCGATGGCGAGGCTGGTGAGGAACTGCGGCAAGGCTTCGATGCCGTTATTTTGCAGAAGAACGGTTTCCATTTCTTTACCCTTTTGCGTGATGCCAGTGAAGTAGGATCGAGGATTTGGGATTGAGGATTGAGTTAAAAGCAGGGCAGTCGATTTTTCTCAATCCTCAATCCTCGCTCCTTAATCCTCTCTCCCATGCCAATGCCTAATAATCAGTTGCACACTCTGCGTACCATTGTATTCATTGACGCTCAGGCTGTACACGGCATGTATTTGTTCGGGCAGCATCTCGTTGTGTCCGAACAGTATCGCCTCGATCGGGTGCCCGGACAAAAGTTTTTCGTCGAGTTTCCCTTTTGCCCCTAGACGCAGCTTGAGATGTTTCTCTCCGACCACGCGCTGATTTTGCACCACGAAGTCATCGCTGAATTGCGGGGCGGGGAAGCCTTGTCCCCACACTTGTTCATCCAATATGCGCGCCACTTCCAGATTCATTTCGGCAATATCCAGCGCGCCATCGGTTTCAATGCGTTGCGCCAGGTCGTTCGCACTGAGCAGTTCGCTGGACACCTTTTCAAAGGCGGCGACGAAGTTTTCAAGGTTGCCTTCGGCGATGCTCAAACCCGCCGCTGCAGCGTGCCCGCCGAATTTTTTAATCAGCGCGGGATGGCGTTTGCTGACCAAATCCAGCGCGTCGCGCAGATGCAGTCCGGCGATGGAACGTCCCGAGCCTTTCAATTCCCCGTTGTTGGCTCGCGCGAAGGCGATCATCGGACGATGAAATTTATCCTTGAGGCGCGAGGCAAGAATGCCGATTACACCTTGATGCCAAGACTCATCGAACAGTACGAGACTAAAGTTATCCGATGGATCGATAGTTTCCAGTGCCGCGAGCGCATTGTCCTGCATATCCGTTTCAATGCTGCGCCGTTCGCGATTGAGTGCGTCCAGCTTTGCGGCGATTTGCATTGCAGTTGCGGTGTCATCGGTCAGCAGGCAATTGATGCCCAGGCTCATGTCATCCAGTCTGCCCGCCGCGTTCAGGCGCGGCCCGACGGTAAAGCCCAAGTCCTGACTAGAAGTGCGCACCGGATCTTTTTTCGCCACTTGCAGCAGCGCGTTGATCCCGGCGCAAGCGCGTCCGGCACGGATGCGCTGCAGGCCCTGTTGCACCAGGATGCGATTGTTTTGATCGAGCTTTACCACGTCGGCAATTGTTCCCAATGCGACCAGATCGAGCAGCTCGGCGAGCCTGGGTTCGGCCAACCCCTCCCCAGCCCTCCCCTTGTCAGGGGAGGGAGCGAGGCCTCCCCCCTGATAAGGGGGGATCGAAGGGGGTTGGGGTTTACTGGTAGACGAAAAACTTTTGTCCGGGCACCCGGAAGAGAAAGCCCCTCTTGAACGCAACTCCGCACGCAACGCCAGCAGCACATAAAACATCACTCCTACACCGGCCAGATTTTTGCTGGGAAATGCGCAGCCGGGTTGATTGGGATTGACGATGCATGCCGCATCCGGCAGCGTGTCGCCGGGCAGGTGGTGGTCAGTGATCAAGACTTGCATACCCAGTCGATTGGCCTCGGCTACACCTTCGACGCTGGCGATGCCGTTGTCCACGGTGATCAGAATGTCCGGATTAGATTGCGCTGCAAGTTCTACGATCTCGGGTGTCAAGCCGTAACCGTATTCAAAGCGGTTCGGGACGATGAAATCGATTTGCGCACCGAAGGCGCGCAGACCGCGCACTGCCACCGCACAGGCAGTTGCACCGTCGGCATCGTAGTCGGCGATGACCATGAGTTTTTTTTTCGCGGCGATCGCATCAGCCAGGAAATGTGCCATTTCGCGGGCGTTTTTCAGCGCGTCGAACGGCAATAGTTCGGCAAAGGTAGTGTCCAGTTGTTTGCTATCCGTAATGCCGCGCGCCGCAAAAATCTTCGCCAGGGCAGACGAATAACCGCTGTCGCGCAAGTGTTGCATGGCGGCTGTGGGGATGCTGCGCGGAGTGATTGCTATCATCGCGATAGTATAGCTTGTAGCTGGTAGCTTGTAGCGGGTAGCGGGTAGCCAATAAGAGGTGTACAGCCTTTAAGCTACTGGCTACCAGCTACGGGCTACCGGCTGCACTGGCTTCTCATAGCCTCGTTTTTTTTGGTCAGTTGCGCTAGAATCGCGCTCACTTTTTAAGTCAGGCATAGAAAACATCGTGGCATTGATAGTACAGAAGTATGGCGGTACATCGGTAGGCAGTCCGGAACGCATCAAGAACGTGGCGCGGCGCGTCGCTAAATTCAAGGCACTTGGGCATCAGGTGGTGGTGGTGGTCTCCGCGATGAGCGGTGAGACCAATCGCCTGATCGGCCTCGCCAAGGAAATCCAGAAACATCCTGATCCGCGCGAGTTGGATGTGATCATCTCCACTGGCGAGCAGGTCACCATCGGCCTGCTGGCAATGGCGATCAAGGAGCTGGGGCTGAACGCCAAAAGCTATACCGGCGCGCAGGTCAAGATTCTCACCGACAGCGCCTTTACCAAGGCGCGTATCGTCAGCATCGACGAACAAAACATCCGTGCCGATCTGGCGAATGACTGCGTGGTGGTAGTGGCAGGTTTTCAGGGTATGGACGAAAATGGCAACATCACCACGTTGGGGCGCGGCGGTTCGGATACCACGGGTGTGGCGATTGCCGCCGCACTGCGTGCCGACGAATGCCAGATCTACACCGATGTGGATGGCGTTTACACCACCGATCCGCGTCTGGTTCCGGAAGCGCGCCGTCTGAAGAGCATCACCTTCGAGGAAATGCTGGAAATGGCCAGCCTGGGCTCCAAGGTGTTGCAAATTCGTTCGGTGGAGTTTGCCGGAAAATACAAGGTCAAGCTGCGCGTGCTGTCCAGCTTCGAAGAAGAGGGCGAAGGCACGCTGATAACTTTTGAGGACAACGACAAAATGGAAAAAGCAATCATTTCCGGGATCGCGTTCAACCGCGACGAAGCTAAAATCACCGTGATGGGCGTGCCCGACAAGCCCGGTATCGCCTATCAGATTTTGGGGCCGGTCAGCGATGCCAACATCGACGTGGACATCATTATCCAAAACGTCGGCGTGGACGGCACAACCGACTTTTCCTTTACCGTGCACCGCAATGAATTCGCCAAAGCGATGGACATCTTGAAGAACAAAGTGCAACCGCACATCGGCGCACGCGAAGTTATCGGCGATAACAAGGCGGCCAAGGTCTCCGTGGTCGGTGTCGGGATGCGTTCGCACGTCGGCATCGCCAGCAAGATGTTTCGCACCCTGGCAGAAGAGGGTATCAACATCCAGATGATCTCCACTTCGGAAATCAAGATTTCCGTGGTCATCGACGAGAAATATCTGGAGCTGGCCGTGCGCGTGTTGCACAAAGCCTTCGGTCTCGATCAGGAAGACGCGTAGGGATCACCATAATCGTTTGACCTTTCAGGTCAGTTACATTACTATGCGCCGCCTTCGGAGAGGTGGCCGAGAGGTCGAAGGCACGCCCCTGCTAAGGGCGCATACGAGCTTAAACTTGTATCGAGGGTTCGAATCCCTCCCTCTCCGCCAAGGTTCTAATTACACGTTACACGAAGGCAAAACAATTACTCGCGCCCGTAGCTCAGATGGATAGAGTACTTGGCTACGAACCAAGGGGTCGGGCGTTCGAATCGCTCCGGGCGCACCATCAATTCAATGGGTTAGGTGATATTCGCCTAGCCCATTTTTATTTTGCGCGACTTTTTGCGCGACTATTTTTAAAACTATCCATTCACCACGCGCAGCAGCGTGCGTGTCCCCTGCCTGTCCAGCACCTTATTTGAAAGCTCGATCAGCCTGCCGATATCTGCCGAGGCGTAGTGTTCCGGGATCGAAGCGGACTTGTGGCCCATCAGTGCATTGCGGTCTTCCTGGGGCACGCCGGCGAGACGCAGTCGGCTGGCATAAGTATGCCTCAGATCATGGATGCGGACGTCTTGCAGACCGGCCTTTGCCCTGGCGTTCTGCCAGCCGTTGTTGTTCATGGTGTCGACGCGGTGGCCACTGTAGGTAAAGACATATTTCGCGCTCCCGTCCTCCTTGTTTATCTTGGCTCGCTGTTGTTCGATGATGTGCCACGCGTCATCGTTGAGGATGACGACGTGGTTGATCGCGGTTTTGTAATCTCCGGACGGGATGATAAAGACGCTGCGACCGGCTTCCGGGATTGGGGTCTCCCAGCTCCAGCGCAGGCCGCAGATGTTTTCGTCGCGCAAGCCGCTGTTGATCGCGAAAAGGATCATGTTTTGCAGGTGAAGGGGGAGCAATGGCATCAGTGTGTCTTGTTCTTCCCAGCTCAGCGGATGAGGTGCGCGCCGGTTCTCTTGTTCCATTGTGATCAGCGGCGGGGCGGTGAGTAGCCACGGCTGGCCAGCTTCATCGCGCCAGGCGCGTGCGGCGCGGTTGAGGATGGTGCGCACGACTTCGAGGGTGCGATTGATGGTNNCTGATTTCCATGGTGCCGATGAAGGGCAGCAGAATGGTGATGTGGTAGGCCAGTAATTCTGCGGTGCGCTTGTGCTGCGATTCGGTCAGGTAGCGCGCTGCGCAGTCCGCAAACAGAGGGCGAGAGTTCGTTCGACGATGCTGGGCGTTTTGCCGCTGGCGGACTTCATTGGCGAGCCGCTGCTCGGCTTCGTCCTGGGAGACTTTCCCAAGCCGAAGGAAGATGCGCTCGCCCTTGTGGACTTTGTTGATGATCCGGGAGCCATCGGCTTCGAGTGAGATTCCGCGCGTTCTGGTTGTTGCCATGATTGCCCTCCGTGTGCTGGTGGCTTGCCGTTAAGTGATTTATGGTGCGTCGCCCACCCATCCAATTCAAGCCGATCGAATGCCACGCCCCGTGAGCCGATCGGAATCTCGGTTAGCAATGGCCTTACCTGTACATCAAATACGTCACGGCACATGCCTAGGTAGGCAGGTGCGTCGCGGTGACGGATGTAGCGAGGGTTGATGGTTGGCATGGTTAGCTATTTGCTCGATCGCGTTGGTTTCGCCTCTGAAAATCGTTAAAAAGATTGGCTGTTTCCCAATCAATACGATCTATTTTTTATTATCTTAGCGTAATATATACATACGTGCAACGGTATTATATAAATAAAAGGAGCGACCAAATCAACTTGGATCAGAACTGTGATGCGCGCGATGCTGTATATCAATCACTAAATGTCAGGTACGGGGGTGGTGTCAGAAAGCATGGCGAGTGCTCAGTAATTCCACGCCAATAAAAAACGCCGTCCCAGAGAGAAGGCGTTTTTGTGTTACGGATACTCCTTTTGCACCCAATTTCCAGAATCCAAGGCGGCCTGGGCTTCGTGTTCTTTTTTCCAATAAATGGCTGACTCGCGAGAATTAGGTGCACCCTCTGAATCTCTTGTGCCGATATAAAACCCGGCATTTGACTCCAAGACCTGCAAGAGCAAATAGTCCCCACCATATTGAGAGGCCAGCATTCCATAACATCGGAAGGATGACACTCCATTGGGGAACAATATTCCAACAAGGGCTTTCTTGAACGCTGGGATCGTGTCCAAGCCATGCCAGTTCCACTTGCCTGAATTCGTATTCAAGTTACCTGCCAAGACCTGTCCTGGTTTTTTGGCAAGTGCTACATTTTCAAATCTGCAAGCCAGCCAGTCATCGTACACGGTGATTTTCAGCGAGCCGGCTGTGGTTGGGATATTGTACTCATCTGTGTCGCTTGCAGTCGCCAGCGTTGACAGGCACTTATTGGCTGCGGCTTTGAAAGCGACGACTTGTTTTTTGGTTGGGGCTTTATATGCCATGTTTTTCTCCATAAAAAATAACCGACATTGGTTCATTGAGTATTGGATGAACAGCAGGCAATAAAAAAGCCGCCAGAAGGCGCAAGCCGCTAGTAAAAAGAGTCGAAATGGTGAGTGAGCACGGCTACAATTCCCGTGTTTACTCACTTTTTGCCATTGATCGTGCCTACGAAATCGTGCCCAGTAGTAACCAGAAACGCTCCGCCCTCTTGTTCTTTTGTTAAAACAAGGTAATGTCCGTTTTGCAGAAAGCGGACGTAGGAATGATAGAAAATGGGTATGCACAAAAGGCAGAAACCGGCCAAATGCGGCCGTTCACGAGTGGCTGCTTTGCGGCAGGCAATATGGCAACATGGACTCCGGGTTCGTGCCATGACCTGCACTTCACAGATCAGAACTTGTACGGCTGGTTTCGGTAGTGGAGCGGTCGTTCGCCGAGTAGAATACTGAATGAGTACTGTCGGCCCCAAGCAGACTCACACGGGTGCTCGCTTTGCGGCGAGTAATTTGGCAAAAATCCAGTTCAGCTGCGTCCCAGCAGACAGTCAAAGATATAATAAGAGGTCAAAATGAGGAAAAACATCGTGGAATCATTTGTTATGGATAGCAAATCAGAAGCTGATGCGTATTTGAATGGCCTGTTTAAAGATGACAAATACAGATCAATTGACGAAGTTCTGATAAGAGCGGAAAAATATATTCGAGACCCAAACATCAAAAAGTATTTCATCGCCAAAGCTAAAGAAATGTTGCAAGATTTGCGATGAAATCATCCAAATTTTCCTAACCTACACTCAAGCGGGACTGCGCAAAAGCGCGCAGCCCCTTAGTCAGGCCACAAGTTCTTATGTCTCCCGGCGTTTCCTTGGGTTGGGGTTGATGGTTGACAAGAAATAAAAAATTCCGGCGCAAAGCGCCACCATCAAACTCGGAGACTGAACATGAAATTCAGCATCAGCGGCGCCACTCATAAAATACTATCCTTGGCGGTTATGTCCGTGCCGCTGACCTTTTTGATCCTTTCCGCCTGCGGCGGTGGGGGTGGCGGTGGCGGAAGTGCACCAAGCCCCGCCTCTATCAGTGCCACAGCAAACATCACGGCACAGAACCTGACCGTTGGCACGGCGATGGCGAGCTTCTCGCCCTTAACGCCCAGCGGCGGCGCAACTCCGTATACCTACAGCATTACATCAGGGACACTGCCCGCAGGGCTGAGCCTTAACGTCAGTACCGGTGCCGTGACAGGAACCCCAACTGCAACCTACGCAACGGCGAATGTGGTCTTCTCGGTAAAAGATGCCAATAACGTAGTGGCAAGCACAACCAGCAACGTGAACTTTACTGTCGCTGCATGGACCGTGCTGTATAGCTTCGCTGGCGGTATAGGCGATGGATCACGACCAGATTGTAGTCTGATCCAGGCGAGTGACGGCAACTTCTATGGTGTTACAAATATTGGTGGCGCCAATAACCTCGGAACAGTGTTCAAGATCACTACGAGTGGTATTGAGACTGTGCTACATAACTTCGCTGGCGGTATAGGCGATGGATCACAACCATATTGTAGTCTGATCCAGGCGAGTGACGGCAACTTCTATGGTGTTACAAATATTGGTGGCGCCAATAACCTCGGAACAGTATTCAAGATCACAACGAGTGGCACCGAAACCGTACTATATAGCTTTGCTGGTGGCATAGGTGATGGAGCCAACCCAGAAGGCCACTTGATTCAAGCAAGCGATGGCAACCTCTATGGGTTGACCCAAACCGGTGGCGCCCATGGCTGGGGCGCATTGTTCAAGATCACCACAAGTGGCACTGAGACCGTGCTGTGGTCGTTTGGCGGAACGGGTGACGGAACCGCCCCTGTAGGAAGCCTGGTCCAAGCGAGCGATGGCAACCTTTATGGATTGACAGAAACCGGTGGCGCCAATAGTGTTGGCACAGTGTTCAAGATCACCACAAGTGGTACTGAGACAGTGCTGCATAGCTTCTCTGGCACTACCGCAGACGGAGGTTACCCCTCGCCCTCTAGCAGCCTGATCCAGGCCAGCGATGGCAACCTCTATGGGATGACCCAATCCTGGGGCGCCAATGGGGGCGGTATGGTGTTCAGGATTACACTAAGTGGCACTGAGTCAGTTCGGTGGTCATTCGGCGGTACTGGCGACGGGGCCAGCCCCCAAGGCGGCCTGATCCAAGCCAGCGATGGCAGCTTCTACGGAATGACCCTTGTCGGTGGTGCCAACAACCTCGGGACAGTATTCAAGATCACTACGAGTGGTATTGAGACTGTGCTACATAGCTTCGCTGGTGGCATAGGTGACGGAGCCAGCCCTCAGTCCGGCCTGATCCAGGCCAGCGATGGCAGCTTCTACGGAATGACCCTTGTCGGTGGCACCAACAATCTCGGGACAGTATTCAAAATTAATTGAGCTAAATGTGACCTGTGGGCGGCTGTGTGTCGGTTGCTGCTCGTGGCCAGCGTCTGCTTTAGGCGTGTCTATTGCGCTGGGCGTTGAAGCGCAGGGTCATCCGGCTTGAGACACCGGAACTCCACCTCGCCAGAAGCAATCTTGCCGAATCCGCCAGCCGTTTCGTTTGTACTTACGGGAAGCATCTGCTTGCCGAGATTCTTGCAGTAGTCGTTTGCTTCTTGGAACGCTTTGGCCTTTTGCGCCCCAGCCGACGACCACCCCATTGTGCTATGACTTGCGACCATGTAAGTGTCAGGCCCCGTCGAGACGACATCGGTGATGCCAGCGCAGGCTGTGACGAGAAAAACCACTGCGATGCAATACGCGAATGCTGGCGTCCTAGTCGTTATATCAGTTAGCAGCATTGGTAGTCCGCCCTCCATTGCGTGATTGATAGTTTACTTCGTTGGCCAGCAGACGAAATGCCACTGATATGGTAGCACGGTACTAACGAGCAGATCGGCTTTCATCTGGATATTCCACATCTGGATGGCATCAACAGATGTGCTTCAATGATTCGCATTGCTCCCAGCATGCTGCCGACAAGCGATGGTACCCGATATCAATTTGGTGGCAAGAATTACTTCTTGC
>PLBS01000107.1 GCA_003134595.1 Gallionella sp. | reverse complement strand
TTTATTGTGCATCCCGATCAAAGCGAGCAAGTGCCCGCGATGATCGAGCGTTATCGCACACTGGTCACTTCCAAGGGTGGTCACATCCACCGTCTGGAAGATTGGGGCCGCCGCCAGTTGGCCTATCCGATCCAAAAGATTCACAAGGCACACTACGTGCTGATGAATATCGAATGCAACCAGGAAGCGCTGGACGAGCTGGAGCACGCGTTCCGCTTCAATGATGCGGTGTTGCGCCATCTGACTGTCAAGACCAAGGCTGCCGTCATCGAACCGTCTGCCATGATGAAGGAAGAAAGATCCCGCTCCATGCCGACCGAAGGTGCCGCTGTAAGCAGTGCTGCAGTTCAGGCTGAAGAAATCGCGGCAGCGGTTGTTTAATTTCATTGGCAATTGGCGCGTAATCAGGTTGTCATCAGCGGCGAGTTGATCGCACTGGAAAGTTTGCGTTACACCCCGGCTGGGGTGGCGAGAGTGGCACTGACGTTAAGTCATACCTCGCAACAGTCCGAAGCAAATGGTTTACGGCAGGTGCAGTGTGAAGTGAATGCGCTGGCGTTTGCCGAGGTGGCCGATAAGGTTGCCCGGTTTGCGGTAGGACAGAACGTTAAAGTGCGCGGGTTCTTAGCTCAGCAAAGTATTCGCAGCCGGCAACTGGTTTTGCATATAAACGACATAATTTTGGAATAAGGAAATATCATGGCTCGTCCATCAGACAAAAAGAAAGATGACAAAAACAAACGTTCTTCCCGCAACAATCTGTTCAAGCGCCGCAAGTTCTGCCGCTTCACAGTCGAGAAGATCGCCGAAGTGGATTACAAGGATATCAACATCCTCAAGGAATTCATCTCCGAAAACGGCAAGCTGATCCCGGCACGCATCACCGGCACCAGGACACATTTTCAGCGCCAATTGAGCACCGCCGTGAAACGCGCGCGCTTCCTGGCTTTGATGCCTTACACTGATCTGCATTAAGGAGCCCGGACATGCAAATAATTTTGATGGAAAAAGTGACTAACCTCGGTCAATTGGGTGAAGTGGTCAAGGTCAAGAACGGCTTCGCGCGCAATTTTTTGATTCCGCAAGGCAAGGCCAAGCGCGCAACTGCCGCCAACATGGCTGAGTTTGAAGTGCGTCGTGGCGAGATCGAAGCGGCCGACAAGGTCAAGCTGGCCGAATCGCAAGCACGCGGCGAAAAGCTGGCGGGCTTGACCGTGCAGATCGTGCAAAAGGCCGGCGTGGACGGCAAGCTGTTCGGTTCCGTCACCAACGCCGATATTGTGGCCGCTTTGGCTACGCAAGGCTTTGAAGTTGAAAAGTCGCAAGTGCGTATGCCTGAAGGCCATCTCAAGCAGATTGGTGATCATCACCTCAACATCGCACTGCATACCGATGTGGTGGTGGGTATTACTGTTTCGGTGCTCGGCGAACATTAATTCCGCTTCCATTTCATCGGTGATACGGCGTTGGCTGCGTCACGCACTCCTTGCCGTGCTATATGCACTGTCTGCGTCGTGCGTTCCTTGCCGCCTTGTCTCACCTTCGAAATGAAACCGGAATAATTCTCCACATCAACACAACACAAAAAGGACTGACAACAGTCCTTTTTTGTTTTTAGGTTTTTGCCCGTTAGCAAGGTAAAATACCATCCGCTTAAAAGCCCCTGTCAATTAATTTCATGCAAAACTTTTCCAACTCGGACGCACAACTCGACCAGATAAAATTGCCTCCCCATTCGGTGGAAGCCGAGCAATCGGTGCTGGGCGGCTTGCTGCTCGAAGCGAGCGCGCTGGATAGGATTGTCGACCTGATGACTGCCGACGATTTCTATCGGCAGGAACATCGGCTGATCTTTAGCCAGATCGTGCGTCTGAGCGAGCAGGCGAAACCGGTGGATGTCATTACCGTGGCCGAAGCGTTGGAGATCGCCGGTGACCTGGACAAGGTGGGCGGCCTGCCTTACCTGGGCGGTTTGGCGCAGAACGTGCCGTCGGCCGCCAATATCCGCCGCTATGGCGAGATCGTGCGCGAGCGTTCCATCATGCGCAAGCTGGCGGAAGTCGGCACCGATATTGCCAGCAGCTCGTACAATCCGACCGGACGCGATGCCGCGCAATTGCTCGATGAGGCGGAAAGAAAAGTGCTGGAGATCGCCGAGGCCGGTTCGCGCGGCCAGCAGGGCTTTATCGCCATGCCGCCGCTGTTATCGCAAGTGGTGGAGCGCATCGAGACCTTGTATGGGCGCGATAACCCCAGCGACATCACCGGAACCGCGACCGGCTTCACCGATCTGGATCGCCTGACTTCCGGCTTGCAGCCCGGTGAACTGATCATCGTTGCCGGGCGTCCGAGCATGGGCAAGACCGCCCTCGCTATCAACATCGCCGAGAACGTGGCATTGGACAGCAAATTGCCGGTGGCGATCTTCAGTATGGAAATGAATGCATCGCAATTGGCGATGCGTATGCTCGGCTCGGTCGGCAAGCTCAACCAGCAGGATCTGCGCACCGGTCGTTTACAGGACGATGATTGGGGACGATTGACGCACGCCCTCGGCCAACTCAACGACGCGCCGATCTACATCGACGAAAGTGGCGCGCTGTCTGCCCTGGAAGTACGCGCGCGGTCGCGCCGGCTGCATCGCCAGAACAATCTGGGGCTCATCGTAGTGGACTATTTGCAATTGATGAGTTCGAACGCAGGCAAAGCCAGCGAAAATCGCGCCACGGAAATCTCTGAAATCTCCCGCTCGTTAAAGGCCTTGGCGAAGGAATTGCATGTGCCGGTGATCGCGCTGTCACAGCTGAACCGCAGCCTTGAGCAACGTCCCAACAGACGACCGGTGATGTCAGACCTACGTGAAAGTGGAGCGATTGAACAGGATGCCGACTTGATCCTGTTCATTTACCGCGACGAAGTTTATAACAGCGATTCGCCCGATAAAGGCAAGGCCGAAATCATCATCGGAAAACAGCGTAATGGCCCGATTGGCATGGTGCCGCTTGCCTTTCGGGGCGAATATACGCGCTTCGATAATTTGGCTTCTGGCAGCTATTGAGCTGGTTGCCCGTTGAGCCGTCCGATAACTGAGGTCTGCTATTGCCAAAAGGAGACATTTGCTACTGTCAGTACTATTATGCATAAAAGCCAAGCGAAGGAGAGATAAATGGTTGATCCAGTCGGCACAGGTGTCGTTAGCGCCTTCGGTACGTTGTTGAAAGGTTTGCAGACGATTAAAGATTTGGCGGTATCCGTTGAAATCAAGGCGAAGGTTACTGAACTTTATGATGTGATTCTTTCCGGACAACAAAGCGCATTGGAGAGCAACATCAAACAGCAAGCTCTCCTAGATACGATAGGCCAACTTAAAGAAGAAATTGCTCGCGTAAAAGCATGGGAAGAAACAAAGAAGCGCTATTCCCTGTATGAGCCAACTGCGGGAACATTTGTTTACGTCATAAAAGAAGAGAGCAAGGGCGAGGAACCTTCGCATTGGATATGTGCAAACTGTTACAACGAAGGGAAGCGCTCAATACTTCAGTTGAAGACGGTTGGCGTAGAAAACAATCATTACTTATGCCCTCTTTGTAAAACGGAATTCAAAGTTAGAGGAACTCGACCTATGCAAAATGTTCAGGTCAATCGCGGTCCAAGAAATCCAAATAGTTGGATGGCATGATCGAATGGCTATAGAGCAATTAGCTCGCGTCGTCGTTTTTAATTTAGCGCAACCATGGGACGCCGCAACCACTACCACGTCTATGTGATCGAGCTGTCGAAAGACGTTCTTTACAAAGGCCGCTTCAAGAAAGCCAACCCCGATTACGTCACGGGCAAGCCGTGCGTTTACGTCGGCATGACGGGATTGGATCCCGACGTGCGCTTCGACAAACACAAGGCAGGTATCCAGTCCAATCGTTACGTACAACAATTCGGTTTGCGGTTATTGCCTGACCTCTACGAAGTCTATAACCCGATGCCCTACGATGGCGCGCGCGACATGGAAGTGGAATTGGCGATTGGTCTGCGTGAAGCGGGGTATGGGGTTTGGCAGGCGTGAGTAATGTGCCGCTGGGAACGTTGCAAGTCCCGCGATTTTCGTTTGAAGCACGATGGCCTTTCGGATACAATGCGAACCCTGTAATAGGCGCGTAGCTCAGCTGGTTAGAGCACTTGGTCGACATCCAAGGGGTCGTTGGTTCGAGTCCAATCGTGCCTACCAAAAAATCAAAGGAGTTAGGTTAAAAACCTAGCTCCTTTTTCTTTCGATGGGGACTTTTAGGGGACTTTCTTTCCCAAACTGTTCCCGCCGAATCATTGCAAGGCTTCGATTAACCCGACTGCGATGCTCTTGCGCAGGGTCTCGTCACAGACTTGCTACGCAAGACTGTGGCGGATTGACACGGTGTTTGACTGTCCTTGACATCATATACGCAACTTGCGTATGATTATCCTATGAAAGCCACCTTCATTGAATTGCCGCCATTTGAGCGACATCGGCAGAGTTATTTGAACGACGAGAGTTTTCGTGAGTTTCAAAAGATGTTGATGAAGAACCCGGAAGCTGGTGACATGATCGAAAGCACGGGTGGATTGAGAAAGATTCGTTACGCCGATGAAAAACGAGGTAAAGGCAAACGTGGCGGACTCCGCGTGATTTACTACTGGTGGCAGCCAGGAAAGCAATTCTGGCTGTTCACCGTGTACAACAAAGACGAGATGGATGATCTAACCGCTGCACAACGCAAAATCCTGAAGGAACTGCTCAAGCAGGAATTGGACGCAAGGAGAATCAAATGAAACGTAACTTGTTTAATGAACTGAAAGAGGGATTCACCGCACTCGAATCTGCACGCGAAGGCAAGATTACTTTGCGCCAGCATGTAGTAGAAAAGAAACCTGCGCCCACCATCACCCCGGAAGAGTTGCTCAGTCTGCGGGAGAAGCTGCATTTATCGCGAACCGTATTCGCCAGATACTTGCGCACTAATGAACGCACACTGGAAAACTGGGAACAAGGCCGAGCCAGTCCGAATGCCCAAGCTGCAATTTTGATCCGCATGGTTGAGCGTTACCCGGACACGGTTGAACGTCTGTCTACCATCTGACTACCGGCTGATTGGCACAAAAGCGATGCTCTTGTGCAAGGGCTTGTCACAGACTTGCGATGCAAGACTGTGGTGACTTTTCAGACTGCCAGTAGTGTCTGGAACTATCATCACACACCTATTGCCGAATGCAAGGCTGGGATGATTTTTTGTTTTAGGAGTATTACCATGCAACACATGACAGCAAAACAAGCTTATGAATTCTTGCGAGTTAATCCCGAGGCGATATTGGTCGACGTGCGTAGCGAGATTGAACACATGTTTGTCGGTCATCCAGTAGGTTCTATTTTGATTCCTTGGGTCGATGGGCCAGAATGGGACATCAACCCCAATTTCATTGCTCACGTAAAAAAAGCAGCCAGTTTGAATCGGCCCGTTGTGATGATCTGTCGATCCGGCCAACGTTCGGGGGATGCCGGATTGGCGCTGGAAAAAGCCGGATTCCAGGAGGTGTATAACGTGCAAGACGGTTTTGAGGGTGAGCTGGATGAACAGCATCATCGTAATTCCCGCAACGGGTGGCGTTTCGAAGGACTGCCTTGGGTGCAAACATGAGGCATGTCCGGCGTTGGAAGCTAGTCGATACCAGCCTTTGATTTTGAAAATGGCTCATGAAATTAGCGCCGGCAATAAGTTTAATAATTTGCGGGAGATTAAACGATGAATTTTGATAAAGAACTGAATACCAGCGGCATGTCTTGTCCTTTGCCTATTCTGAAGACTAAAAAAGCACTCAATGAGATGGCTTCGGAGCAAGTGCTTAAGGTGATTTCTACTGACCGTGGCTCAATAAAAGATATGCAAGCATTCGCCGATCAAACCGGCAACACCTTGCTTTCCACGGAGGAAGCAAATGGCGCATACACTTTTTATTTAAAGAAAAAATAAATATTTTTTCATATTGATACTAAACTTCCAGGATAAAACATGACCACAAAAAAGATGGCGATCATTGCTACCAAAGGCACGCTGGATATGGCCTATCCGCCATTCATCCTCGCCTCAACCGCTGCCGCTTTGGGCTATGAGGTGCAGGTGTTCTTTACCTTCTACGGATTGCAACTGTTGCGCAAGGACTTGTCCACTGTGATGATCAGTCCACTGGCCAACCCGGCCATGCCGATGCCCATTCCGATGCCGGTGATGGTGCAGATGCTGCCCGGGATGGAATCCATGGCAACCATGATGATGAAGCAAAAACTCAAGAAACATGGAGTTGCATCGCTGCAAGAGCTGCGCGATTTGTGTCTGGAGGCTGAGGTGAAATTCATTGCTTGCCAGATGACGGTCGATCTGTTCGAATTCGACAAGAGTGAATTTATCGATGGTATTGAATATGGCGGTGCGGCCATGTTTTTGGGGTTTGCCGGAGATACCGACATTTGTCTGTTTGTTTAACCCGGATTGTCCATTAGATCGTTCGAGAATTGTAGGAGCACGCCATGCGTGCGATTGCTCTTTTCGTTCGCGGGCCGCTTTGATAGGCTCTTAACCTCTAATGAATTTTCTGGGTTTAATGTTGTTATGATCGGAGCGAACCAGCGAACCAGATCAAGGTGCATGAATTTCACTATTCCAGTCTGGAGAACCTTCCGCCGGACACCCGCTTTGTCGCATTCATTCGGCGACAATTGGAACAACACAAACATTTCGAAGCTACACATTCCAACCAACAAGCAATATGACCCAGCAAGCAATATGACCGAGGAACGTTATCAAGCCGCCATCGCCGCCTTCGACCAAGCCAACGCGGAAGACCCGAACAAGGAGATGGCCGATGGCAAGGAGTATCCCAAGGAACTGCTCTACGCAGAGCGTATGAGTGAGATGCAGGAACGCTATGTCCCCGAAGCATCGGAGGCGGTGAAGCTCGCGGTACGCGCCCAGCACATCCAGCGTCGGAAGATCCCGCGCAGTGACTATCCGATGAATCGTCAGGGCTATCTGCAATGGCGCACCGGGCTGTACAAGTTCCACGCAGAGACTGCCGGGCGCATCATGCAGGAAGTGGGTTATGACGACGCGATGGTCGAACGCGTCAAAATCATCGTGAGCAAGAAGGGGCTGAAGGTCAACCCGGAGACGCAGTTGATGGAAGATGTGGCCGATCTGGTATTCATCGAACATTACATGACCGGATTTGCTGGGCAGCACCCGGAGTATGACGAAGCAAAGTGGATACAGATCATCCACAAGACCTGGCAGAAGATGTCGCCGCGCGCACATGAATTTGCGCTTGCGGGCAAGATCAAACTGCCGGAAGCGCTGGTGCCGCTGATCTTGAAAGCCGTTCGATAGCATGGACTTCCTGCCGATCTTCCTGAACGTCAAAGGCAAGCTGTGCCTCGTGGTCGGCGGCGGCGAGGTGGCTCATCGCAAAGCGTCGGTGCTGGTGGAGGCGGGGGCGACAGTCACAGTAGTTGCGCCAACGCTGGCAGATTCTTTTGCCAGTTTGTCCAGCATCAAATATGTTGCGGAGCGATACCAGCCCAAACACTTGGATGGAGTGATACTGGTCATTGCCGCGACCAACGACAGCTCCGTCAATCAGCAGGTTTCGCAGCAAGCTCATATGCGAAATATCCCGGTGAACGTGGTGGACAGCCCGGATTTATGCTCCTTCATCATGCCGTCGATTCTGGATCGCTCGCCGCTGATGGTGGCTTTTTCCAGCGGCGGCGCGTCACCGGTACTGGCAAGAATGTTGCGCGGCAAGCTGGAAACGCTGATTCCGCAAGGCTACAGTCGCCTGACAGCGTTTTCTGCGCGGTTTCGCGACATCATCAAAGCGCGTATCGCCAACCCGGCCAAACGCAGAATGTTCTGGGAAAATATTCTGGAGGGCGTGGTCGCCGAAAAAGTACTGGCAGGCGACGAAGCTGGCGCAGAAGCCATGCTGTTGAGCCTGTTGGAAAATGAAAAACCGGAACTGGCGGGCGAAGTGTATCTGGTCGGCGCGGGTCCAGGTGATCCGGATCTGCTGACGTTACGTGCTTTGCGGCTGATGCAAAAGGCCGATGTGGTGGTTTATGACAATCTGGTATCCAAGCCGATACTCGAAATGGCCCGGCGTGATGCGACGCGAATTTATGTGGGCAAAAAGCGCGATGACCACGTCATGCCGCAGGAAGAAATCAATGAATTGCTGATAAGACTAGCAAAAGAAGGTGAGCGCGTGTTGCGTCTCAAGGGCGGTGACCCATTCATTTTCGGGCGTGGCGGCGAAGAAATCGAAACCCTCGCCGAACACGGTATCCTGTTTCAGGTCGTGCCCGGCATCACTGCGGCTTCCGGCGTTGCCGCCTATGCCGGTATTCCGCTGACGCACCGCGACCATGCGCAATCCTGCATATTCGTGACCGGTCACTTGAAAGATGGCAGCATGAATCTCGACTGGGACGCGCTGGCCCGGCCAAAACAAACCATCGTGGTTTATATGGGGTTGCACGGGCTGGCAACACTCTGTGCCGAACTTGTCGCGCACGGCATGCCAGACAGTACTCCCGCCGCGATCGTGCAACAAGGCACCACGCAAAATCAGCGCGTCATCACTGGCACGCTGGCGACGTTGCCGGCAATTGC
>PLBS01000167.1:3614-23113 GCA_003134595.1 Gallionella sp. | reverse complement strand
TGCGAGGTCATGCCGATGCCGTTAGGACTTTTATTCATCTAAACTTGAGCGAGCCAACTGCGAACCGCATCGAGTTGACTGTATTGCGTGAGATCGATTTGCAGCGGAGTAAGCGAAACATGCTGTTGCGCCACAGCATGAAAATCCGTGCCCTCGCCCGCGTCCTGCGCCTTGCCCACCGCGCCCACCCAATACACGGCTTCACCGTGCGGGTTGCTGGCCTTCACCACCTGCTCGGCTTTGTGCCGCTTGCCGAGGCGCGTCACTTCTACGCCTTGCAATTGATCATGAGGCACATCCGGCACATTCACATTGAGCAGCCAGGGATGACTATGCTTCTGCTTGGCAAAGCGTTGCACCAATTCGGCGGCGATTTTGGCGGCAGTCTCGTAGTAAGCAAATTCTTTGCCCACAAGCGAAACCGCAATGGAGGGAATGCCGAGCAGAAATCCTTCCATTGCCGCCGCCACTGTGCCGGAATATATGGTGTCATCGCCCATATTGGCTCCGGCGTTGATACCTGACACCACCATGTCAGGCTGCTGATCCAGCATGCCTGTAACCGCCAGATGCACACAGTCGGTCGGCGTGCCATTGACGTAATAAAAACCGTTGGTGGCACGACGCAATTTGAGCGGGCGATCCAAGGTAAGAGAATTACTGGCGCCGCTGCGATCGCGCTCGGGAGCGACCACCACGACGTCGGCGATTTTGGCCAGATGCTCGGCAAGACAGACCAGGCCGGGGGCGAAATAACCATCGTCATTGCAGATCAGAATACGCATTAGGAGTTAGGAATGGAGGTTATAGAATCGCTACGATTGTGCCATAAGCGAATAATGATTTGTAATTCCATTTCTATATCAAACGTGACTTTTGTAGGGCGGGCTCTGCCCGCCGGATATAGATGTCGGGCGGAGCCCGACCTACGGGTTATTTTCCGTTTGAAGGAGAAATGGAATAAGTTGGTAAATGTGAACTTCAACTCTTAGCCTTCCAGCGACACATTGCGTGTCTCCGGCAGAAAAATCAAACCGATGACAAAAGCCAGCGTCAGCAACCCGACCGGATACCACATACCGGATATCGCATCCCCTGCTTTCACGCTCAACAACGTAATCATGAATGGCGACAAACCCCCTATCCATCCCGCACTGAGGTTGTGTGGCAATGCCACTGCCGTATAGCGTGTGCGTGCCGGGAATAATTCTGCCAGCGTGGCGGTTTGCGGACCGGTGATGAGCCCGACGGCGATCAGCAGGATGAGCAACAACAAAAATATCATTACGCGGTTGGTCTGAAGCGGATCGGCATGCTCAGTCCAACCCTCGGACTTCAACGCATCGGTAAGTGCTGCGAGTTGAAAGCCGGCCACCTCGCTCTTGCCGATACGCACCAGGGTGCTATCGGGTGTCTGCGCTGGATAAAGCGTGTATGACACACCCAGCTTTGCAAACAATTCCTGATTGCGTTCACAGTCATTGCTCGTCTTGGTGAACGGGTCATAGGCGCAGGATGTACCGTACAGTGCCACCGGCACCTCGCGGTTGAAGCGCTCCAGTGTGGGGTTGCCGTAATGCATCAGGCCTTGGAAAACCGGGAAGATAGCCAGACTGCCGAGCAGCAACCCGGCCAGCAGCACCGGTCTGCGCCCGATGCGATCCGACAGCCAGCCGAAGAAAATGGTCAGCGGGAACAGCAAGAGAGTGCTCAGCATCACCAGAGTCCCGGCAAGCTGCGGATCAAGCCTGACCACACTTTTTAAATACACATTGACGTAAACCTGCGACGAAAAAAACAACAAAGAGCCGCCTGCGGAGATGCAGAAAAACAATAGCGCCATACGGCCGAGAGTATGGGGATTGGATAAACATTCACGCAACGGCGCCTTCGACAGGGCATGCTTCTCGCGCAAATGAATGAACACCGGTGACTCGTACATGTTCACCCGGCTCTTGATCGAGATCAGCAACAACACGATGGAAAGCAGGAATGGCACGCGCCATCCCCAAGCCTGGAAATCGTCAACACTCAATAGCGATTGCAGCAATACCACCTGCAATGTAGACACCAGGATGCCCAATGGCCCCATTAATTGCAGCACGCTGGTATAAAATCCGCGCTTGCCGGCTGGCGCATGCTCGGTAAGATACACTGCCGAGCCGCCGATTTCGCCGCCCACCGCGAATCCCTGCAACAGGCGCAACACCAACAGCAGTGCGGGTGCCAGCATGCCTACCTGGGCGTAAGTCGGCAGCAGTCCGACGCAGAACGTCGCCATTCCCATCAGCACGATAGTAGCGATGAAAACCGGACGGCGGCCGTACTTGTCACCCAGCGAACCGAACAGTGCTGCGCCGAGCGGACGCACCAGCATGCCGACCCCGAAAGTAGCAAGGCTCGCCAGCAGTGCAGCGACCGGATTTTCCTGGGGAAAGAACAGCGTGCTGAAATAGGTGGCTAACGAGGCGAACGTGAGGAAGTCATACCATTCCAGAAAAACACCAAAGCAGGCTGCTATGGCTACTTTACGCTGGATGGCGGAGGACTCGGATGGTGGAAAATGATCGGCCATTTGAGTGGAAAGCAAAATGTAAACAGCCAGGTAATTTTTGAATTGCCTACGAAATCATATTAGTCAATTGGCTAATATGAAACTTGAAATCCATGCTCAACGATCACACAACTCGCTGAACCAAACTGGTCGGGGCGAGAGGATTCGAACCTCCGACCACGTGCACCCCATGCACGTACGCTACCAGGCTGCGCTACGCCCCGAAGGCGCGGATTATAACAGAGGGGGCACCACTAATGACAATTCATTCTCGCAACGAATGTGAAAACGCGCTTGTGCTTTTATTGCGTATTCCTTCTGCGTGACCATCATTTCTTCTTCAAACTGACCAAGTGTTCTCACGCATTGACCACACACAACAATTACCGCTTTCAGGTGGTTCTAATTGTCCAATGACAGATATTATTCACTGCCCGAAACCTGCCATTCACCAAGTACCGCTCCCGACACACAGCAGTCGTTCGGTTGTTGCGGGGAACGGCCCGCACTTGCCTACCGAACGCCCGTCATAAACGAGGCCCGTTCCCCTGATCCCTTAAAGCCTCATACAACTGCGCCGGGCCAAGCAACACATCCTTCAAGCCGCTGCGCACACGTTCCGAATCCAGAGCCTGTTTGCTCATCGTGCCATGCGCCGCGAGTGCATCCATGATCGCATTCATGATTTCCTTGGCAAGATCGGGCGAATCGGCAAATTGTTTCTTGGTGCTGTTGGTGGCCTGCTGAATCAGAATGCTGGATTCCAGAAGTTTGCCCTTCAGCACGTTGTTCACGTACACCAGCTTGTCATCGTCTGTGAGTTCGCCATCGAACAGATCATTTACCTTGGCGATGATTTCAGCGAGATAGGCTTTCTGCTTTTGTTGCAACATGCCGCTACCCGCCTCGCCGAGTGGATCGAGTTTCGGATACTCACCATTCGCGTCCAATGGCAAGGTTTGTTTGCCGAGGTTTTTCAGGTGATGGTGGGTCAGTATCACCTTGGATAAATCAATCTCTTCGCGCTCGCGCCCGAACTCCAGCAGCGGCAACAAACGTTTGAAGAACCAGTAGCGCTTCTCAATCGCAGTATTGCCGTAATCAAATATCTGCGACAGGAACGCATAGATGCGCTGGAACGCGCCCAAGTCGGCCTTAAACAACACCAGCGCGTTCAGTTCGTTCTGCGCTTCCTCCGCTGCCTTGGCATCATTGCGCGCCTTGGCAGTTTTCAATTGCTCCCTTGCAACTTTGTAGCGTTGCAGGATGCGCGACGCCACCGGCTCCAATGCGCCCGCCAACTCGCTTTGCTTGGCGTTTGGGTTCATCTCTACAGCCACGACGCGATCCACTTCAAAATCATCGTAGAAACCTGCCGCATCCAGTTTGCTGCGCAGGTCGTACACCAGATGCGGGTCAGTGATATTGGATAGCTCTGCCGTATCGTAATAAGCCTTGAATGCCGTCAACACCTCTTCGGCATCATTTACAAAGTCCACCACATAGGTCGCGTCCTTGCCCGGATACGCCCGATTGAGGCGTGACAGCGTTTGCACCGCCTGGATACCGGCCAGTCGCTTGTCCACGTACATGCCGCACAACAGGGGCTGATCGAACCCTGTCTGAAATTTGTTTGCGACCAACAGGATTTGATAATCGTCTGTACCAAAGGCCTCGCGCATGTCACGACCGCGCAGGTTCGGATTCATGGTAGAACTGGTTTCGCTGAATGTATCCGGGCCGGACTCCTTGTCGCTCACTTCGCCTGAAAACGCCACCAGCACACCAATCTTATAGCCTTCCGACTGAATATATTTCTCAATTGCCAGCTTCCAGCGCACCGCTTCCAGCCGGCTGCTCACCACTACCATTGCTTTGGCGTGTCCGTTCAACAGCGGCGAAACCGTCTCGCGGAAATGCTCCACCACCACCTGAACCTTCTGGCTGATGTTATACGGATGCAGCTTCACCCAGCGCATGATGCCCTTCAGTGCCGCGCTGCGCTCCACCTCGGTGTCATCCATTTCCCTGCCGTTGTGCGCCAGCTTGAAGGCGGTTTTATACGGCGTATAGTTCTGCAACACATCGAGAATGAAACCCTCTTCAATTGCCTGACGCATTCCATACACATGGAACGACGCGGGAAGATTGTCGGCACTGGCAGGCAATTCTGGATGCGGTCGGCGGCCAAACAACTCCAGCGTCTTGGCCTTGGGTGTCGCAGTAAATGCGACATAGGTGATACCACTCTCGGCGGAACGGGCCGCCATTTGCGCGGCCAGTATGTCTTCGGTGGAGACTTCGCCGCCGTCGTTCAACTCCTGCCACTCCTGCGCACTCAACACCTGCTTGAGTTTGGCGGCTGCATCTCCGGTCTGTGATGAATGCGCTTCATCGGCAATCACCGCAAAGCGTTTGCCCTGTACGGCGGACAATTCCTGCACCGCTTTCAAAGCGAATGGAAAGGTCTGAATGGTACACACCACAATCTTTTTGCCGCCGGATAAGGCTTGCGCCAGTTCGCCGCTCTTGCTGGCACCTTCACCCCTGATAACCGCCACCACACCCGAGGTGCGCTCGAAATCGAAAATCGCTTCCTGCAACTGAGCATCCAGCACATTGCGATCCGACACCACCAGCACCGAATCAAACATCTTCTTGTGTTCTGCATCATGCAGGTCAGCCAGAAAGTGCGCTGACCACGCAATCGAATTGGTCTTGCCCGAACCCGCCGAATGCTGGATCAGGTATTTCCCGCCCGCGCCTTCTGCCAGCACAGTAGCCAGCAGCTTGCGCGTCGCATCAAGTTGGTGAAAGCGCGGGAATATGATTTGTTGAATCTGTTTTTTGCTGTCGCGCTTGGCGACCAGATAGCGCCCCAGAATCTCCAGCCAGCTCTCACGCGCCCAGACTTCTTCCCACAAATAGGCGGTGCGGTGTCCTTGCTCATTCGGTGGATTCCCTGCCGCGCCTTTGTTGCCGCGATTGAAAGGCAGAAAAGTCGTGCGCGCACCTTCCAGTTTGGTCGTCATGCGCACTTCGAAATTGCTCACCGCAAAATGCACCAGCGCACCGTTGGGGAAAGACAGCAAGGGCTCTGCCGAACCTTGCCCTTTGGGCTTCGGATTGCGGTCAAAGCGATACTGATCCACCGCATCCTCCACCGATTGCGTGAAGTCTGTTTTCAGCTCCACCGTCGCCACTGCGAGGCCATTGAGGAACAACACAAAGTCTATGGAGTTTTCGTTATGCAACGAGTAATGCAATTGGCGCACCACGCGCAGCCGGTTCTTTTGATACTTGGCAACGGTGTCCGCATTCATTGCCAACGCCGGTTTGAATTGCGCCAGTTGCAACTCTTGTCGCAAGCCCAGCAACTCGACCCCATGACGCAACACATCCAGCGTGCCACGGTCATCCAGCGACTTGCGCAGCCGATCCAGCAATACCGCCTCGGCACTTGCCCCGTGATTCTTGCTCAACGCCTCCCACGCCTTGGGCTGCGTCTCCTGCACCCAGGCAATTACGTCTGCCGGAAACAGTGCACGGGCACGGTCGTATAACTTCGCATCATCTGTAGCGTATAACCAGCCGTGAGCCGCAAGCGTGTCGCAGATTTCGTTCTCGAAGCTGATCTCTTTGTGCAGATTCATGCAACACCCTTTGGTTAACGCCACTCAGCCCATTCAAGATCGCAAAGCATCACGCCGATACACTGCACCGCCAGCTCTGCATCCTGTTCACGAATTGGGCGAACTTCACGCTTCTCTTGCTCAGCGTGCTTTGTACGAGAATGCAGGCGCTGCGGAATTTCAGCAGCGCATGCGACAACGCGCTGCTCATGCTTACCACTATTCTTCGCCAACAACTCGATCAATCTCCCAATATCTTGCCCTTCAGCATCCGTAATACCGCGATCTTGCAGATAACCGCTCAGGATTGCTGTTGCCGCCTCTCTGGCACGGTCAACGACTGACTCTGCTCCAGCCCTATGGTAGTCATCCTCCAGCACAGTCAATTTTTCTCGGATGGTTGATTCCGCCTTAACAGGCACCTTGCTCCAGTTAATCTCTGGAAGCGCTCCCAAGCTTTGCCTGGCTTTCAGCGTAACCATTTCTTCGCCAGTGAAGCTGGTTTCAATGTGAATGATGCTCCAAATCGTTGATGACTTTCCCTTACCCAATACAACAACAGCATGAACAATAGCCAGATTTTTCAACTCCCATGAAATAGCGCAAGCGTTATAGTCAGTTAACGAAGGAACAGAAAGCAATCCATCTTTTCTGTCCACTGCCATTCGTGGGATAGTGATATGCGGGACGGGCAACACTGTCCAACTTCCACTACTTCCAGAAAATTTATAGAAACGCCCTCGCCGAATCCTGCTGACAGGATCAAACATATCCTCTCGGAAATAGTACGTAACTACGCCCCCAGACTGGAAAGCGGGAAATTCCTTGGCTGAAGAATCCACAAACTGTGCAGGCGTCATCACCGGCACTGGCCACACCAAATGCGCGCCATAGCTGGAATCCCCTTCAAACACCAAGCCTCGACCTTCATCGACACCAATCATAAAGCTCATGCAACCTCCAATAGTCGAGCCTCGCGCACATCAATCTTGCCTGTGACCGCCGCCGAGATTAGCGCGTTGCGGCGCTCCTTCAGAAGTTCGATGGCACGATTGGCTTCGGCGGTGAGCGCGTCGAACTTCGCAGTTTTGTTGTCGAGGAAGGCGGCGATGGTTTGTTGTTCTTCAGTGGGCGGGCAAGGCAGCCAGAGATTTGCGTATTTTTCAGCACTGACATTTTGGATAGTTGATTGAATCTGTGTTCCAGAAACGTATTGCCAGTAAAACGTTGACTGGCAGCAAGCGTAGAAAAAATCTGGACTCAACACATTTTGGTTGAGTCGGGCACGTATCAAGTATCCAGCAAAACAACAACTGCCCCATGAATCCTGGTAAAAAAAACTCTTACCAACTGTGGCTCCACTTCTCGCCAATAAAACATCTCCCTCTATAAGCAGATATGGCTGTGCAATATCTAACGGAAGCGAGCGGAACGTTTCCTCTCGAAGGCCACCGTTATCATTTATATCTGTGATTCTGACAAATCGAGGATTTCCAGGATCATCACCATCGGCAGCTTCGTTAGCCCCATACATCAAAGGCTCCTTGAGCAATGATTTCAATCGTCTCACCTCCCAATGCTTCGGCACTTCGCCCACCCATTCTATGCCGGAATCTTTCATCGGAGCGTTGTGGTTCAGCCCCTTGGTGACTGCGTGAGAAATCACCGCCTGCCGCTTTTCCGCCAGCAGCTCCACCAGCCGCCGCTGCTCGGCAATCAACGCATCGATCTTCGCCGTTTCGCGGTCCAGGAAGTTGAGAATGACAATCTGCTCTTCTTTGGGTGGTATCCCCATGCCAATGCTTTTGAGAATATCCCAGTTGATTGCTGAGCGATGTTCAAGGATACCGTTGCCGAATGATTGTGCAAATGTTTGGAATGTTCGGTTTTCAAATATCCTGAATGCGTATCGCGATTCAATTTTTTCCAACCGAGGGCGCAAGACAATGTAAACAGGACTACAAATGCCGTTAAGTGCAGACAAGCCGTAGGAGCCTATGCCGTAGTTCATGCTGTTGATAACAAAATCACCCTTGGATACCAACTTGCACTTGGTTAAGTCTTCTGGCTTTTTATTTCCAACATCCCCTTTTTCCGCATATGGAATGATTCCAACATTCGCCATCAATGAAAGGTAGTCCTCATTTTTTCCATCGTCATTTTTTGCGGTTTGCTCATCAACGAAAGCACGACAGGGAAGAACCTCCCAATGTCCCGGTACATCACCCAGCCATTCCACGCCGCTCGGTTTATATTCATGATAACGCGGCAAGCTCATGCGCTCAGTCCCGCAATCATGGTCAGTATCCGGTCCGTGCATTGTTTCAGGTCGGCATCAATCGAAGCCAGCGGGCGCGGCGGCTCGAACACATAGAAGTGGCGGTTGAACGGGATTTCGTAGCCGACTTTGGTTCTCTCGTGGTCTATCCACGCATCGGGCACATGGGGTAGCACTTCGCGCTTGAAGTAGCTTTCTATCTTCTCCGCTAGTGGCACGTTTTCGGTGTCGCGCAATCTGCTATCCGGCTGCAGCTTGCCCTTCAGCTTGCCCTTATCGCCCAGCACCACTTTGCCTGCGGCGTCTCGCAATGGCCGTTCGACGGTGATGGTGTGATAGCCGAATTCTTCGTTCTTGAAGATGCGCGAGATGGGCTTGCTGTCTTTCTCAGCTTCGACGAAATCGCCGAACAGGCGCGTGACCTCTGCGATCTGCTCTTCGTTCATTTCCTTGCGCTTGCTGCCCAGGCTCTTGCGCATCTTTTGCCAGAAGCTGGATGCGTCAATGAGTTGCAGTAAGCCTTTGCGGTGTTTCGGTTTGCGGTTGGAAAGTATCCAGACATAAGTGCTAATGCCAGTGTTGTAGAACATGTCAGTGGGCAATTCGATGATAGCTTCCACCAAATCATTCTCCAGCACATAGCGGCGGATTTCACTTTCGCCCGATCCCGCGCCGCCCGAAAATAGCGGCGAACCATTCAGCACGATACCAAAACGGCTACCGCCATCCACCGCCGGACGCATCTTGCTGATGAGGTGCAGCAGAAACAGCAGCGAACCATCCGAGATGCGAGGCAAGCCGGGGCCGAAGCGTCCGTTGTAGCCCTGAGTTTCGTATTCCTTGCGGATTTCTTTTTCAACCTTTTTCCACTCGACGCCGAACGGCGGATTAGAGAGCATGTAGTCGAATTTTTTATGCGGGTGCCCGTCATCAGAAAGCGTGTTGCCCGCCACAATGTTGGCGACATCCTGCCCCTTGATGAGCATGTCGGCCTTGCAGATGGCGTAGGACTCGTCGTTCAACTCTTGCCCGAACATGGTGAGCCGAGCCTGCGGATTATGTTCTTCCAGATATTCTCCGGCAATGGACAACATGCCGCCTGTGCCAGCCGTTGGGTCATAAATGGTGCGCACCACGCCGGGCTTGGCCAGCACGTCGTCATCTTCGATGAACAGCAGGTTGACCATCAGGCGGATAACTTCTCGCGGGGTGAAGTGTTCACCGGCAGTCTCATTGGAGATTTCTGCAAACTTGCGGATCAACTCTTCAAACACCAGCCCCATCTGCGAATTGCTGACCACTTCCGGGTGCAAGTCGATGTTGGAGAATTTTTCGGTGACCTGGTAGAGCAGCTTTGCCTTGGCGAGGCGATCAACCTGGGTGTAAAAATCGAAGCGTTCAAAAATGTCGCGCACTGCTGGCGAGAATTTCTGAATATATTCGTAGAGATTTTCCTTGATGTGATCCTGATCGCCCATGAGTTTTTTCATGTCCATCGGCGAGGTGTTGTAGAAACCCTGCCCGGCCTTGCGCAACACATAGACATCCGGGTTCACACCCTTTTTCATCTGCGCGGCATATTCGGCGAGCACGGCGGGCTTGGTTGCTTCCAGCACGCAGTCGAGTCGGCGCAACACGGTGAACGGCAGAATCACCTTGCCATATTCGGATTGCTTGTAGTCACCACGCAGAAGGTCGGCAACCGACCAGATGAAGGAAGAAAGTGCTTGTTGGTTCATGGGCAACGATCAAAATGTTAACTGGCGCATTCTGGGGGTTATAGAGCGACGGCGCAATAAGCCGATATATAGTAATTCTGATTGAGCAGTTTTTACTTTAGCTCGACCGACTGGTCATGGCACCGAGCAGAACTTCGTTCCTTGTAACAGCCTTCCTGAAAGCCGTCGCTCGTGACGTGCTGCTAAATATGGTAATCGACCTTGAGAATTGCTGGTCAGTATTAATGAGAACAGTGGGCAAAGGTCACGATAAAACGCATTTATTCCAGAGACAGGGTATCAACCATCCTGATTCAAGTTGGCAAAGTCAAATCCATGTCATTGGAAATATACTTGCGAATGTTTGCTTGTGCGGTCAGCGATACCCGAAAACTAATCCCAGCGATCATCCCTGACCTGAACCATGCCGTTTTCAATTCTGGTCGGAAATGTCGCAGTCGGCTCGTAGGCCGGTGCAGACAAAGCTTCCCCTGTTCTAATGGAAAAACGGGCACCATGGCGCGGGCAGATGACCTGGTCATTTTCGACGCAACCGCCGGTCAGCTTGCCACCATCATGGGTGCAGACATCCTCGATCGCATAAAAAGCTTGATCCAGTTTGAACACCGCGATGCCGGTGCCGTCTATTTCAACGTGCACAGGCTTGCCAATGGAAATCGCTTCCACTCTTGCAACGTCCACCCACTCGCTCAAAGCGCTACCACTTCGATGTCGGGCTCTATGGTTCGTGCCAGATTGCCGATCGCTGAGAGCGTCCCGGCAAGAGAGCTCGGGCAGCTTCCGCATGCGCCGAAATAGCGTATCGTCAGCACATTCCCGTCCAAGCCGACAATTTGCAGATCGCCGCCGTCAGATACCAGGGCGGGACGAACCTGCTCGTCCAGCAACGCGCGGATCGCAGCCAGCCTCGGCTCATCATCATCAAAGCTTGATACGGTTTGTGATTCCGGCTTCTGTGCGACCTCCGCCGCCCTGATCGGCTCGGCGACTTTCCGCACCAGTTCCGGCCAGTCCGCCTCACCGTCCTGAGTGACGGTGATCCATTTGTCCATGTAATACACATTGACGACATGAGGGATGGCAAACAATTTGGATGCAAGCGGATCGCAAGCGGCCGAATCGGCGCTGTCGAAAGAGCATGCCGTGCCCCAGGTCAATCTATCCTTGAGCACGAACTTGACAGCGTTCGGATTCGGAGTGTCTTCGATTTCAGCGATTTTAGGCATGATTATTCTTCGCCTATTAGGGTTCCAGGAACAGGATCAGCCTCGCCTTCAGTCGAGACCGAGGATTCGGCATACAGCGCCGCATGCAATGTATGCCAGGGCAGGATCGCGCACTTGACCCGTGACGGCAGATCCTTGACGCCGGCAAACACTTTCAGCTTGCCCAAATGGTTGGCTTCGCTCTCGAGATCAAGCGTCCCTGTCGCCATGCCCCTGAATTCTTCAACCAGGATTTCGGCATCCTGCACCGATTGCCCCTTGACCGCACCTGTCATCATCGAGGCGGATGCCTTGCATATCGCGCAGCCCTCCCCCTCGAAAGCAATGGTTTCGATCTTGTCATCCAGCACGTTCATCGACAGCTTGATGTGATCCCCGCACAGCGGGTTGTGTCCTTCAGCATGGCGATTCGCGCCGAGTATCGAACCGAAGTTCCTCGGCTTGCGGTTGTGATCGAGTATCACTTCCTGATAAAGCTGACGCATGTCGCTCATATAAACATCCTCTGCACTTTCCGGATGCCGTCGACCAGTTTGTCGATTTCTTCTTTGGTGTTATAAAAGGCAAACGAGGCGCGCGCGGTGGCCGGCACCTTGAAGCGCTGCATCACCGGTTGGGCGCAATGATGCCCGGTCCGGATCGCAATACCATCTCCGTTCAGAATCGTACCCACGTCGTGAGGATGCACGCCCTTGATTTCGAATGAGAGTACTGCGGCCTTTTTCCTGGCCGTGCCGATGATCCTGACACCGGCCAGAGCCGAGACCCGCTCGGTCGCGTAATCCAATAATTCCTTTTCGTACGCTTCAATTTTGGACAGTCCGATCCCGTTCAAGTAATCGATCGCCGCACCCAGAGCGATCGCCGCCATGATCGGCGGCGTGCCCGCCTCGAATTTGTAGGGGATGACGTTGTAAGTCGTCTTCTCGAAAGTCACCGAGAGGATCATGTCGCCTCCTCCCTGATAGGGTTGCATCTTCTCCAGCAGTTGCGCCTTGCCGTAAAGCACGCCGATACCCGTTGGCCCGCACAGCTTGTGTCCGGAGAAAGCGTAAAAATCGCAATCAAGATCCCGCACGTCGAGCGACAGATGCGGCGCGGCCTGGGCACCGTCGAGCAATACCGGCACGCCGTGGCGATGCGCGAAGGCGACCATCGCTTTGACCGGGTTCACCGTGCCGAGCGCGTTCGACACATGCGACAGCGCCAGGAATTTTGTTTTTGAATTGAACAGCGCCTCGAACTCGTCAATGAGCAATTCTCCGGCATCGTTCATCGGGATCACGCGCAGTACCGCACCTTTTTCCTGCGCCAGCATCTGCCATGGAACGATGTTCGAATGATGCTCAAGGGCGGACAGGATGATCTCATCGCCTTTGCCGATGAAAGCGCGGCCGTAGCCGTGCATCACCAGGTTGATGGCTTCCGTCGTTCCGCGGGTAAAAATAATTTCACGTGATTCTTTCGCTTTCAGAAAATGCTGCACCTTGATGCGCGCCGCTTCAAATTCCCTGGTGGCCAGCTCGCTCAGGTGATGCACGGCGCGGTGGATATTGGCATGTTCCTGACTCTGGTAGCGCACGATGCGATCGATGACCGGCTGCGGCATCTGACTGCTGGCCGCATTATCCAGGTAGACCAGCGGTTTGCCGGAAACCTGCAGGCCGAGTATCGGGAAATCGGCCCGTATGCGTTCGGTATTCATGCGATCTATATCCTTGCGTTCGCCATTCATTCCTTCAACGGCCATGCGTTCGATCTTCATGTGCGAACCCCGCTCATGCGATCCCCATGCATACGTTCAAGGATCGCCCGGCCCAATGATTCGACCAAAGACGGCACGGGAATTTTGTCTATGATTTCGGCAGCAAAGGCATGAGTGAGCAAGTTTCTCGCGCGCTCCTCGGTAAGCCCGCGGCTCTTGAGGAAAAACAGCGCGTCAGCATCGATCTGCCCGACCGTCGCGCCATGCTTGCAACTCACATCGTCGTTGAAGATTTCAAGTTGCGGTTGGGTGTCGATACGCGCTTTGTCCGAGAGCAGCAGGTTGCGGCTGCTTTGCGCAGAGTCTGTCCCGACCGCCCCAGCGTGCACCATGATCTTGCCGCTGAAAATCGCATGCGCGGATCCGTCTGCAATGCATTTGTGCAATTGGACACTCTTGCCTCTTGGCACCGCATGATCAATCCGCGTGTGCGTGTCGGCGATCTGGCGTCCCGCGATCAACGCCAGCCCGTCGAGATGCATTTCAGCGCCTTCACCCTGCTGTGTGACGTGCAGGGTATGACGTGAAAGGCGCGCACCCAACGCAACAGAGATTGCGGAATAAACACTGTCTCTGCCCGATTCAACCGAACAATGTCCGATGTGGAACGCATTTTTCTCTTCGCGCTGCACGCGCACATGCTGTAACTGCGCGTGCTCTTTCAGCACAACTTCGGTCACCGCATTTGAAAAATAAATCCCGTCGTCCAGACCCACATAGTCTTCGACTACGGTCGCGCGGCTGGAAGGTTCCATCACCACCATGCATCTGGGATAAATAGCGGATGGGGTCTCGCGTTTGGTCGCAACATGCAGCAGGTGAATCGGTGCTGCTGCTTCTTTTGTAACATGAACCCATGCACCGTCTTCGAAGAAGTTTGTGTTCAGGGCGACAAACGCATCTTGTTTGTAGGGAGCATGACGCCCAAAATTTGCCGTGACTATTTGATCCCCGAGGCGCCCGGCCCCGAAACACTCGACCAGAGATGCCACCGTCACACCTGTCCCCGCTTGCGTCAGATCGGAAAGTCCGGCGGCATAGCATCCGTCGACAAAGACCAGCCGGATCGCACCGGGGATCAAAAATTTATCGATGTCGCTCAGAGTCAATCTGGCAAAGGAGTCGACCGAATGGAAGCCGTGCAGAAACAGCGGCGACAAATCAGTGAAGCGCCAGTCATCATGCCTGGCTGAGGGAAAATTCAGGGTTTCGGCATGTTCCAGCGCTTCCACGCGAATCTGCTCCAGCCAGCCTTCCGATTTGACGGCTTTGCCGAGCAGCAGCAGCTCGAAGCATTGTTCTTTGGTCAGCATCACGCCGCCGCCCTGAGCCAGTCGTAGCCGCGCGCTTCCAGTTCCAGCGCGAGTTCCTTGCCGCCGGTCCTGACGATGCGCCCGCCATCCATCACATGCACGTAATCCGGCACGATGTAGTTCAACAGGCGCTGATAATGCGTCACCATCACCACCGCATTGTCGGACGAAAGCAGGCTGTTCACGCCCTTTGCCACGATCCTCATTGCGTCAATGTCGAGACCCGAATCGGTTTCGTCCAGAATCGCAAGCTTGGGCTCCAGCACGGCCATTTGCAGAATTTCGTTGCGCTTCTTCTCGCCACCGGAAAAGCCTTCGTTCACGCTCCGTCCGAGAAAGCTCGGATCCATTTCAACGACCTTGATTTTCTCCTGCACCAGATCGTCGAATTCGAGCGGATCGAGCTCTTCCAGCCCGCGTTCCGTCTGGATCGTGTTGTAGGCCAGGCGCAACAATGCGCTGTTCGATACGCCGGGAATCTCGACCGGATACTGGAATGCCAGGAAGAGTCCCGCTCTTGCCCGTTCTTCAGGGGCGAGCGAAAAAAGATCCTTGCCTTCAAAGGTCGCGGTTCCGCCTGTTACGGTATAGTCCGGATGTCCCGCCAGCACCTTGGAAAACGTGCTTTTGCCAGAGCCGTTGATGCCCATGATGGCGTGCACTTCACCCGCGCGCACGGTGAGATCGACCCCTTTCAGAATTTCGGCTCCAGCAACCCCGGAGACCCCGGCGACTTCAGCCTTGAGATTTTTTACTTCCAGCAATACCTTGCTACCCTTGTTAATCACCCTACGCTCCCTTCAAGTTTCAGGCCGAGCAGCTTGGTGGCCTCGACCGCAAATTCCATCGGCAAATGCACGAACACATCCTTGCAAAAACCGTTGATGATCATTGAAATCGCCTCTTCCGAACCGATCCCGCGCTGCGCGAAAAAAAACATCTGGTCTTCGCCGATCTTGGACGTCGAAGCCTCGTGTTCGACTTGTGCCGTTACGTTCTGCACGTCTATGGTCGGAAAAGTGTTCGCCACGCAACGATCGCCTAACAGCATCGAGTCGCACTGCGAATAATTCCTGGCACCGATCGCGCGGCTGCCGATCTTGACCAGGCCGCGATAGCTGTTGTTAGAGCGCCCGGCGGATATCCCTTTCGCAATGATCTTGCTCCGGGTGTTCTTGCCAACATGAATCATTTTTGTTCCGGTGTCGGCTTGTTGCAGATGATTGGTCAGCGCCACCGAATAGAATTCTCCGCTGGAGTTGTCACCCAGCAGCACACAACTCGGATATTTCCAGGTGATGGCGGAGCCGGTCTCGACCTGGGTCCAGGAAATCTTCGAATTGACGCCCTTGCACAATCCGCGCTTGGTGACGAAATTGAAAATTCCGCCTTTGCCGTTCTCGTCCCCGGCATACCAGTTCTGCACCGTCGAATACTTGATGTCCGCATTGTCCAGCGCAATCAGTTCGACCACCGCCGCATGCAGCTGGTTGGTGTCGAACTGCGGTGCCGTGCAGCCTTCCAGATAACACACCGAGCTACCCTCCTCGGCGATGATCAGGGTGCGCTCGAACTGCCCCGAACCTTCGGTGTTGATCCTGAAATAAGTGGACAGATCCATCGGGCACTTTGTGCCTTTCGGGATGTAGCAGAACGATCCGTCGGTGAACACCGCCGAATTGAGCGCAGCATAAAAGTTGTCTCCACTCGGCACCACGCTGCCCAGGTATTGCTGCACCAACTCCGGATGCTCGCGCACCGCTTCGGAAAAGGAACAAAAAATGATCCCGATCTCGGCCAGCTTCGCCTTGTAGGTCGTGGTCACCGACACGCTGTCGAAAATCACGTCGACCGCCACTCCGGTCATCAGTTTCTGTTCGTGTAAAGGCACGCCGAGTTTTTCGAAGGTGCGCCTTAATTCCGGATCGACTTCGTCCAGACTCGCCAGCCGTTTCTTCGGCTTGGGCTGCGCAAAATAGATGATGTCCTGAAAATCGATCTTGGGATAGCTCACGTTCGCCCAAGCCGGCTCCTCCATGGTCAGCCAGTGCCGGTACGCGGCCAGGCGGAATTCGAGCAACCATTCCGGCTCTTCCTTCTTTTTCGAAATCAGGCGTATCACGTCTTCGTTCAAACCTTTAGCAACCGCCTCGGTTTCGATGTCGGTGACAAAGCCATGCTTGTATGGCTGATTGACCAGATTTTGTAGTGCTGTACTCATAAGTAATCCTTAAATCGCAAAGCTTTCGCCGCATCCGCACTGATTTTTGACATTGGGATTGTTGAACTTGAATACATGCCCCAACCCCTCCTTTGCATACTCGAGTTCCGTCCCTTCGAGATAGGGCAGGCTCTGCGCATCCACCAGCAGCTTCGCACCAAAGCCCTCGAAGACCGTGTCGTTCTCCAGCACTTCCTGTGCAATATCGAAAGTATAGGCAAAGCCGCTGCATCCCGATTTCTTCACCCCAAGGCGCAGCCCGACCCCCTTGCCGCTCTTCTCGATCTGGCTTCGAATGTGCTTTGCTGCCGACTCAGTCAATGTGATTGCCATGCTCATCTCCAAATTGAATTCATTTTAGAAGTACCCTTCATACCAATATCCCGCGTGAACGAAGCGCACTCACATCCACAAACTGAGGTTTGGGTGCGATCATTTCGGCAAGATTCACCTTTTCAAGCGCGTCCAGAATGATGTGATTGATCCCCTGCCAATTGCTGCGAGTCGAGCAAATCGATTCGCGCACACAAGTAGAGGTGCTGCTGCATTCGGTGATCGAAATCGGACCGTCCATCGCATCGATGATTTCAGCGACAGAAATCTCCTTGGGATGGCGCGCCAGCCTGTAGCCGCCTTTCGCACCGAGCACAGAGGCGACAAGGTTCTTTCGTACCAGCATTTTGAGGATCTTGCTCACCGTGGGCGCCGCGATACCCAAACCCGCCGCGACCTCGCTTGCGCTGTGGACATCCCGGTCGCGCGCCATATAGGTCATGACTTGAGTACCGTAATCTGCCAATTTGCTTAAACGCAACATAATTCACCTCCGTTAACTAGGACTAGTTTAGTCCAAGTTGGTTCGCAGCGCAACTTCTGTCCTCCCCCCAAAACTTGGCTGACCAAGCACCGTATGATGTGTATCATGGAGTATTAGTACTACTTTTTAACCTGGTTATCCTCATAGGCTCAGCCGTTTGCACTTGATGCGCAATCAAATTGAAAGAAATCTTTATGAATAAATTAGCAATCTTCGCACTACTGTGCACTTTGTCTGCATGTAGTACGCAAAGCAAACTTTGGGTTCCCGATTGGAAAGAAACCGCCTCGCTTACCATCCCACGCGCAGGCGCTGCAATAGTGGCAGTCGATGACACTCTGCTCTTAATCGGTGGAGTCGATGGCAAAGATTTTCTCAATACGACTGAATATGCCAAAATCCACAAAGACGGATCTTTAAGCCCGTGGCAAGCGGGCCCGAGTTTAAAAGAACCTCGCGGCTTTATCGACGCAGTGATACATAACGGTTCGGTATATGTCGTCGGTGGCGGCAATGGACCAAATGGGCATAATTTACTGCGTACCGCCGAACGCGCACGTATTTTGCCCGACGGCACCTTGGGTCCATGGGAAACAGAGAAGAATCAAATGGTCGTACCGCGTCGTTGCAGCAAGCTCATTGCGACGGATACCGCTCTTTACTCTTTTGGTGGCTTTGGTGGCGTTCTGTTGGATACGGTTGAACGCGCCGACTTTATGCCTGATGGCAGTCTCGGGGAATGGCAGCTCGAACCAAAAACCATGCTTATGCCCCGTTATGTGAATGGCGTGAAAAAATGGGGCTCGGCCGCTTATGTCATTGGCGGGCATGATCAAGACAAAGGTGTCGGCATTACCGATGTCGAATGGTCCCCGCTGGGCGATCAGGAAAAGCGCAACTGGAAAATGACCAGCCCATTGAATATCGGACGATATGGATTATCCACTGTTTCACACGGGGATTATCTCTATGCGCTTGGCGGCCTCACCGGGCTGGAATTTCTCGATAGCGTGGAAAAAAGTAAAGTGAATACCGACGGACAATTATCCGCATGGGAAATGACTACCCCGCTCACCGTGCCGCGCGGCATGTTCAGCGTGGTTGAATACAAAGACTGGATTTACGTGATTGGCGGTTCCAATCGTGATAATTATTTATCCAGCGTGGAATACGCAACAGTCAATACAACCGCAGACTTCGGATACTGGGGGCTTGAATCGGATGTCCAGGCATACAAGGCAAAACTGACCGCACGCAAAGAAAATCAGACCCAGTTACCCAACCACGGCACCGTAAGAACGGTTCTTCAGACAGCAGCCTATACTTATCTGGAGGTGGTCAATGATAAACAAGAAGTGATCTGGCTGGCCGGTACCCAGCTTGACATTAAACCCGGCAACCAAGTCCGCTATAGCAAAGGTGTAATAATGAGCGGCTTCTACAGCAAAGAACTGAACCGGACTTTTAAAGAAATCCTGTTTGTCGGGCAAGTGAAAAAGACAGAGTAAAAACGAGAGTTCGCATTGATAAATGCGAACTCTATGCGCCGAGCAAGGAAATGATCTCTCTGATTTCGTGACGCAGTGCGGCAACATTTAGCGCTGCCGGCAAGACAGCATGACTACCAGCTTGGATCGGATTTTCCAGCAGGTTGCGTGCACCACTGATAGTAAAACCCTGCCCATACAACAACTCGCGGATACGCCGGATCAGCATCACTTCATGGTGTTGATAGTAGCGCCGATTGCCGCTGCGCTTAACCGGTTTAAGCTGTGTAAACTCCTGTTCCCAATAGCGCAGCACGTGCGCCTTGACCCCGCACAACTCGCTGACCTCACCGATGGTGAAGTAACGTTTGGCGGGAATCGGCGGGAGTTCGGAGTTAGGCTTGTGGTTTTCCATGATAGGACTTTTCCACCATGGTTTTCAGTTTTTGGCTGGGATGAAACGTCAC
>PLBS01000167.1:0-3551 GCA_003134595.1 Gallionella sp. | reverse complement strand
ACTTTTGCGAACAGCAAATCAGCCAGTTCGGCTTTGGTTAATGTAGTTGTCATTTCTCCCCCTTATTCCAAATTCCAAATTCCATCTTATTGGAATTACATACGTAACTGCGCACCGTGCTTTTGCAAAACAGCCACTAATTGCGCGATGCTTGGTTCAATCTCTGAATCCGTGAGTGTTTTATGAGTATCTTGTAACAACACACGGAATGCAAGGCTTTTTTTGCCTTGCTCCACGCCTTTGCCGCGATATACATCGAACAGTGCAACCTCTGCCACATAAGGTGCGGATACGTGTTGCATGGCATCCAGCAAGGTTTGCACGGTAATTCCCTCGTCGACCACTACCGCCAAATCGCGGCGCACCGGCAAGAACTTGGCGATCTCGCTCATGTGCGGAACCTTCGCCAGCGTCAACGCGCCGAGTTCAACCTCGAACCACACGCAGGCTTGAGCCATGTCATATTGTTGCTGCCAGTGCGGATGCAACTCGCCAATCCAGCCGACCACCTGCTCGCCGCAAAAAATCTGCGCAGAGCGTCCCGGATGCAAGGCCGGGTGGGCTGCTGCAACAAAACGCAAGCTCTGAGGTGCAAACAAGGCTTCGACATCCGCTTTTACATCGTAGAAATCCACCGGCCTGGTGGCTGCACCCCATTGTTCAGGTTGAGTTTCACCGTAGGCCAAACCGGATAGTCGCTGGCTTTGTATATATTCATTATCAGCTTTGGCAAAACATGCGCCGGCCTCGAACAGACGCACGCGCTCTTGCTTGCGATTCAGATTGAAACGCAACGCCCCGACCAACCCGCCGATCAAACTGCTGCGCATCACCGCCAGATTGCTGGCGATCGGATTTTGCAACGCGACGGGATCATCGTTGCCGCACAGTTCGCGCTCGACTTGTTGTTCCACAAAGGCGTAACTGACGATCTCCTGATAATCACGCGCCACCAGCGTTTGCTGGATGCACGCCAGCGGGCGTTGCAACTCGCTGTATGGCAACATGGTCATTGCAGATTGCGGAACTTGTGCGGGGATGTTGTCATAGCCATACAGACGCGCCAGCTCTTCGATCAGGTCGGCCTCGATGGACAGATCAAAACGGAAGCTCGGCGGTGATACGCGGTAATCATCGCCATTCGCCACGAAGTCAAATTGCAGACGCTTCAACAAAGTTGCTATCTGATTGTTATCCAGCGCGATGCCCAGCACCCGCGCGATGCGCGAACGGCGCAATGCAATCGCCACTCGTGCCGGCAACTGGCCGCGCACTTCGCTGATCGCTCCGGCATTGCCGCCGCAGATTTCCAGCAACAATTGTGTGGCACGTTCCAATGCCTGACGGGTTGCCGCGAAATCCACGCCGCGCTCAAAGCGGAATGAAGAGTCGGTCGCCAGCCCGAAACGGCGCGCCTTGCCGGCAATCGCATCGGGATGGAAAAATGCGCTCTCCAGGAATACATCCTGTGTGGTCGTTTCCACACCGCTGCCCTGCCCGCCCATGATGCCGGCCATCGCCAACACCCGCGCGTCATCGGCGATGACCAATATCTCTTCGTCCAGCACCACCGTCTGTTCGTTGAGCAAGGTCAGTGACTCACCCCTGCGCGCCTTGCGCACGGTGATGCCGCCGGACAGTTTTGCCACATCGAATGCGTGCATTGGCTGGCCCATTTCCAGCATCACGTAGTTGGTGATGTCCACCACCGCGTTGATACCGCGCAGGCCGCTACGCTCCAATCGGCGCAGCATCCAGGCCGGTGTGATCGCAGTTGCATTCACGCCGCGCACCAGGCGACCGCAATACAACGGACAAGCCTGCGTATCTGACACTTTGACCGGCAACTGCTCAGACAAAGTGACGGGCTGTGTTTGGATATCCAATGGTTTGAGCGCGCTGCCGGTCAGTGCCGCGACTTCGCGCGCCACGCCGACCATGCCGGAGCAATCGCTGCGGTTCGGCGTAAGTTTGAGCGTGAACAATTTGTCATTCAACTCCAGATACTCGCGCAGGTTTTTCCCCACCGGCGCATCGTTAGGCAGCAACCACAAGCCTGTCCTGAGCTCAGTCGAAGGGCCTTGGCTTTCTTCTGCCAAGCCCAGCTCTTTATCCGAGCACAACATGCCAAATGACTCAACATTGCGCACCTTGGCCTGCTTGATGACGAAGTCGCCGGGCAGCACCGCGCCGATGCGCGCACACGGCACTTTCACGCCTACTGCGACATTCGCCGCACCGCACACGATGGTCAGGGGGCGCGCTTCGCCGACATTCACCTGGCATACATTCAGGCGTTCCGCGTTGGGATGCTTGACGACTTCCAGCACTTCTGCGACCACCACGTTATTGAACGCGGGCGCGACAGGCTCCAGTGCCTCGACTTCGAGGCCGGCCATGGTCAGCGCATGCGCCAGGGCTTCGCTGGACAGGTCCGGATTGACCCAGGTTCTTAACCAATTCTCAGAAAATTTCATGGCTATATTTTCAGTTGAATTGCTTGAGGAAGCGCAAATCACTTTCGTAGAACAGGCGCAGATCGTTCACGCCGTAGCGCAACATCGCCAAGCGTTCCACGCCCAAACCGAAGGCAAAACCAAGATATTTTTCGCTATCGATATTGACGTGCTTCAGCACGTTGGGATGCACCATNNAAACGCACTTGCAAATCATCTTGCTCGAAAAAGCACTGTAAAAAATCCTGCACCACACCTTTGAGATTGGCAAAACTGACTTCTTCATCGACCCATAAACCTTCGACCTGATGGAACATCGGCGAATGCGTGGCATCGGAATCGACTCGATAAACACGACCCGGCGAGATGATCTTCAGCGGAGGCTGATGGGTTTCCATATAGTGCACTTGCACCGGTGAAGTGTGGGTGCGCAACACGTGCTGCGGATCGATGTAAAAAGTATCGTGCATGGCACGCGCCGGATGATTTTCCGGGATGTTCAGCGCAGTGAAGTTGTAGAAATCGCGTTCGATCTCGGGACCGGATGCGGTCGCAAAACCCAGCGAGTGGAACAGCTGTTCGATGCGTTCCAGCGTGTGTGTGACCGGATGCAATCCACCTGTGCTCAAACCGCGCCCGGGTAATGTCACATCCAGCGATTCTGCCGCCAGCTGTTGCGCCAGCTTGTTTTGCTGCAACGCATCGCGTCGCTGCTGCAATGCTGCTTCTATACCTTGTTTGACTTGATTGATACGCGCGCCTGCGGCGGGACGTTCTTCCGCAGACAGCTTGCCCAAGCCCTTGAGCAAGACGGTCAGGCTGCCTTCACGGCCCAGATATTTCGCTTTGACCTGCTCCAGTTCAGCTTCGTCGCTGATGGCAGCAAACTGCTTAAGAGCCTGATCGAGAATTTGTTGGAGCTGCTCCATCTTTAACTTTAACCCAGATTATCCATTAGCAAAAACTGCGTCATTCCGGCGTAGGCCGGAATCCAGATGTTTAATAAATCCCCACGCAAGTGGGACAACATCATGGTTTTGTCTCGCTTCGCGGAGTCTTTTTTATTGCTGGATTCCGGCCTACGCCGGAATGACG
>PLBS01000070.1 GCA_003134595.1 Gallionella sp. | reverse complement strand
TCTTTGGTGGAGATAAGCGGGATCGAACCGCTGACCTCTTGCATGCCATGCAAGCGCTCTCCCAGCTGAGCTATACCCCCGGTACCTCGAAAGAGCGCGCATTATAGTGATGCGACCTATGCTTGTAAAGCTGAAGCCCTTCAATATCAAATAAATCTGACGGATGGGTGTATTTCAAAGAGCTCATAAGGAGCCGATGGTCGTTCCCTTCATTAGTTTATTGTCGTATTGTATAGCGCAAGAAACTGTACCATGGCTATAGGGAATCTCTAAAAATCCACATTTCATCCCAACTGCTGCGTTGCGTAAAAAATTTGTTGCTTACATATAAAACATATGCGGCGCGGCAAAACGAAGTTTCAGTGTAGGGTAACCTTTAGGTTAGCCGGAACTGAAATTTTTTCAGCGCCTTGCTGACGATTCCGCACGGGCTGCTTCTGCCCGTAGCGGATCGGCGTCCCCTTGTGGGGCATTTGGGCGAACTCTGAATTTTTAGAGGCTCCTAATAAACTACGCGAATCGAAAACAATTCCTTACAAAACAACCATTGTCCGAAAAATCCGAATCGCCGATACTTAAGATCGATTGAAAGTTATTCTATATCTCATGCCACGTCATATGCATCGCTATACCTTTTATACGCTGTTCTATCTCTGGAGCGGCTTTGCCATGGCCGAAGAAACTTCCGATCCGTTCAACACCGAGGCGATGCTGCCGCCCAAGCCTGCATTGCACCAGGACGGTGCGGTTGGCGATCCGTGTGCGGAGCCCATGCCAACAGCAGCGCTCAATCTGTTGGATGTGGTCAACCTCGCTTTGTGCAACAACCCTCAAACCCGTGTAGCGTGGGCGAGTTCGCGGGTGCAGGCGGCGCAGGTTGGCGTGAGTAAGGCGAGTTATCTGCCCAGCGCAGCATTGAGCGCCAGCGCCAATCACAATTTGTCAGGAAGTACCACCGGTGTAAATTTGTCAAGAAGTACTACCAGTGTGGATCAGAGCAACATTGACGTGACACTTTCCTATCTGCTCTACGACTTCGGTTCGCGCGCTGCCAATCTGGAAAATGCGCGCCAGTTGCTCGCTGCTGCGAGTGCCACGCAAGACAGCACGGTGCAAGCGGTATTCCTAGCTGCGGTGCAGGCCTTTTACCAGGCGCAGGCGACCTATGCCGCGCTCGATGCGGCGCTCGAATCGGAACACGCAGCCAAGGAGAGTTTTGCCGCCGCCGAGGCACGCTATCTCGCCGGAAGCGCAACGCCTGCCGACAAGCTGCAAGCACAGACTGCTTATTCGCAAGCCACACTGAATCGCATTACCATTGAGGGCAACCAGAAGAATGCGCAAGGCGCTTTGGCAAACATGCTCGGACTGGATGCCAACCGGAATGTCTCGTTGGCAACCGCGAATACAATGGCGATACCCAATAGCTTTGAGGGTGATATCGCTGCGCTGATCGAAGAGGCGCGTCAGCATCGGCCGGATTTACAAGCCGCCGCTGCGCAAGTAAAAGCTGCCGAAGCCAGCGCGGATGCGGCGCGTGCGGCGGGCAGACCAACTATCTCCTTGACCGCTTCAGCCAATCAAATCAACAGCGGGGGTATCACCTCACGCGGTTCATTGGTCGGCATCAATTTGAGTGTGCCAATCTTTTCCGGATATGCAACAACCTATCACGTGCGCGCTGCCGAGGCGCAAGTGGATGTCAAGAATGGTCAACTGGAGCAATTGCGTTTACAGGTGGCATTGGATGTCTGGACGGCTTATCAGCATCTCATCACTGCGACTCAATCATTGCGCACCACCGCTGACTTGCTGAGCAGCGCGGAACAATCGGCACGCGTCGCGCTGGGTCGCTACAAGGCTGGCGTGGGCAGCATACTGGATGTGCTGAATGCGCAAAGTGCTTTAGCCAGCGCGCGCCAGCAACGTATCCAGTCCACCTTTGACTGGAACATCAATCGCGCCACACTTGCCCAGGCAATGGGCAGTCTGGATGCGGGCTTGCTGCAATCCTTGTCGGATGTCAGCAGCCAACAGCCCGGCGAAATTCCACCACAGAAAAGCCAGCCATGAAAAAAATATTCCGTTCTCCGCTTGCTTTGTTGTTGCTCACTGCTGCCGTTATCAGCGCCGGCATCGCCGCTTATTGGCAGTTCTACAAGGTCGCGCCACCGCAATATCGTTTGCAAGCCGTGGAAAACGGCGACATCAGCCAAACCGTCTCGGCCAACGGCACGATCAATCCGGTGACCCTGGTGAGTGTAGGCACACAGGTTTCCGGCACCGTAAAGAAGCTCTATGTGGACTTCAACAGCAAAGTTGAGAAGGGGCAGATTTTGCTGGAACTCGATGATGCCCTGCTTGCCGCGCAACAAAAGCAAAGCCTGGCCAATGTGCAAAGTGCCAACGCCTCGCTGGAATTGGCTACTGCCAACGAAACGCGTTTGCGCAGCTTGTTTGCGCAGGACTATGTCTCACGCCAGGAGTTGGATACCGCAGTGCAAGCCAAGAAATCTGCCGAAGCGCAGTTGCAATTGGCGCAAGCGACAGTGGAAAAAGATCGCGCAAACTTAGACTACTCGGTGATCCGTTCGCCGGTGTCCGGTGTGGTGGTCGATCGTTCGGTGGATGTCGGTCAAACCGTTGCCGCCAGCCTGCAGACCCCGACATTGTTCAAGATCGCGCAGGATCTATCCAGGATGCAGATCGACGCCAATTTCGCCGAAGCCGACATCGGCAACATCCGTGTAGGCCAGACAGTGCGCTTCACCGTGGACGCTTTCCCGAACCGCAATTTTAAAGGCACGGTCAACCTGATACGCCTTAATCCGACCACTGTATCGAACGTTGTGACCTATGATGTGGTGATCAACGTGGACAATCCCGAGCAAATCTTGCTGCCGGGCATGACTGCCTATGTGAGCATTGCGGTGGCTGAACGCAAGGATGTGTTGCTGGTTCCCAATGCCGCGCTGCGCTTCAAGCCCGCCAATGCCGATATGCAAAAACCGGCTGCCAATCCAATTAATGACGCGCAGAAGAGCGGCGGCAGCCGTCCCGGAGACTCGCCGGGTGGCGCCAAACCCAAACGTGATGCATTTTCCGGCAAAGTATATGTATTGGAGAAAGGTGAATTAAAACCGGTCAGCGTATCGCTCGGCATCACCGATAACCGTAATACCGAAATCGTCGGCGGAGAACTCAAGGCAGGCGACCAGATCGTGATTGGCGAAGCGCAAGCAGCGGACCAATCAAAAAGCTCCGGCAGCAGGCCGCCGATGAGAATGTTCTGATGAGCGATCCGGTTATCCGCATCGAAGGTTTGCACAAATCCTACCAGACATCTGCAGGATTGTTCCCCGCGCTCAAAGAGGTGAACCTCAGCATTGCCGCCGGCGAGTTCGTTGCGATCATGGGTCCCTCCGGTTCGGGCAAATCCACCTTCATGAATATCCTCGGCTGTCTCGACAAGCCCAGTGCCGGCCGTTATTTTCTGGATGGGCGCAGCGTCGCGGAGTTGGGCAAGGACGAGCTGGCCTTGCTGCGCAACCGAACCATCGGCTTCGTGTTCCAGGGTTACAATCTGTTGCCGCGCATGTCGCTACTGGACAATGTCGCTCTGCCGCTGATCTATTGCGGGTTGGAACGCGAGGAACGCCAGCAGCGCGCGCAAGAGCTGCTCGTCAAGGTCGGGCTGGGAAGCTATGCAACGTCCGTACCCAACAAGATTTCCGGCGGCCAGCAACAACGCGTAGCGATCGCTCGTGCCTTGGTCAACCGCCCTCGGTTGATCCTTGCAGACGAACCGACCGGCAACCTGGACAGCAAAACCAGTGAAGAGATCATGATGTTGTTCGAGGAACTGAACCGCGAAGGCATCACCATCGTGCTGGTCACACACGAAGAGGACATCGCACGCCATGCCAAACGCAAAGTGCGTTTCTTTGATGGGCGCATCATCAGCGACGAACTTACACAAGTGGCTATAGCATGATCTTTGCGATGCTCGGCGAAGCCTGGCGCGCGATGGGCGCGAACCGTCTGCGCACGCTGCTTACCATGCTGGGGATGGTAATAGGCGTCGGCGCAGTGGTGCTGATGATGTCGATCGGACAAGGCGCGCAATATGCCATCAAGCAAACCATCGCAGCGATGGGCAGCAACCTGTTCATACTGCTTTCCGGCAGCACTTCAGCGAGCGGAGTTCGTTCAGGTGGCGGCGGCAATTTCACCTTGACGGTCAGCGACGCGGATGCCATCGCCGAATTGCCCGGCGTGCAAGCCGTCGCGCCGATACATCCCGGCAGCGCGCAAATCGTGTATGGGCCGAACAACTGGAACACCTCCATCATCGGCACCACCCCGAGTTATCTGGACGCGCGTTCCTGGCCGGTGAGTTCGGGGAACGCTTTCACTGATTCAGACGTGCGTTCGGCAACGCGAGTCGCGCTGATCGGCAAGACTGCTGCGGACAATTTATTCGGCGATGAAGATCCGGTCGGCAAGACCTTCCGCATCCGGCAAAGCCCGTTCGTCGTCCTCGGGACGTTGGCTGTCAAGGGTCAGGGCATGGATGGTCGCGATCAGGACGACACCATCATCATTCCGCTCACCACTGCGCAGCGCCAGGTATTCGGCACACAGTTTCCGGGTTCGGTGCGCATGGCCATGGTGCAGACCACTACCCAGGAAATCATGCCGGCAGTGGAAAAATCCATGACCGAACTGCTGCGCCAGCGACACCGGATACGCGAAGGCATGGATAACGATTTCTTCCTGCGCAACCTCACCGCCGCAGCGGATTCCGCCGCAGAAAGCACGCGTATCATGTCGCTGCTGCTCGGCGCGATCGCCTCGGTGTCACTGCTGGTGGGCGGCATCGGCATCATGAACATCATGCTGGTCAGCGTGACCGANNATGAACATCATGCTGGTCTCAGTCACCGAACGCACCCGAGAGATCGGCATCCGCATGGCAATCGGCGCGAGAGAGAGGGACATCCTGCTGCAATTCCTGCTGGAAGCCATTATCATCTCGGTGATCGGTTGCTTCATTGGTCTGCTGTTGGGGATCGGCGGCGCACTGCTGACCAACACGCTGACCGGCACGATGGTCATCATCTCGGGCAGCTCGGTCGTCGTGGCATTCAGCGTCGCGGCAGCGGTGGGAATTTTCTTCGGATTTTATCCGGCACACAAAGCCGCACAGCTCGATCCGATCGAGGCGTTGCGTTATCAGTAAGGAATATCCTCTCGGCCGCAACTCCCTGATGTTGATAAATGGTATTTTCAGGAGCACCTTTTAGATGGAAGTCGTATATCACAAAAAACCTTCGACACGCTCCAAGCAACGCATATGGATTCCAATTGCCGTCATTTCACTCATCGCACTGGCTGCTGGTGCTTGGATCTGGCAAGCCCGGAGCACCGCAGGCAACCCCAAGGGAACGGGCGCATTTCAAGTGGTGAGTGCTCCGGTTACGCAGAAAGATGTATCGGTCAGGCTCACAGCAAACGGCACGGTATCAGCTCTTCAAACTGTTGATGTGCGGCCGCAGATCAGTGCCACGGTCAAAGTCGTGCATATCAAAGAAGGGCAGTTCGTACGCAAAGGCGACCGGTTATTCACCCTTGATGCGCGCACCGAAGATGCCAACCTCAGCAAAGCCGAAGCGCAGGTGGTCAAGGATCGCGCCGATCTGCTGAACGCCAAGCGCAACCTCGAACGAGAACGGGGGTTGCTAAAACAGGAGTATGTATCACAGTCCGAGTTTGATACAGCACAGAACCTGGCAGATGGTTTGCGCGGCCAGCTTGCAATTGATCTGGCTTCCGCGGATGCGAGTCGTGTGGCGCGCAGTTTCGACGAGATCACTGCGCCGATTGAAGGTCGCACTGGCGCCATTTCGGTATACCCGGGAAGTCTGGTGCAACCGGGTACTTCGACCGCGAGTGGCGCCGTGCTGGTGAGCATTACACAGCTTGATCCGATCAACGTCAGCTTCACTTTGCCTGAACAGGAGCTTGCGGGCTTGCAGCAAGCATTTGCCAAAGGCAATGTGCCCGTCAGCGCAAAGCTGGATTTGGCCGGCCAAACAGAAATGAAAGGCCGTCTGGTATTCATCGACAACTCGGTAGATACGGCAAGCGGCACCATACGTCTCAAGGCCGAATTTACCAATGCTGACCATCGCCTCTGGCCCGGCATGTTTGTGAATGTGGCGGTTGCGCCGCGCAAACTTGCCGGAGCATTTACGGTTCCTGCACAGGCGGTGCAGACCGGGCCGGAACGGAAATTTCTTTATGTGATCGGGGAAGATAACAAGGTGGCATCGCTGCCTATCAATGTGCTCCTGATCCAGGACGGCTACGCCGTGGTCGAGGGAATCGAGTTGGGTACGCGTGTCGTCGTGGAGGGTGCGCAAAATCTCAGACCGGGTAGCCTCGTAGTCGAATCAGAAAACAGTGGACAGAAGACAGAAGACAGCAAAGGCAAGAACACCAACATGGGTGGCGCAAAATCCAATAGCGCGGGCAAGCAATGAACCTCTCCGAGCTGTGTATCCGCCGCCCGGTCATGACTGTGCTGCTGTCGGCTTCCGCCGTACTGGCCGGCATCATCGCTTACGGTGACATCCCCGTAGCAGCATTGCCGAGCTACGATACTCCCACCATCTCGGTCAGCGCATCGCTTCCCGGCGCCAGCCCGGAGACCATGGCCTCTTCGGTAGCCACGCAACTCGAACGACAGTTCTCAACCATATCCAGCCTGGCCGTGATCAGCTCGACGAGCACGCTGGGCAGCACCTCGATCACGCTGGAATTCGATCAGGACCGCAATATCGACAGCGCCGCTATAGATGTACAGGCGGCATTACTGCGCGCGCAACGCTCTCTACCAACGGAGATGACCACGCCACCGTCATATCAAAAGGTCAACCCCGCCGACGCGCCAGTCATTTTCCTCACCCTGACATCGCCCTCGATGCCACTGTCGGATCTGAACAGCTTCGCCAGTAATCTGATTTCGCCGACGCTCTCCACACTTCCCGGCGTGGCACAGGTAAACATCAACGGGCAGAAAAAATATGCGGTGCGTGTGCGCGTGCGTCCGGAAGCCCTTGCGACGCACAACCTGACCGTCGATGACATCGCCAACGCGCTGCACAGCGCCAACTCCAATTCACCGGTCGGCACGCTGGACGGGCCGCGCCAGACGCTTATCATCCAGGCTAACCGGCAGCTCGACAACGCCGCCGCATTTGCCAATCTGGTCGTAGCCACTTCCCCGAGCGGGGCTCCGGTAAGGCTTTCCGACGTAGCCGTGGTCGAAGACAGCGTGGAATCGGTGAAGACGGCAAGCTGGGCCAACGGCGAACGCGCCATCACGCTTTCAGTACAACGCCAACCGGGCGCCAACACCGTTGCCACGGTGGATAAGATCAAGGCGGCGATGCCCGGCCTCATCGCGCAAATGCCGTCGTCGGTCCAGCTCAAACTGCGCAATGACCGCTCGGTGTCGATTCGCAACGCGATCCACGACGTTCAGGTCACCCTGACCATCACCGTTATCCTCGTCGTGCTGGTGATCTTCCTGTTCCTGCGCAAGGCCACCGCCACTCTCATCCCGGCACTATCGCTGCCGATCTCGCTGTTGGGGACGGTGGCGCTGTTGGGTGCCTTCGGTTACAGTCTGGACAATATTTCGCTGCTCGGCATCACCCTCGCGGTCGGGCTGGTAGTGGATGACGCCATCGTGGTGCTGGAGAATATCGTGCGCCACGTCGAGCTCGGCATGCCGCCGCTTCAAGCCGCGCTGAAAGGATCCAAGGAGATAAGCTTTACCATCATTTCGATTTCGCTTTCGCTGGTCGCGGTATTCATCCCGATCTTCTTCATGCCCGGCGTGATCGGCTTGCTGTTCCATGAATTCGCCGCGGTGGTGGGGATCGCCGTGCTGGTGTCGGCCGTGGTGTCGCTCACGCTGGTTCCGATGCTGGCCAGCCGCTACCTGGTCCAGCAAGAAACCGAAACGGCCCGGCATGAGACCGCAGGTCATGGCCTGAAATGGACAGCGTGGTTCGAGCGCGGCTTCAAACAAGTACTGTCATCCTACGAACGCGCGCTCGACTGGGCATTAAGTCACAACCGGGTGATGCTCGGCATCGCAGCCGGCACCCTGGTTGTAACCATCGCACTGTTCATCGTCTCGCCCAAGGGTTTCTTTCCCAATGAGGATATCGGCCAGGCATTGATCACTGTGGAGGCAGTCGAGGATATTTCCTTTCCCGCCATGGCCGATCTGCTGCAGCGCACCGGCGACGTGATACGCGCCAATCCCGCCGTCGATACGCTCATCGTCAACGCCAACGACAGCAACAGCGGGCGCCTGTTCATGAGCCTCAAACCGCGGAGTGAGCGTCCTTCCATCGACAAGGTGATCGAAAATCTGCGCCGTGAAGTACGCGTCATCCCCGGTGTCAATGTCTTCATCAACCCCATTCAAAACCTCAGGCTCGGCGGTCGTGTCAGCAAGAGCCGGTATCAGTATGTCATGCGCAGCGTGCGCGCCACAGAGCTGCGCGCGGCATCCGAAGGCCTGATGGCGCGTATGCGCGAAGAAGCCATTTTTCGCGATGTCACCAGCGACTCGCAACTGAAGGGCCTGCAGGCTCGACTCAATATCAACCGCGACAAGGCCAACCTGCTGGGCGTGCAGATCGCGGATATCCGTTCCGCACTCTATAGCGCTTTCGGTGAGCGCCAGGTCTCAACGATCTACACTTCGAGCGACAGCTATCAGGTCATCATGCAGGTCCCCGCCGAAGACCGTGCAGACGAAAGCGCATTTGCCAAGATATATGTTCGGAACAAAAACGGCACACTGATTTCGCTGGCCAGCATTGCGACCGTCGAGCGCGAAGTCGGGCCTCTCTCGATCAATCACACAGGACAGCTCAATGCGCTGACGGTCTCATTCAATCTCGCGCCCGGTGCGGCACTGGGCGATGCCTCCAAGCGGATTGAACAATTCAGACGCGAGCTCAATATGCCGGTCAGCATACTCACCAGTTACGGTGGCGACGCTGCTGCATTCCAGTCATCGCAGGCTAGCCAGATGGTACTGATCTTTGCTGCGCTGCTGGTGATCTATGTGTTGCTGGGTGTGCTGTACGAAAGTTATATCCATCCGATCACCATTCTTTCCGGCCTGCCCTCGGCAGCGGTCGGCGCGCTGGCGATGTTGTGGCTATTCAACATTGATCTCTCGATCATCGCCATGGTCGGTATCCTGATGCTGATCGGCATCGTCAAGAAAAACGCCATCATGATGATAGACTTTGCGCTCAACGCGCAGCGCAACGAAGGCATGGCGCCGCATGAAGCGATCCGTACCGCCTGTCTGCTGCGTTTTCGCCCGATCATGATGACCACCTCGGCGGCATTGATGGGCTCATTGCCTATCGCCATCGGTTTTGGCGCGAGCGCCGAGCTGCGTCAGCCACTCGGCCTCGCCGTAGTCGGTGGATTGTTGTTCTCGCAGGTGATCACGCTTTTCATCACACCGGTAATTTACCTCTATCTCGATCGTTTTTCGGGTAGCGGGCCACTTAAGCTGGCAGGTGAAGACTAAGGGCAGCCTCTAAAAATTCACATTTCATCCCAACTGCCGTGTTGCGGCAGAGGGGTAAGCAGGCAAGCCGCGTAGCGGATGCTCGCAAAAATTTCTTGCTTACATATCAGTCATATGCGGCGCCGCGGAATTTTTCCACGCCTTGCATTTGGGCGAACTCTGAATTTTTAGAGGCTCCCTAAGGTTGTTGTTTGCAATAATAAAATTGACGCAGCAACGCTTATAAGAAACAATTGTGGTGGAATCAAGTGCCCTGCCAGGAGAATACATGTTGCGTAGCAACAAAAACATTGCCGCTGTTTTGACCGTAGTGCTGCTCGCGGCGGCCCCCGCCTATGCCGGCGACAGCCCGTCAGAAATCAATCAGCGCATCGGTATCGGCGATCCCGTTGCCGGCAAGGACAAATCGGCCCTGTGCCAGGGTTGCCACGGCGAGGACGGCAACAGTGCCGCAGCTACTTTTCCCAAGCTCGCCGGCCAATGGTCTGACTATATCCAGAAGCAAGTCCGTGAATTCCAGAACGGTGCCCGTTTCAATGAGACCATGACCGACATGGCAGCGAGTGTGGACAATTTCAAGGATTTGTTCGACATCGCAGCTTATTTCGCCAGCCAAAAGCAGATGGGAGGCACGCCGATAGAAAACGAGGCAGAGCAAAAGCTCTACCTTGAAGGCCAAAAGTTATTTCTTAAAGGCAATGAAAGGACTGGTGCTTTCCGCTGTATCAAGTGCCATGGTGAATACGGTAAGGGCCAACCGCTCAACAATAATCTGTTCCCGGTGATCGGTGGTCAGCACAAGGATTACTTGATAAAACAACTGACCGACTTCAAGACGGAAGAGCGCGAAAATGATCGCTCCGGCATGATGCTGCGCATCACCACCCGCCTGACCGACCATGATATCGAAGCCTTGGCAACTTACCTTTCCCGTGAACCTGCTCCCGTTTCCGCTCCTGCTCCTGTGTCCGCTCCTGCTCCGGCTCCTGTCTCCGCTCCTGCTCCCGTTCCTGAGGCGTTCAATATCTTACTGGAGGACAAGCCAGTGCGAATTGAAGGCACCAGCTTTGAAACCGGATCTGCCAAACTGAAGAAAGCAGCCAGCAAACAATTGAACGGAGTGGTGAAATTTGCGCTCAAGCAACCCGACACGAAGCTTGAAGTGATCGGATTCACCGATAACAGTGGTTCTGATAAGCAAAATATAAGGTTGTCTGTCGAGCGTGCCGAATCTGTCAAAAAGTATCTGGTTAAGAGTGGTATTGCAGCTAACCGCATTCTTGCCAAGGGCCAAGGCTCCGCCAGTCCTATTGGTGATAACAAGACTGAAGAAGGTCGTGCACAAAACCGTCGCATAGAAATTCGCTCGGCGATCAAAGAACAAAAGAAAGCGCCCGCGACCGAGTAATTTCTTTTCGTGTATCGCCAAAGCGGGCTGGCGATAGCCCGCTTTTTGTTGCCCAAAAATAATGTGTTGCGCGGTGGCATAAGCCGTTGCCAGCTTGATTTTTTTCAAGTGCAACAATGAAACCGGCAATCGCCGACCAACTCAGCAACGGCCAACCAGCCAATCAAAACCCAAAAGGAGAACTGAAATGAAAATACAAATCATACTCATCAGCCTGATGTTGGGGCTGCAAGGCATGGCAGGCAACGCGCAGGCGGATGAGCGCAAGCATGGAGCAGCTTCGGAACCTGCCGCCGGCAAGGTGTGGGCCGAACCCAAGACCGGCATGGAATTCGTCTGGGTGCCGTCCGGCTGTTTCAACATGGGCGGCAGCAGCGCAAGCGACAAAGAAGAACAACAGGCATTCGAAGAACAACCTGTACATAAAGTCTGCGTCAAAGGCTTCTGGATGGGTCGCTATGAAGTCACACAAGCGCAATACCGGCAAGTGATGGACAATAACCCGAGCCACTTCCTGGGATCGGACAAACCGGTGGAACAGGTGAACTGGGACGATGCATCTAAATTTGCCGAAGAGATGGGGAACAGCACGGGCACGCAAGTCAGACTGCCCAGCGAAGCAGAATGGGAATATGCCTGCCGAGCGGGTGGAGCGCATAAGGAGTACTGCGGGCCGGGTGGCAGACCGGATCGGCTGGCGTGGTATCTCGAGAACAGCGGCAAGCAGACCCATGCGGTCGGGCAACTCACGCCCAACAACTGGGGCCTGTATGACATGAGCGGCAACGTCTTGGAATTGACGCAAGACTGCGAGCACGAAAGCTACCGTGGCGCGCCTGCTGATGGAAGCGCATGGGAATCCGTTAATTGTGGCAGTCACGTGGTGCGCGGCGGGTCGTGGGCCAGCATCCCGGCTAACTTGCGCGCCGCTGTCCGCAGCGACATCGACACCGGCGTCCAGTTCTACATCTACGGTTTACGTGTCGCCAGAACCCTCCCGTAGCCATGCGGAGGGAGCTTACCACTTGGTTCTTTACCCCTTTGTGCGGAAGGGTGGCGGCGCTGCCGCCGGGCCCCCTCCGGCCTCCCCCTCGCGGGGATACCCCTTGTGGGGTGAATGTGAACAGAGTGAAAGAGTGTTGTGCTTGAGGGTTTATGGATTGGTGGCGCAGTGGTGCCTATACCGAAATCGAGGTGAAAAAACCCAAACGCCGACTGGTTTCCGCAGCGCCTTTCCGGGATCTGGGTGGCGCACCAGGCTTTGTGAGCCCGGTGGTAGCTTCTTTTAGAGTACGGCTTTATTCCAGATTCCTACGCCAAATAACGCTCTGAGTAGAAACTCACTCATCGTTCAAAGAAGAAACGAAAGTGCGCGTGACTAAGTAATTTTTTTCGTGTAACGCCAAAGCGGGCTGGAGACAGCCCGCTTTTTATTGGCCAAAAAAAACGTGTTGCGCGGTGGCATCAGCCGTTTCCAGCTTGATTTTTTTCAAATACGGCAATGAAACCGGCAATCGCGAATATTTAATTCCCAATCACAATTGTCAACAATTAGAACCGCATGATATTCTCGGGCATCCTGCAATCAACTCAAGAAATATGTCAGTTTCCATCAAGACCTCACAAGAAATCGAGAAAATGCGCGTCGCCGGTCGCCTGACCAGCGAGGTACTCGATTACATCGCTCCGTTCGTCAAGGCGGGCGTGACCACCAACGAGTTGGATAAGCTCTGCCATGACTTGATCGTCAATGTGCAACAAGCCATTCCTGCCCCGCTCAACTACGCACCTGGCGGGCATACTCCCTACCCGAAATCCATTTGCACCTCGATCAATCATCAGGTATGCCACGGCGTGCCGAGCGACAAGGTGCTCAAGAACGGCGACATCGTCAATCTGGACATTACTGTTATTAAGGACGGTTATCACGGGGATAGCAGCCGCATGTTTTATGTCGGTGAACCGTCGATTCAGGCCAGGCGCTTATGCGAGATCACCTATCAGTCGCTATGGCGCGGCATACGTGTGGTTAAGCCGGGTGCCTATCTGGGTGATATTGGCCATGCCATTCAGAGTTTTGTCGAACCGCTGGGCTACAGCGTGGTGCGCGAGTTCTGCGGACATGGCATCGGTCAAGGTTTCCATGAAGAACCCCAGGTGTTGCATTACGGCCGCCCGAAGACCGGCCTGAAACTCGAAGCTGGCATGACCTTCACCATCGAGCCGATGATTAATGCCGGCAAAGCCGACATCAAACAGCTCGGAGATGGCTGGACCGTGGTCACCAAAGATCACAGTCTGTCGGCGCAATACGAGCACACCATACTTGTCACCGATACCGGCTTTGAAGTGTTGACCATTTCCGATGGCTGCCCTCCACCTCCCTGATAAAACTACTGGCCATCTGACCAGGCGAGCAAACAACGCTCGCCTAGTAATTGGTCATAACGATATCGCCGCGTTGCGTGAGTCTTTAAGCAATGATCGTTTAGCCCTCGAACAAAGCTTTCTGCAACAAGGCAAAGTGGTTCTCTTGCTCAGTGCGCACAGTCAGCTGATCGACCTATACCTGCACCACGTTTGGCAGCAGCTCTCCATGCCTGACCACATCGCGCTGGTCGCGGTGGGAGGATACGGACGCGGCGAGTTGTATCCCAAGTCGGACATTGATTTGCTGATTTTACTGAATGTTGATGAACCGGATGCAGCCTTGCAGCAAAAGCTGCATCAGCTGATCAGCATGCTGTGGGACATCGGCCTGGAAGTCGGACACAGCATCCGTACCGTGGCGCAGTGCCTGAGCGAATCCGCCGACATCACCGTGCAAACCAACCTGCTCGAAGCGCGCCTGCTTATCGGCGATGCAAGACTGTTCAGGGAATTGCAAGACGCCGTGCAACAACACCTCGACCCACGCGAATTTTTCCTCGCCAAGCAGCATGAGCAGCAGCAACGCCACGCACGCTTTGTCGATGCGGATTACAACCTCGAACCCAATCT
>PLBS01000086.1 GCA_003134595.1 Gallionella sp. | reverse complement strand
GCGCTTGAGCGCGGCATCCAGATCAAACTCGCGCAATTGCGTATCCCGGTATTCCACCAGGCGCGGCGGCAGGACTTCCAGTCCTTCCAGCAACTGCTCTGTCTCGGCACGCTTGTGCGCTTCCACATAGCCCGCCACCACGTCCAGCCCTTCCGCGCGCCGCTCGCGGGCGGCCAGCAACATGCCAAATGTCTTCCCGACACCGGCGGAGGCGCCGAAGAATACTTTCAAGCGGCCACGACGGCGCTTGGCTTCTGCGCGCTGTACTCTTTCCAGCAAAGAGTCGGGATCGGGACGTTGGTCGGCCATCATTTCTTCCTGAAAAAGTTACAGCCAGTCAAAGCGCTTGAAGCGGAGGTAAAGAAAGCCGCAGACTGCAATGATGATGAGAAGCGCAACAGGGTAACTGTAATCCCATTGCAGTTCTGGCATGTGCTGGAAATTCATGCCCCAAATGCCGGTGAAAACGGTAGCTATGGCGAAGATCGCCGCCCAGGCGGCCAGTTGTTTGTTGATTACGTTTTGTTCGATGGATACCGTGGACTGGCTGACCAGAATCGCGGTGGTGATGGTGTCGCGCATGGCGTCTATCGTGGCATTGATGCGCGTCAGGTGGTCATAGACATCGCGAAAATATTCCTGGGTGGTGGTACAGACCGGCGGCACGCGTCCGCCGTGCAGTTTCCCGGTAGCTTCCATCAGCGGCAGGACTGCATGCTTGAGCACCACGACTTTGCGCTTGAGTTCATAGAGCTGCTCAATGTTGGTAAGGGCGGCGCCCTTGTCAAAGAGGCGTTCCTCGATGGATTCGAGTTGCGACTCCAGGTCATCTATCACCGGGAAGTAGAGGTCCACCACCGCGTCCATCAACGCATAAAGCACGAAGCCCGAGCCCAGCCGCAGCAGTTCCGGCTCGCGTTCGCAGCGTTCGCGCACCCCAAGTAGACTCCGGCTGCTGCGGTTGCGGATGGAAAGGATGAAGTTGCGCCCGGCGAAGATGCTGACTTCACCGACCGCAAGATCGGGATGGGCAACCTCTACCAAGTGCATCACCACGAACAGTGTATCGCCATATTCCTCGATCTTGGGGCGCTGGTGTCCGTGATGGGCGTCCTCGACCGCCAGATCGTGCAGCCCGAATTCCTCCTGCATTTTATCGAGCTCACCATCGGTCGCATCGCGCAACGCAACCCAGACAAAACAGTCTGGTTGTTTAAGATATTCGCTAATATCCTCAATGGATGGTTCGGCAAGCTTGACACCGTTCTGGTAAGCAACGCAATTGATCAGCATGGCGGTTTATGTCCGGTTACGAGTGCGCGAAGTATACGTGTTTGTGTCTGCTACTTACAGCCTCCGTCCTTGATTAAGACGTGCTTCGAAATCGTGCAGCGTCTTTTTCTGCAGCGGAACATCGCGTGTAATTGCAGATACTTTCCGGCAACCAATAGCCGGATTGCTCGATCGCAATGACACGATGACATACGCCAACACCAACGGCAGAATAATTACGAGCATGGCGAGCAACGGCAACAGAATAGTGTCCATGTCTAGGCGGCGCACCTGTGTAGCCTGTCATGACGCGAGGCAAGGACAATTTTCCCGGCATGCGCGATTCTTTGAATGGCAGAAACAATGCCGCTATAGCGACTGTCATCCGCCGTCACTTCGAGGCGAACATGCACTTCCCTTGGTGCGGCAAACTGCTCGCAGTACCTTTCCTCCAAGTCGATGGCACTCGGGCGTTGTGGCATCGGAGTAATCACGATACGTTCTCTCCCGACAACACAAACAGCCTTGCGCACTGCCATCGCCTCCGACTCTTTCAACACTGTAGTGATTCGTTTCATGCAATCCTCCTTTTTTGGATGGAAGGCATGCTATGTGAAACAGCGTAAAAACAGCATAAATTGTTAATCATCGGATGTAAAAAATTCATCAAGAATAAATGCCTGCGCCAAAAAATATGCGCATAGCAAACCGATTCGCTATGCGCATTTTGTGGACGGTGCCGCATGGCGACACCAACAGCCCCATTATTTAGAACGAATGAGCCACAGACAATACAACGGTGCTCTTGCCCAAATCGATGTTGGATCCATCTGCAAGGACGGCGTTGTAGAATTGTCCGAGACCCTTCTTTGCATTTGTCGAGCTGTATGCCAACCCCCACACGTAGCCGCTGAAATCTTTGGTTACGCTAAGCTTGTAGTCTGAATAGGTTGCAGTAGCGTCAGCAGCATATGTAGACCCAACAAGTGTAGAAAGTGAATCTGCTGAAGAACCTTTATAGGTTTGTTTGCCATAATGTGCGCCCAACGTGACTCCTGTATCTGCAACAGGATAGCTCGCGCTCAAATCGATATAGCTGGTGCCTTTGGCGTCAGATAGACCGAAAGTATCGCCTAAGCTATAGGAGTATTTAAGCGTTACCCATTTCCAGCCTATCAAACCATAAATTTCATTGGTATCAGCTTTGGCAAAACCGGCTGGGATCGGATTGGGATATACACGAGGATAGTTGTAGCGCAGGAAACCCACGTCATAGCTATAGTCTGTGGCAAAACTGTTTTTGAAACCGAAGTAAGTATCCAACTCCAAGCTGGAATTGCTGGCGCTGGTGTTTAACCAACTAATATTGGAACCCCACACACCGGCGTAAAAGCCGCTGGCATGCGCGTAATCAAAACCGCCTTGTATGGCTGGTTTTGCACCGGTTTGCGAAATGCCTCGATACAGATAATTGCTGACCAGGCTGACATTGCTGGTGACAGCGGGTGGCGTTGCCGGTGCATCAGCAGCCAGTGCCAGCCCAGGTGCGCTCAGTGCAGTCAGGATCAGGGTGTACAACAATTTATTTTTCAACATTGCTCGTTCCTTCTATTTAGTTAATGAAAAAATTAATTCCGGCTAGATTTAGTGCGATACATCAAGTGCCAGATTGAGTTCCAGTACATTCACCCGAGGCTCGCCCAAGATGCCGAACTGACGACCCTCGGTATGCTCCGCAACCAACTTGCGCAAGGTATCCGGGTTGAGATTGCGTACCCGTGCCACGCGCGCAAGCTGGTATTCCGCCGCAGCTGGACTGATGTGCGGATCAAGCCCGCTACCGGATGCGGTCACCAGGTCCACCGGCACCGGCTGCTGATTGCCGGGATCGGCATCGCGCAAGGCTTGAACCCTGCCTTTCACCGCATCCATCAACGCCGGATTGGTCGGCCCCAGGTTCGAACCGCTGGAAGAAGAGGCGTTATTGGGCGTCGGGCTGGTCGCCGAAGGGCGGCTCCAAAAATACCTGGGATCGGAGAACGACTGGCCGATCAGGCTGGAGCCGACCGGCTTGCTGTCTTTCATGATCAGGCTGCCGTTGGCCTGCCTCGGCATCAGGCCTTGGGCGATGCCCGTCACGACGAGCGGATAGGCGATTCCGGTAAGCAACGTCAGTAGCAGAAAGCTGACAACAGCGGGACGAATTTCTTTCAACATGGCAATTCCTTTCTTTAAAGTAAAACTCGCGTAGCGACTCGTTCGCCCCCTCTCCCTCCGGGGGAGGGTGTGGCATTCCTGCCATGCCCGTTATACCCAGCCAAAACCGACAAGTATCATGTCGATCAGTTTGATCCCGACGAAGGGGACTATGATGCCGCCGATACCGTAGATCAGCAGATTATTGCGCAGCAGCGCAGCAGCTCCGATGGCACGGTATTTCACGCCCTTCAGCGCCAGCGGAATCAGGGCGACGATGATTAACGCATTGAAAATAACCGCCGACAGAATCGCACTTGACGGCGTAGCCAGGTGCATCACGTTCAGTGCGCCCAGCGCCGGATAAGTGGTCACGAAGGCCGCAGGGATGATGGCGAAATACTTGGCCACGTCGTTGGCAATACTGAATGTGGTCAGCGTGCCGCGCGTCATCAGCATCTGTTTGCCGGTCTCGACGATCTCGATCAGCTTGGTGGGATTGGAGTCCAGGTCCACCATGTTGCCTGCTTCCTTGGCGGCCTGCGTGCCGGTGTTCATCGCCACCGCGACATCGGCCTGCGCCAGCGCCGGAGCATCATTGGTGCCGTCCCCGGTCATCGCCACCAGCCGGCCTTGCGCCTGATGTTCGCGGATCAGTTTCAGCTTTGCTTCCGGTGTGGCTTCGGCGAGGAAGTCATCCACTCCGGCCTCGGCCGCAATGGCGGCTGCAGTCAAACGGTTGTCGCCGGTAATCATGATGGTCTTGATGCCCATGCGGCGCAGTTCTGCAAAGCGTTCCTTGATACCACCCTTAACCACGTCCTTGAGCTCGATCACGCCCAGCACTTTTATTCCATCCGCCACCACCAGCGGCGTGCTGCCGCGTCGCGCAACGTTGTCCACGATGGTGCTCACTTCGGCAGGGAAGATTCCGCCCAGACTGATAACATGATTACGGATGGAATCCGCCGCACCTTTGCGGATTTGCCGATCTCCCATATTTACACCGCTCATGCGCGTGTGTGCACTAAAGGGAATAAAGGTCGCGCCCAACGCATGGATGTCGCGCTCGCGCAGGCCGAATTTTTCCTTGGCCAGCACCACGATGCTGCGGCCTTCCGGCGTTTCGTCGGCCAGCGAGGCGAGTTGTGCCGCGTCGGCCAGCTCAGCTTCGGTCACTCCGGCGGCATGCAGAAAGTTGCTGGCTTGGCGATTGCCCAATGTGATCGTGCCGGTCTTGTCCAGCAGCAGCACATCCACATCGCCCGCCGCTTCCACGGCGCGGCCGGAGGTGGCAATCACGTTCTTCTGCAACATGCGCCCCATGCCTGCCACGCCGATGGCGGAAAGCAGGCCACCTATCGTGGTGGGGATCAGGCATACCAGCAGCGCCACCAGCACGGTCATCGTGACCGGCACACCTGCTTTGGCTATCTCGACGCTATATAGCGAGAACGGCAACAAGGTGACGGTGGCGAGCAGGAAGATTACCGTCATCGCCACCAGCAGGATGGTGAGTGCGATCTCGTTGGGTGTCTTCTGGCGCTTGGCGCTTTCCACCATCGCGATCATGCGATCGAGGAAGGTCTCGCCCGGATTGGTGGTGATGCGCACCACCAGCCAGTCGGACAGCACCCGTGTACCACCGGTTACCGCGCTGAAGTCGCCGCCTGATTCGCGTATCACCGGCGCGCTCTCGCCGGTGATGGCGCTTTCATCCACCGAAGCGACGCCCTCGATCACTTCGCCGTCGCCGGGCATAAAGTCGCCCGCCTCCACCAGCACCACATCGTCCTTACGCAAGCCGGAACCGGGNNGAAGCCGCCTGAGCGCGGCTGCGGCCTTCGGCTATCGCCTCGGCGAAGTTGGCGAACAGCACGGTAAACCACAGCCACAGCGACACCGCCAGGATGAAGCCGGCCGACGCTTCGCCGTGTCCGGCGAGCGCCTGGATGAACAGCAGCGTCGTCAATATGCTGCCGATCCACACCACGAACATCACCGGGTTTCTGATCTGCTGCTGCGGCATCAGTTTCTTGAAAGAATCCCATAGCGCTTGCAGCATAATCTCGCGCTCAAACAGGGAAAAGTTTTTGGATCTTATTGTTGCATCACTCATATCATTTCTCCAATAAAGCCTAGTGGGCACCGATCATGGTCAAGTGCTCGACCACGGGTCCGAGACCCAATGCAGGTACGAAGGTCAGCGCACCAACCAGAATCACTGTGCCGATCAGCAACCAGATGAACATCGGGGTATGCGTGGCCATCGTGCCGATGCTGGACGGAATGCGTTTCTTTGCCGCCATCGAACCAGCCAGAGCCAGCACCGGAATCATCAGCCAGATGCGCCCGAAGAACATCGCAAAGCCCAGCGCAGTGTTGTAAAAGGGCGTGTTTGCGGACAGGCCGGCGAAGGCGCTGCCGTTGTTGCCGACAGCCGACGAGAACGCATACAGGATCTCGCTGAAGCCGTGGGCACCGGGGTTGGCGACACCGGCCTTGCCGGCGTCCACCATGACTGCCAACGCAGTTCCGCCAAGGATGATCAGAGGCGGGATCAGGATCACCAGCGAAGCCATCTTGATATCGAACGCCTCGATCTTCTTGCCCAGATATTCCGGCGTGCGGCCTATCATCAGTCCGGCCAGGAACACCGCGATCACGGCATACACCAGCATGCCGTAGAGTCCCGATCCCACTCCGCCGAAGACAACCTCACCCAGCTGGATTTGCGCCATCGGGACCAGTCCGCCCAGCGGCATGAATGAATCATGCATGCTGTTCACCGCACCGCAGGAAGCGGCTGTAGTGATGGTGGCAAACAAGGCGGAATTGACGATGCCGAAGCGGGTTTCCTTGCCTTCCATGTTGCCGCCCGGCTGCGACGCCGAGGAATGTTGCGCGACGGTCGCGGGATACAGCGGATTCCCCTTCGCCTCTGCCCAGTACGCGACAGTGACGCCACAGAGAAACAGGATTGCCATCGCCGACCAGACCGCCCATCCGTGAGCGGGGGAGCCGGTCATGCGGCCGAGCGTGTAGGTAAGCCCGGCGCCAATCGCGAAAATGCAAAACATCTCGAACAGATTGGTAATGGGCGTGGGATTCTCAAACGGGTGNNTTGCCTTCCATGTTGCCGCCGGGCTGCGTGGCGGAAACGCTCTGATCCACACCCAATGCCGCGAAAGCGGGATTGCCCTGATGCTCAGCGTATTCAGTTACGGCGAGAAAGCTCACGAAAAGTACCGTCATGGCAGCGAGGATTGCCCAGCCCTGGCGCGTGTCACCCACCATGCTGCCGAAGGTGTAGCACAGCGCGGCAGGGATGATGAACATCGCCAGCATCGCCAGGAAATTGGAGAAAGGCGTAGGATTCTCGAAGGGATGAGCCGAATTGGCGTTGAAGAAGCCGCCGCCGTTGGTGCCGAGTTGCTTGATCGCCTCCTGTGAAGCGACTGGCCCGAGAGCGATGACCTGCTCTTTCGTCGTTGCCTTCTCTGTGACCGGGTTTCCGGCAGCGTCTTTCACCGGATTGCCAGCTGCATCCATCTTGGGAGTATCGTAGGTGATCGTTTCCACTGTCGGAACGGTCTGATAGGTAGATAAGTTCTGTATCACTCCCTGACTGACTAGCACCAGCGCCAGCACCGTGGCGATCGGCAGCAGGATGTAGATGATGCTGCGTGTCATATCCACCCAGAAGTTGCCGATGGTTTCCACCGTGTGACGCGCAAATCCGCGTATCAGTGCCACAAGCACAGCCATGCCGGCAGCGGCGGAGAAGAAGTTTTGCACTGCGAGGCCCGCCATCTGAACGAGATAGCTCATCGTGGATTCACCGCCATAGCCCTGCCAGTTGGTGTTGGTCAGGAAGCTGATCGCCGTGTTGAAAGCGGAATCAGGACTGACCGCGACTAAGCCCTGCGGATTCAGCGGCAGCATGCCCTGCAAGCGCTGCATGGCATATACTGCCAGCACACCGAGCAGCGCAAACCACAACATCGCCAGCGCATAGCGGGTCCAGCGCATTTCCTGCTTGCTGTCCACGCCGCACAGGCGGTAAAAAAGATTTTCGATCGGAGATATCCAGCGCACGAACGCCGGCAGCTTGCCCTCGTAGACTCGCGCCATGTACCAGCCGAGTGGCTTCGCCAGGGCGATAAGCACACCGAGGAACAGCGCGATTTGCAGCAATCCATTGGCACTCATGAGAACAACTCCGGTTTAAGTAATGCGATGACGAGATAAACCATCAACCCAAGGGCGACGATGCCGCCCAGAATGTAAAATCCGGTCATGATGGCCTCCCCAGTTTTTCGATGCCGCGTATCAGCAGCACGCTCAGGCCGAAGAAGGCCAGAGTCAGCAGTAGATAGATCCAGTCCATGCTCTTTCTCCCAGTAGGAATTACATAAAAAATGCAAAACGGATGGTAGGAAATGGCGAATCAAAACGGTGTAAAGATAAGTCTTGGGCGTGTATAAAAGTTGTAAAGACAGGGTTGAGCGTTGATGCAATAAATTGTCCAACGCTGGGCCTTTGGGTAGAATGCGCCTCTTTGTAAACGGATACACAGATGGCCGGGAAAACCCAGAAATCACAAGGCTTCGAATCGGCAATGGCCGAGCTCGAGCAAATCGTCGATGACATGGAGGCGGGCAAACTGTCGCTGGAAGATTCGCTGGCTGCCTATAAACGCGGCGCGGAGTTGTTGTCGTTCTGCCGTACTCGTCTCGAAGATGCTCAGCAGCAGGTGCGCGTGCTGGAGGACGGTGTGTTGAAAGATTTTTCCGGTACTGGTGAGTCCGGACAATCTTGATGCGCGCTGATTTTCAGAGCTGGATCGCTGCCCAGCAAGTGCGCTTCGAGGACGTGTTGCGCGAGTTGTTGCCGCGCGCGGAAGTCGCCCCGCAGCGATTGCACGAGGCGATGCGCTATGCGGTGCTGGATGGTGGCAAGCGCGTGCGTCCGCTGCTGGCATTTGCCGCAGGCGAGTTGGCCGGTGCGGATGCGGCGCGTTTGAATATCGCGGCTGCGGCGGTCGAACTGATTCATGCTTATTCGCTGGTGCATGACGACATGCCGTGCATGGACGACGATGTGTTGCGCCGCGGCAAGCCGACTTGTCATGTGCAATATGACGAGGCGACCGCGTTGCTGGTCGGCGACAGTCTGCAAACGCTGGCGTTTCAGCTGCTCGCTGAACATCGTTTGAGCGACGACGCGCAGCGCCAACTGGAAATGATCAAACTGCTGGCGGTGGCCGCCGGTTCGCGCGGCATGGCGGGCGGGCAGGCGATCGACCTCGCCAGCGTGGGCAAGTCGCTCACGCTCCCCGAACTGGAATTCATGCACATCCACAAGACCGGCGCGTTGATCCGTGCGGCGGTGTTGCTGGGTGCCCACTGCGGTTCAGATACCCAGCGCGGTTCGGTCTCCCCGGCGCAACTGGACAAGCTGGATCGTTTCGGCAAGCTGATCGGCTTGGCGTTTCAGGTGGTGGATGATGTGCTGGACTGCGAGGCGGATACCGCCACGCTGGGCAAAACGGCGGGCAAGGATGCCGATAACGGCAAGCCGACTTATGTCAGCCTGCTGGGTATCCATGATGCGCGCGACATGGCCCGGCGTCTGCATCGCGAGGCACTGGAAACACTGGAGGAATTCGGCGATTCCGCACGACGCCTGCGCGAGTTGGCTGACTTCATCGTATTGCGAAAATTTTAATGTATAAATTACTTGATACCGTCAACACCCCTGACGACTTGCGTGCTTTGGATCGGGCACTGCTTCCGCAATTGGCGAACGAGTTGCGCGAGTTTCTGGTCGAATCGGTCAGCAAGACCGGCGGGCATTTATCCTCCAACCTCGGCACGGTCGAACTGACCATCGCGCTGCATTACATCTACGACACGCCGGAAGACAAGCTGGTCTGGGATGTGGGACATCAGACCTACACACACAAGATCATTACCGGTAGGCGCGAGGCGATGAGTCGTTTGCGCATGGCGGGCGGCATCTCCGGTTTCCCCAAGCGTGAAGAGAGTCCGTATGACACCTTTGGCACCGGGCATTCCAGCACTTCGATCTCGGCAGCGTTGGGCATGGCGGTAGCGGCGCATCTGCAAGGCTCAGAGCGGCGTGCCGTGGCGATCATCGGCGACGGCGCGATGAGCGGCGGCATGGCTTTCGAGGCGCTGAATAACGCCGGTGCGATGGATGCGAATCTGCTGGTCATCCTCAATGACAACGATATGTCCATCTCGCGTCCGGTCGGCGCGCTGAACAATTATCTGGCCAGGCTGATGTCGGGGCGTTTTTATTCGGCGATGCGGCGCGGCAGCGAGAAGGTGTTGAAGGGTATGCCGCCGGTGCTGGAATTCGCCAAGCGTGCCGAAGAGCACGTCAAAGGCATGGTGACGCCGAGTACCTTGTTCGAGGAGTTCGGCTTCAACTATATCGGCCCGATCGATGGGCATGATCTGGATGTGTTGCTGGATACGCTCAGCAATATCCGCAAGCTGAGCGGGCCGCAGTTCCTGCATATTGTCACGCAAAAGGGCAAGGGCTACGCGCTGGCTGAACAGGATTGTCTGCTGTATCACGGCGTGAGCAAGTTTGATCGCACCCAGGGCATTGTCGCCAAACCTGTCCTGAACAATGTTGAAGGGCAAGCCGCGAAGCCTACTTACACGCAGGTATTCGGATCGTGGCTTTGCGATATGGCAGCGCAGGATGAACGGGTGGTGGGCATCACTCCGGCGATGTGCGAAGGCTCGGGCATGGCAGAATTTGCCGAGCGTTTCCCGGCACGCTACTTCGATGTCGGCATCGCAGAACAGCACGCGCTGACGTTTGCCGCAGGGTTGGCGTGTGATGGATATAAGCCGGTGGTGGCGATCTACTCGACCTTCTTGCAGCGCGCTTACGATCAACTGATCCACGACATCGCGATACAGAATCTGCCGGTGATATTGGCGATCGATCGCGGCGGACTGGTCGGTGCGGACGGTGCAACGCACGCGGGCAGCTTCGATCTTTGCTATTTGCGCTGCATCCCGAACATGACGGTGATGGCTCCCGCTGACGAGAACGAATGTCGCCGGATGTTGTACACCGCATTCCAGCTGAATACGCCGAGCGCGGTGCGCTATCCGCGCGGCACCGGGCCGGGCGTGGTGATCAGTAGCGAGATGAGCGCCTTGCCTATCGGCAAGGGTGAGCTGCGCCGCACGGGCAGGCGGGTGGCGATTTTGGCATTTGGTACTATGCTGGCTCCGGCGCTGGCGGCGGCTGAGCAACTGGATGCGACGGTGGCGAACATGCGCTTCATCAAGCCGCTGGATGCCGAATTGGTATTGCGCCTGGCGCGCGAGCATGAGCTGCTGGTCACCGTGGAAGAAAACACCGTACAAGGTGGCGCGGGCAGTGCGGTGGCGGAATATTTGCAACTGCACGGCATCGCCATCCCGCTGCTGCAACTCGGCTTGCCGGATGCCTTCATTGAGCAGGGTGAACATGGGCAAATGCTGGCGGATTGCGGCCTTGATTCCAAGGGATTAATTGCGGCGATTAAAAGCAAATTTAGCCTGGTCGAAAATAAATTAACCTAGTAAATTTGTCGGGATTAGATATAATCTTGTACAGATGCAACTCAACAGGACATTCGACATGAAATCCACCGTGCAAAATCTTATCGCTGATGTGCAAAGTTCCGCCGATACCCGCCATCTGGCGATCGATCGCGTCGGCATCAAAGGCATACGCCATCCGGTGAGGGTCAAAGACAAGAGTGTCGGTGTGCAGCACACCATTGCCACTTTCAACATGTACGTGCATCTGCCGCACAATTTCAAGGGCACGCACATGTCGCGCTTCGTCGAGATACTCAACCAGCATGAGCGCGAGATTTCCGTGGAATCGTTCGAGAGCATGCTGCGCGAAATGGTGACGCGTCTGGAAGCACAGTCCGGCTACATCGAGATGAGCTTCCCGTATTTCGTGAACAAGACTGCGCCGGTGTCCGGGGTGCAGAGCCTGCTCGATTACGATGTCACGCTCATCGGCGAAACGATAGACGGCAAGCAACGCGTCACGATGAAAGTGCTGGTGCCGGTCACCAGTCTGTGTCCGTGCTCGAAGAAGATTTCCGAGCGCGGCGCGCATAACCAGCGTTCGCATGTCACGCTCACATTGCGCACCAATAGCTTCGTCTGGATCGAGGACGTGGTGCGCATTGCCGAGGAGCAAGCCTCGTGCGAGCTGTATGGCTTGCTGAAACGTCCCGACGAAAAATTCGTTACCGAACGCGCTTATGACAATCCGAAATTCGTCGAGGACATGGTGCGCGATGTGGCGGCTGCGCTAGATGCGGATGAGCGCATCGATGCCTACGTGGTCGAGTCGGAGAACTTCGAGTCCATTCACAATCATTCTGCCTATGCGCTGATCGAGCGGGATAAGACGGTTTTGTAGGGGCACGGCGCGCCGTGCCCCTACGGTCTCAAATTTGACATGAAACCCATCGCCATTTTCCGACATGCGGGCACAGAAGGTCCCGGCTACCTCGCCAAATTCCTGGATGAACGACAAATCCCTTGGCAACTGATCGCGATTGATGCGGGCGATGCCGTCCCGCAGGATGCCATAGCGTATTCCGGGCTGGTCTTCATGGGCGGACCGATGAGCGTTAACGACGATCTGCCGTGGATACCGCCGGTGCTGGCATTGATCCGCGATGCAGTAGCTAAAGACATTCCGCTGCTGGGACACTGCCTTGGCGGGCAGCTGATTTCCAAGGCATTGGGCGGTGAGGTGTCGCGCAATTCGGCGAAAGAAATCGGCTGGGACGATGTGCAGGTGTCGGATAACGATAGCGCTCGCGCCTGGTTCGGCGATGTGCGCAGCTTTGCCGCATTTCACTGGCATGGCGAAACCTTTACCCTGCCGCAGGGTGCGACACACCTGCTGTCCAATGCGTACTGCGTCAATCAGGCATATTCCATCGGCAAACACCTCGCGCTCCAATGCCATGTCGAAATGACTGCGGAAATGATTGCGACCTGGTGTGCAGTGGGCGCGAGCGAAATCGCTTCCAGCAGCAGTCCGGCAGTGCAATCCGTGAGCGAGATGCAACAGCAAATGAATGGCAAGCTGCCGCGTTTAAACAGCGTGGCGGATCAGTTGTATAGCCACTGGGTCAAGGGCTTATCCGCTTAA
>PLBS01000140.1 GCA_003134595.1 Gallionella sp. | reverse complement strand
CCCAATCGGATAACGTTGATCCGATCAGTGAGGCAGATCTGTTCCTTAACTTTGGCCGTGATGTCCAGGCTGAAGAAATACTCAAAGAAGCTCTGCAAAACACCCCGAACAATCACCAGATCCATCTCAAGCTGCTGGGAATTTATGCTAACCGCAAGGATGCAAACTCCTTCTCGACAATTGCGCGCCAGTTGCAGGATTCCGGTGATGTAGATGCATGGCAACAAGCCGTTGCTATGGGTCGCAAGCTGGAACCGAACAACCCGATGTATGGCGGTGCCGGAACTAAAGAAGATGCGGGTAGCGCGACCATGCAAATGACGGCTTTCAATGCAACTCCGGAACCGGAAAATGTTCCGAAGGCACAAGTATCGGCTCTCGATTTTGATTTTGATGTGGGTGCGTCAGCAGCCAAAGAGGCTCCATCGCCGGAACAGGACTTTTTGGGCGGCGCAGAAAAGACTTCGATTATGTCATCTGATGGCAGGCTTGCCGCGCAAGGCGCGGAAATGGATTTTGACGTTACATCCACCCAAACTTCGATGCCTGGGGCTACCGGGCAAGGGGGGGCAATGGATTTTGATGTCACTTCTACCCATCCTTCGATGCGTGCGGCTGGCGAGTCAACAGAAGCAGCATCGCCAATTTCGGATGATTTGGTTTTCGATGTGACGGGCAGCCATTCATTCAAGCCCGCAGCGGCTCAGCCGGAAACAAGCAAGCCCGCAGAAGCTGGCGGCGGAATGGAGTTCACGCTGGATTTCCCGGTTGAAAAAGAGAAATCTGCGCCTGTGGCACAACCTGCCGCAGTCGGTTTGGCGGGCATCAGTTTGAACTTTGATGATGCCGCAGCACCAAGCGGATCGACAGCAGGAAACAAAGACGATCACTGGCAAGAAGTCGCAACGAAACTCGATTTGGCCAAGGCCTATCACGAAATGGGCGATGCCAGCGGCGCACGTGAAATCCTTGAGGAAGTCCTGCGCGAAGGTGATGCCGGGCAACGCGAAGCCGCGCAAACCCTGTTCGAACAACTCGGTTAATCATGCGCTTTGTATAGCCATCTGACTGGTGGAACAACTAGCCATTCCACTAGGCAACCAAAAGACGGCAGCCAAGTGGTTGGTTATAAGTTGGCAAACGCGTTGCATAGCCATTCGGCTAAGTCACCAAAAGACGGTGACATAAGCCGCTGGTTAACGCCAACCAAGTCATTGGTTAACGGCAGTTCAGGATTGGACTGCCGTTTTCTTTTGGAATGAGGCTCCGGAATGAAATTTCATCCTGCCGCGCAGATCCTGACTTGGTGTTTGTTGGTTGCGATTATGCAATTCTTGACACTTGAAATCTTGCTGGTTGCGGCTGGTTTTGTTTTGCTATTTGCATTGTTGCGATCAGCTCACAAGCTCATGCAATTGTTGCGCCGCACCCGCTGGATCATGCTGTCGTTGTTGCTGATCTACGCTTACAGCACGCCCGGACAGCCGCTGTTGGACGCGCTCGGAATGTTCAGTCCAAGCCGTGAAGGACTGAGCGATGGCGTGCTGCAACTCACTCGTTTGCTGGCCGCATTAGCCGGATTGGCGATATTGCTGGCTCGGTTGCATCGTCAGCAATTGATCGCCGGTCTGTACACTTTGTTCGCTCCATTGCGGTTGATAGGCGTGTCGCGTGAACGAGTCGCGGTGCGTTTGGCATTGACGCTGCATTATGCCGAGGTCGCGATGTTGCGTGAGACGCACACATGGCAAGACAACTTGCGCAGTTTGTTTGAATCGCATGACGGGATCAGCAAGCAAATGGAACTGACGTTGTATCGTTTTGGTATCCAGGACGGGCTGTTGGTGGGCTTTGCGCTACTGCTGTTATTAGAGACTCTGCGATGAGAATCGCGCTGGGCGTGGAGTATGACGGCTCTCCGTTTTGCGGCTGGCAGAGTCAGTCGGACGGGCAGACTGTGCAGGACACGCTGCAGCACGCCTTGAGTCAAATTGCAGGTGACCAAATTGCAAGTGAACAGCATGCCGCCGAGCAGATTTCAGTCATCGCGGCGGGACGCACCGACACCGGCGTACACGCGCTCGAGCAGGTGGTGCATTTCGATACCCAGGCCGAACGTCCGCTGAGCGCATGGGTGCGCGGCGTGAATGCCTTGCTGCCGGACAGCATCGCGGTGCGCTGGGCGCATCCGGTGCCGGATGAATTTCATGCGCGTTTTTCTGCGCATGGCCGCAGCTACCGCTATCTGTTGATCAATCGATCCGTGCGCCCTGCCATCCAGGCGGGCAAGGTGGGCTGGTTTCACGCCCCGCTGGATATCACCGCGATGCAGACTGCCGCGCAATGCCTATTGGGCGAGCATGATTTCAGTGCGTTTCGTGCAGCGCAATGCCAGGCCAAATCGCCGGTCAAGCACCTCCGCCAACTGGATATTCGCAGGCAGGGCGAGATGCTGATATTTGATGTCAGTGCCGATGCATTTTTACATCACATGGTACGCAACATGGTCGGTTGTCTGGTGTATGTCGGCAAAGGAAAATATCCACCGGCTTGGCTGGCCGAGGTATTGGCCGGTCGCGAGCGCAGTCTCGCCGCACCGACCTTCGCGCCGGATGGCTTATACTTGCGTCGGATAAAATATGAAGCGAAGTGGGGATTGCCACAAGAACAGGATCGAGGATTGAGGAGCGAGGATTGAGGAGCGAGGATTGAGGAGCGAGGATTGAGGAGCGAGGATCGAGGATCGAGGATCGAGTGAACAACGGAGCGGTGGATTTTCTTGATCATTTATCCTCGTTCCACGAGTCTAATTGAAGATCGGGAGATGGGATTGAGCATTGATAAGCGGAAAGATTGTGATACTGCGGCGCGAAACGAGGAAGCGGGGATAGTTTTTTCTCAATCCTCAATCCTCGCTCCTCAATCCTCCATTGTGACCCGAGTAAAGATATGCGGCATCACTCGTGCCGAGGACGCGCTGGCCGCCGCGCACAGCGGTGCGGATGCCATCGGCTTGGTGTTCTATGAACGCAGTCCGCGCCATGTGAGCATCGCGCAAGCTAGGCAACTGGCAGGCGCATTGCCACCTTTTGTGACGGTGGTCGGCTTGTTCGTGAATGCCGAAGCGGCATTCGTGCGCGAGGTGCTGACCAGCGTGCCGCTGGATATGCTGCAATTTCACGGCGACGAATCGCAGGAATATTGCGCGCAATTCGCCAGGCCTTATCTCAAGGCGATCCGCGTCAAAGCCGGGGTGGATTTGTTACAATGCGCGGCGCGTTTTCACGCTGCCAAAGGTTTGTTGCTGGATGCACATGTGGAGGGAATCCCGGGCGGCACCGGCGCAACCTTCGACTGGACATTGATCCCCAAGCAGTTGCCGTTGCCGATGATATTGTCCGGCGGCTTGGATGCGCAGAATGTCGCGGCAGCGATCAAACAAGTGCGGCCCTACGCGGTGGACGTGTCGACTGGTGTAGAGGCGGGCAAAGGAATCAAGGATGCGGCAAAGATCGCCGCGTTCATCAATGAGGTTAAGAGAATAGATGTACAACTATCCCGATAACACCGGCCACTTCGGCCCTTACGGCGGCATTTATGTCGCCGAAACCCTGATGGGCGCGCTGGAAGAGCTGAATCAGGCTTATGAAAAGTATCGCCACGATCCCGAATTTGTCGCCGAGCTGAATTACGATCTCAAGCATTTCGTCGGCCGCCCCAGCCCGATCTATCACGCCAAACGCTGGTCTCAACAACTCGGTGGCGCGCAGATATTTCTGAAGCGCGAAGACCTCAACCATACCGGCGCGCACAAGGTGAACAACACCGTGGGGCAGGCATTGCTGGCCAAACGCATGGGCAAACCGCGCGTGATCGCCGAGACTGGCGCGGGCCAGCATGGTGTGGCGACCGCTACCGTGGCGGCGCGCTACGGCATGGAATGCGTGGTGTATATGGGCTCGGAAGACGTGAAGCGCCAGGCGCAGAATGTATATCGCATGAAGCTGCTCGGCGCGACCGTGGTGCCGGTGGAGAGCGGTTCCAGGACACTCAAGGACGCGCTCAACGAAGCGATGCGCGACTGGGTGACCAACATCGAAAATACGTTTTACATCATCGGCACGGTGGCCGGGCCGCATCCGTATCCGATGATGGTGCGCGATTTCAATGCCATCGTCGGCAAGGAATGTGTGGTGCAAATGCCGGAACTGGCAGGTCGCCAGCCGGATGTGGTGATCGCCTGTGTCGGCGGCGGCTCCAACGCGATGGGTGTGTTCTATTCCTACATCGACATGCCCGGCGTGAAGCTGATCGGCGTGGAGGCGGGCGGGCACGGCATAGTCAGCGGGCAACATGCTGCACCGCTGACCACCAACAGTCCGGTGGGTGTGCTGCACGGCAACCGCACCTATCTGATGCAGGATGCGGACGGTCAGATCATCGAGACTCATTCCATTTCGGCCGGGCTGGATTACCCCGGTGTCGGCCCCGAGCATAGCTGGTTGAAAGACAGCGGACGCGCCGAGTACGTGGCGATCAACGACGATGAAGCCTTGCGCGCTTTCCATGATTTATGCCACTTCGAAGGCATCATTCCGGCATTGGAATCCAGCCATGCGCTGGCTCACGCCGCGAAGATTGCGCCGACCATGAATAAGGATAAAGTGTTGCTGGTGAATTTGTCTGGACGCGGCGACAAGGACATGGCAACGGTGGCGCGCGCCTCTGGTATTGAATTTTAGGGGTATCGAATTCCAGGAAATATTATGTCGCGCATCCAAACCACTTTCGACAATCTCAAACAACATCAGCGCAAGGCGCTGATCCCGTTTTTCACGGCGGGAGATCCTGATCCGAAACTCACCGTGCCACTGCTGCACGCCTTGGTAGAGGCGGGGGCGGATGTGATCGAACTGGGTGTGCCGTTCTCCGATCCGATGGCGGATGGCCCGACCATACAGCGCGCTTCCGAGCGCGCGCTCAAACATCATGTCAGTCTGCATCATGTGCTGGATATGGTCGCCGAATTCCGCCGCAGCAATACCGGCACACCCATCGTGCTGATGGGCTATGGCAATCCCATCGAGGCGATGGGATGGGAAACCTTTGCCAAGCGTTGTGCCGAAGTCGGGGTGGATGGTGTGCTGACGGTGGACTTTCCGCCGGAAGAAAGCCACGAGGCGTTTGCGCATCTGGAGAAACACGGCATCGATCCGATCTTTCTGCTTGCCCCGACCAGCAGCGATGCGCGTGTGGCGCGTGTCGCCAAACAAGCGCGCGGCTATGTGTATTACGTGTCGCTCAAGGGTGTGACGGGCGCCGGGAATCTGGATTTGTCCGCCATCGCAGAAAAGATTCCGCATCTGCGTCAGCACATCAAGCTGCCCATTGGTGTGGGTTTCGGCATTCGCGATGCGGCAACCGCGCTGGCGGTGGCGAAGCTGTGCGATGGCGTGGTGGTGGGTAGTCGCATCGTGCAGGAAATCGAGAACTCGACTGAACAAAATGTTGTTGCCAACGTGAGCAAGCTGGTTAAAGAATTAAGGCGGGCTGTAGATAAGGCCTGAACCCTCTCCTGGCCTTCGGCCACCCTCTCCCGCAAGCGGGAGAGGGGTTGGGGGAGAGGGAAGTGAAAAAATGTGCGCTGTCAAATAAGCATGTAAGAAAGGAAATACCATGAGCTGGTTTCAAAAATTATTGCCACCCAAGATTAAGCGCCGCGAAGGCGATGCCAAGAAGAACGTTCCGGAAGGGTTGTGGAGCAAGTGTCCATCCTGTCAGGCGGTGCTATACCACTCCGACCTGGAAAAAAATCAAAGCGTCTGCCCGAAATGCAAGCACCATCACCGCATCACCGCGCGCACCCGTCTGGACTTGCTGCTGGATGGCGAAGGCCGCTTCGAGATCGGCGCGGAAGTGTTGCCGATAGACACGCTCAAGTTCAAGGACAGCAAGCGTTACTCGGATCGCCTGATCGCTTCCAAACTCAGCACCGATGAAGACGACGCGCTGGTGGTGATGCAGGGCAGTATTCATGCGCAGCCGGTGGTGGCCGCCGCATTTGAATTCGGCTTTATGGGCGGTTCCATGGGCTCGGTGGTGGGCGAGCGTTTCGTGCGCGGCGTGCAAGTTTCGCTGGAACAAAAATGCCCGTTCATCTGTTTCGCCGCCAGCGGCGGTGCGCGCATGCAGGAAGGCCTGTTGTCACTGATGCAGATGGCGAAAACCTGCGCCGCTTTGACTCAACTCAGCCAGGAAAAGCTGCCGTTCATCTCGGTGCTGACCGACCCCACCATGGGCGGCGTCTCCGCCAGTTTCGCCTTCATGGGCGACGTGGTGATCGCCGAGCCCGGCGCGCTGATCGGCTTTGCAGGTGCGCGCGTGATCCAGCAGACGGTGCGCGAAACATTGCCGGAAGGCTTTCAGCGCGCGGAGTTTTTGTTGGATCATGGCGCGATAGACATGATCATCGACCGGCGTGAGATGAAAAACCAACTGGCGACGCTGATCACGTTGTTGACCAAGCAGTCGGCAGTGGCGGAGATCGAGGCACCTTAACTTCTGGTGTGAAGTTTCAATTGGTGTTGGAACAATAAATTTCCCACCTTCGATTGAGAGAAAAACATAAATGCGCAACCTCTTCGTAACAATCATCGCCATCCTCTGCTTGGCAGGCATGACGACACAAGCACAAGCCGACAACAGCATCGACCAAGCCGACGTTGAATTTTATCTAAACCGTTATCCATCAGGGCGCTACCTTGCAGAAGCCAGCTCCACACTCAAGCTCATTAAAGTGGAAGGGGCTCAAGGCCCGGTGATGATCCCGGCCATGGTACCCATCCCTGGCAAGAACTACGAGATCGGCAAATACGAAGTAACCCAAGCTGAATGGCGCGAGGTGATGGGTAGCAATCCTAGCAAGTTCAGCAATTGTGGCGACACCTGCCCGGTAGAGAAAGTGAGCTGGGACGACGCCCAAGGTTTTATTCAAAAGCTCAACGCCAAAACTGGCAGGCAATATCGCTTGCCGACAGAAGCCGAATGGGAATACGCCTGCTATGGTGGAAGCCAGAGCGAATACTGTGGCGGTAACGATGTTGATGCGGTGGCGTGGACAGATAGCAAAGGCAACGAGCAAACCCATCCAGTGGGTCAAAAGCAAGCCAATGGCTATGGCTTATATGACATGAGCGGTAATGTGATGGAATGGACGAATGATTGCTGGGAAGGAAACTGCGCGCGGCGAGTGTTTCGCGGCGGATCCTGGATCAACGATCCGTGGGGCACGCGTGCGTCGTACCGCATCAGTTTTGGTACAGCGATCCGGAACGGCAGCGGCGGGTTTCGCTTGGCCAGGACGATACCGTAGCCCTTACCCCGTTTGTTCCTGGCCGACTCAGGAAGAACGAGGCTCATAACGTGCTACGCATACGACAAGTCAACATGCCCAACACTTTAGCCGACTGGCTGACCTACCTCGGATCCCTGCATCCCAAAACCATCGCGCTCGGTCTGGAGCGCGTTGCGCAAGTCAGGCAGCGGCTGAATCTTCAACCTGATTTTCCCATCATCGTGGTCGGCGGTACCAATGGCAAGGGTTCGGTGTGCGCGATGCTGGAAAGCATGCTGCATGCCGCCGGATACCGCGTCGGCTGCTACACCTCGCCGCATCTGCTGCGCTACAACGAGCGTGTGCGCATTGCAAAAAAACAGGTGAGCGATGCCGAGTTGTGCGCTTCGTTCGCGCAGATCGAGCAAGTGCGCAAACCGCGACAACTGGAATCTGGCGGCCTCACCCCCTCCCCAACCCTCCCCCGGAGAGAGAGGGTGCAATCGTCTGAAATTCCTTTAACTTACTTTGAGTTTGGCACACTGGCCGCGATGCAGTGCTTCATCGAGCACAAGGTGGAGGTCGCGATCCTCGAAGTGGGGCTGGGCGGCAGGCTGGATGCGGTGAACGTGTTCGATAACGACTGCGCGGTGATCGCCAGCGTGGATATTGATCACACCGATTATCTGGGCGATACGCGCGAGCAGATTGCGTTTGAGAAGGCGGGGATTTTCCGAGCTGGCCGTGTGGCGATTTGTGCGGATTCGGATGTGCCGCTGGCGATGGCAGAACATGCGGAGAAAATCGGTGCGCAACTGTGGCGTATCGGCAGCGAATTCAGCTTTACGCCACACCAAGGCCAATGGGATTACCGCAGCAAGGTAAACACGCGCAACGCGCTGCCATATCCCGCCTTGCGCGGCGCTTTCCAGTTGCACAATGCCTGCGCCGCGCTGGCGGCGCTGGATGTTCTCAAAGATCGATTGCCGGTGAGCATGGAGGCGGTGCGGCGCGGGCTGGGCGAAGTGCAACTGGCGGGACGTTTCCAGTTCGTGCCGGGCAAACCAACGCTGATCATGGACGTGGCGCACAATCCCCATGCGGCGCGATCGCTGGCGCAGAATCTAGCCGGTCTGCCGCCGTGTCCGCACACCTATGCGGTGTTTGCCATGTTGAAAGACAAGGACATGGCGGGGGTGGTGGCGGCACTCGATCCACACATCGACATCTGGCTGGCGGCGGGCATAGATACGCCGCGCGGCGCGACCCCCGAGAAGCTGGAGCAAGTGCTGCAACAGTGCCGGGTGCGCGGTGAGATTAAAATCTGCAAAAACATTTCCGATGCGCTGCGTTATGCCTATAACGCGGCAGGCGAAAATGATAGAATCATTGTCTTCGGATCGTTCTATACGGTGGCGGAAGTGATGGCCGCACGGGGGCTGCTAGTTTTGTAGGATGGGTGGAGCGCAGCGATACCCATCATTTGTTAACGTGAGGCGATGGGTATCACTGCGCTCCACCCATCCTACGGAAAAAATTTAGAGGTTCACCAAAGCATGGCAAAAGAGCAGACAGACGATGAACTGAATCTCAGGCGCAAAGCACGCCGCCGCTTGATCGGCGCAGTCGCGCTTACGCTGGCGGTGGTGGTGATATTGCCGATGGTGCTGGACAGTGCACCAAAGACTACCGGTAAAGACATCGATTTGAGCATTCCGGCTCCCGATAAGGCTGGCGAGTTCGTCCCGCGTGTGGCGGTTTCTGAAGTGGCGGTGACATTGCCGTTAGCCGGTTCTGCTGCCGTGGCTAGCCCCGCACCGCTTGCTGCCCCCGCTATTGCCACGCCTGTCCAGATACCCGATGCGGCTAAACCGATTGTTGCACCAAGCCAACAAAAGAAGGCAGTGCCGAGCAAGACACAGCCCAGCCCCCATAAACCCCAAGAATCCCAGAAATCCACGGAAACCAGGAACGCGGTCAGCGCCGAAGGTTATGTCGCACAGGTTGGGGCATACTCAAACCCGGACACTGCGAAGCAAGAACTAAAAAAGCTGAAGAAATGGGGCTTTAAGGCTTATACCGAAAAAGTCGGCGACAAGATGCGGGTGCGCGTTGGCCCTTACGCGGATCGCGACAAGGCGGAGAAAATCGGCCATCTGTTGGAAAAACATGGGCTACATCCGGTAATCGTCAGTGCCAAATGACCGGATTTGATTTTGTAGTCATCGGGATATTGCTGCTTTCTTCACTGCTCGGTTTGTGGCGCGGCCTGGTTTATGAAGTGATGGCGTTGTTGGGCTGGCCGCTTGCGTTTCTGCTGAGTAAGTTGTTCGCCGGCAACATTGCGCCGTTGCTGCCGCTGAAGCAAGAGGCGGCACGTATTGCGGGAGCTTATGTGCTGGTGTTCATCGCCGTGCTGGTCGTGTGGGGTGTGCTGTCGAGGTTGCTCTCCAAGTTGCTGAAGGCGGCGGGCTCCGGCTGGTCGGATAGAGTGTTGGGCGGATTATTCGGGGTGTTGCGCGGCGGGGCGGTACTACTCGTTTTGGTGTGGATGGCTGGCTTGACTAATTTTTTTCAACAACCATTCTGGCGCGACGCGCTGACGAGCAAGACGCTGGAAGATGCGGCACTGCTGACCAAAGCGTGGTTGCCGGACAGCATCGCGCAACGCATCCATTATCGAATTCGTAGTTAATTTTTGGGATAGAAAATCATGTGCGGCATTCTCGGAGTGATCTCGCAATCACCGGCCAACCAGCTGTTGTATGACGGCTTGCAAGTCTTGCAGCATCGCGGCCAGGACGCAGCCGGTATCGCGACGCTGGACGGACAGACCTTCCACCTGCACAAAGACAATGGGCTGGTGCGCGATGTGTTTCGCACGCGCCATATGCGTTCGCTGCTGGGAAATGCGGGAATTGCACACGTGCGTTATCCGACTGCCGGTTCTGCAGTCGACCACAACGAGGCGCAGCCGTTCTATGTGAATTCGCCGTTCGGCATCATGCTGGGCCATAACGGCAACCTGACCAATGCGGATGAGTTAAAGCAGCAGTTGTTCGCTGAAGATTTACGTCACGTTAACACCAATTCCGATTCTGAAGTGTTGCTGAATGTGCTGGCACATGAGTTGCAGCTCAAATCCAAGCAATACCGCCTCGATGCGCAAATTATTTTTGCGGCGGTGTCCGGTGTGCATCAGCGTTGTCGCGGCGCATATGCGGTGGTGGCGATGATCGCGGGCTACGGGCTGCTGGCGTTCCGGGATATTTACGGTATCCGCCCGCTGGTGATCGGCGTGAACGAAACCGCACTTGGCACGGAATATCTGGTCGCCTCGGAAAGCGTGGCACTGGATACCCTGGGCTTCAAATTCCTGCGCGATATTGCCCCCGGCGAGGCGGTGTTCGTTGATTTCAACGGCAAGCTGCACAGTCAGCAATGCAGCGACAAAGCCAGTCTTAATCCGTGCATTTTCGAGTACGTTTATCTGGCGCGCCCCGACTCGGTGATCGACGGTATTTCGGTGTACGAGACGCGCTTGTACATGGGGGAATATCTGGCCGATAAACTCAAGCGCACCTGGGATAAAATCGACATTGACGTGGTGATCCCGATTCCCGAGTCCAGTCGCCCCAGTGCCTTGCAATTGGCGAACCGTTTAGGCATCCCGTTCCGCGAAGGCTTCGTGAAAAACCGCTACATTGGCCGCACCTTCATCATGCCGGGACAGGCGATGCGCATAAAATCAGTGCGCCAGAAATTAAATGCCATCGGTGTTGAATTCAAGGGCAAGAACGTGTTGCTGGTGGATGACTCGATCGTGCGTGGCACCACCAGCCGCGAGATCGTGCAGATGGCGCGCGATGCGGGTGCGCGCAAAGTGTATTTTGCCTCCGCTGCGCCGCCGGTGCGCTTCCCGAATGTGTATGGTATCGATATGCCCAGCCCGCAGGAGCTGATTGCCACCGGACGCAACGACGAGGAAATTTGCCGCGAGATCGGTGCGGACCGCATCATTTATCAAGACCTGGCTGATCTTAAAGCGGCGGTGCACAAAGCCAACCCAAAGATCAACAGCTTCGATGCGTCATGCTTTGACGGCTACTATATCACCGGCGATATTAGTGCCGACTATCTGAACAGGGTTGAGGCGCAGCGCAGTCATGGCAAGGCCAACCAGAGCGATGACGTCAACCAGATGGCGCTGGATTTGGCCGAAGCCAACGAATAATTTTGAGCGAGTAGAATTTGACATTTCGCTGCGGCAGGTGTTACTTTCTGTTTGCGCCGATTTGAGGAACAGCTTGCGGGCGCTTAATAAATACAGCTAAAGCGCGGGAAACCCGGTTTAGCGCTAAGCTTTCCGGGTTTTTTGCTTTCAGGAGATGCACATGCCAAATAATGCAAATCAATCTAATACATATCAACCGGAAACTCTCGCGGTGCATGCCGGCACGGTGCGCAGCCAGTTTGGCGAACACAGTGAAGCGTTGTTCCTGACTTCCAGCTTCGTGTTCGAGAATGCCGCACAAGCCGCCGCGCGTTTCATCGGCGAACAGCCGGGCAACATCTATTCGCGCTTCACCAACCCGACCGTCACGATGTTCGAGGAACGGCTCGCGGCGATGGAAGGCGCGGAGCAATGCATCGCCACCGCTTCCGGCATGTCGGCGATCCTTGCGTGTGTGATGGGCGTGCTCAAGGCGGGCGACCATGTTGTTGCTTCACGCAGCCTGTTCGGCGCGACGGTGAATCTGTTCAACAACATCATCAAAAAATTCGGTGTCGAGACGACTTACGTTTCCGCCACCGATGTCGCGGAATGGCAGGCGGCGGTGCGTCCCAACACCAGGTTGTTCTTTCTCGAAACGCCGTCCAATCCGCTCACCGAAATTTCCGACATTGCGGCGATTGCGGCGGTGGCGAAGCAATGCGGCGCGCTGCTGGCGGTGGACAACTGCTTTTGCACGCCCATCCTGCAGCGCCCGCTTGGGTTGGGCGCGGACATCGTGATCCATTCAGCGACCAAGTACATCGACGGGCAGGGGCGCGTGCTGGGCGGTGCGGTGCTGGGCAGCAAGAAGAATATGGAAAGCGTGTACGGCTTTTTGCGCACCGCCGGGCCAACCATGAGCCCATTCAATGCCTGGGTGTTCCTGAAGGGCATGGAGACGCTGAAAATCCGCATGGATGCGCACTGTGCCAACGCGCTGGAACTGGCGCGCTGGTTGGAGGCGCAACCGAATGTGGCACGGGTGTTCTATCCGGGTTTACCATCGCATCCGCAACATAAACTGGCGATGAAACAGCAGAAAGCCGGCGGCGGCATCGTGTCGTTCGAAGTGAAGGGCGGCAAGGCTGCGGCATGGCGCGTGATCGACAACACCAAGCTGCTGTCCATCACCGCCAATCTGGGCGACACCAAGACCACCATCACCCATCCGGCCAGCACCACCCATGCTCGCATCACGCCGGAAGCGCGCGCGGCGGCAGGCATTACCGATGGATTGATACGCATCGCGGTGGGTCTGGAAGCGGTCGTGGATATACAGAACGATCTCGCACGAGGACTGGCTTAGTCCTCTCCCTTCGGGGGAGGGCGGCGTAAGCGGGTGGGGGAGTTGATGGAAAATCTTGCCGCACAGGTTGGTGGCGCACTCAAGGCGCACGGCATGATGCTGGCTACGGCGGAATCTTGCACCGGCGGCGGAGTCGCGCAGGCGATCACCGAGGTGGCAGGCAGCTCGGCCTGGTTCGAGCGCGGTTTTGTTACCTATTCCAATTTGTCCAAGCAACAGATGCTGGGCGTGCGTGAAACGACGCTCAAGCAATACGGCGCAGTGTCCGAGATGACGGTGCGCGAGATGGTGGCGGGCGCGTTAGCCAACAGCGCGGCACAAGTGGCATTGGCGGTAACCGGCATCGCCGGGCCGGATGGCGGCACAGCGGATAAGCCGGTGGGTACGGTGTGGTTCGCCTGGGGTATAAAACACGGCGAGACACGCGCGCAACGGCATCAACTGGGAGGCAACCGTGCCGAAGTGCGCGCCCAGGCCGTGCATATCGCCTTGCAGGGACTGATAGACCTGCTGAATCAATCGAGCGAAACAGTTTAACGTGAAACTCGCGCAGCGAGTCCCTGTCCCTCTCGCCCGCTTGCGGGAGAGGGCGGGGGAGAGGGAAACGGGCATGGCGGGTTTCATCATCAGGAGCGGCATATGTGCCATGCCCGTTAAAAACAACAAGAGAACGAACGTTCTGTACAAATACGAATTGGTGTGCCACAATCCGGCATCAATATTGAAAGGGGATCAAAATGGATGACAACAAAACAAAAGCACTGGCAGCGGCGCTGAGCCAAATCGAAAAACAATTCGGCAAGGGCTCGATCATGCGCCTCGGCGAACATGAAGTGGCGCGCGACATACAAGTCGTGTCCACCGGATCGTTGGGCCTGGACATTGCGTTGGGCGTTGGCGGCTTGCCGCGTGGACGAGTGGTGGAAATCTACGGCCCGGAATCATCCGGCAAGACCACGCTGGCTTTGCAGGTCATCGCCGAAATGCAGAAATTGGGCGGCACGGCGGCTTTCATTGACGCGGAACACGCGCTCGATCCGCAATACGCGCAGAAGCTCGGCGTGAAGGTCGAAGACCTGCTGATCTCGCAGCCGGACAACGGCGAACAGGCACTGGAAATCACCGACATGCTGGTGCGTTCCGCTTCGGTGGATGTGGTGGTGATCGATTCGGTTGCCGCGCTGACACCCAAGGCCGAGATCGAAGGCGAGATGGGCGATGCGCAAATGGGTTTGCACGCGCGCCTGATGTCACAGGCGCTGCGCAAGCTGACCGGCAACATCAATCGTTCCAATACGCTGGTCATATTCATCAATCAAATTCGCATGAAGATCGGCGTGATGTTCGGCAACCCTGAGACTACCACCGGCGGCAACGCGCTCAAGTTCTACGCCTCGGTGCGTCTGGACATTCGCCGCATCGGCGCGATCAAGAAAGGCGACGAAGTGATCGGCAACGAGACGCGCGTCAAAGTGGTGAAGAACAAGGTCGCCCCGCCGTTCCGCGAAGCATTGTTCGATATTCTGTATGGCGAAGGCATCTCGCGCGAAGGCGAGATCATCGACCTCGGCGTGCAGCACAAACTGGTGGAAAAAGCCGGTGCCTGGTACGCCTACAAGGGCGAAAAGATCGGCCAGGGCAAGGACAATGCGCGCGAGTATCTGCGCGAGCATCCAGAAGTTGCGCGGGAAATCGAAAACAAGGTGCGTGCAGCAGTCGGCGTGGCGCTACTCGACCCAGTTGTAAAAGCCTCTGCGAAAGCCGCCGACAAGGCCGGTGCAAAAGCGGGTGCCAAAGCCTCCGAAAAACTTTTGGCCGGGCACCCGGATGAGGAAAAAGCCTGAGGCAAACCCCCTCTCCAACTCTCCCCCAGAAGGGGAGAGGGCAACAGTCCCCTCTCCTTCCGGGGGAGGGTTAGGGAGGGGGAGCGTTTTAGCTCTGCGTGTGCGCGCCATGCAATACCTGGCGCGGCGCGAACATAGCCGCGCGGAACTGCATGCGAAGCTGCTGCCGCATGTGCATGAGGGGGAAGACCTCGATGCCGTGCTGGATGAGCTGGAAAAGCGCGGCTGGTTATCCGATGAACGTGCTGCCACGCAACTGGTACACGCCAAACGCAGCCGTTTCGGCATGCAACGTATCACCCATGAGTTGCGCCAGAAAGGCATCGCGGAAGAATTGATCACCGCTGTGTTGCCGGCATTGAAAGACAGCGAGTTGGAAGCTGCGCGCGAGGTGTGGAAAAAGAAATTCGGCACCGCGCCACAGGACGAAAAAGAAAGAGCGAAGCAAGTCCGTTTCCTGCAATCGCGCGGGTTTTCTTTGGATGTGGTTTTTAAGGTGCTGCGGCTTGATGATTAAATGGGCTGGCTTTAGCTCACATCTGAATGCGAACATCATGCCGTCTAAATTCGTTAGCCATTATTTTAAATTTGAAAGGATTTATCATGAAATTAGTGCCCGTTTTTCACTCAAAAAAATATGACATAGTCGTGAAAGACGATTACGTTAAGTCAAAATTCATGGCCACTGCTGCATATATCGCTACAAACGGCCTAGTTCAAGTTAAAGAGGGTATGTTGGAAGTACCTGAGTCTTCCCTTGATTCCGAAGGACGGTACATTGTGACGGCGGATAAACACCAACAATAGCTCACGTAGGGCGGAACGCTTGCGGTTCCGCCGGATGATTCTTTGTCGGACGCCAACCGTATCTTGAATTGTGGTGGAAGCGACTGCGAAATTCTGGGTCGAGCCGCAAGTCGGGGTGGTGGAAAGCTATGGCTTAAGCAGCCGGGAGTTGAACGAGCTAGCGAAGGTGGTTGCCGACAACCGCCAATTGATAGAAAGGGCATGGCATGAGTTCTTTGGCTAAAGCAGTGAGTTTCGATGCGAATATCATGTGGGTGGATTTTGTTGATGGCCGCAAGCTTGGTGTGCCGCTGGCCTATTTTCCGCGCCTGTTGAATGCCACGCCCACGCAACGCGATCATTATGAAATTAGCGGCGGGGGCAGTGGGCTGCACTGGGATGAGATTAACGAAGACATCAGCGTTGAAAACTTGTTGCTAGGCATAGGCGACAGAACCAGAAGCCCTTTGATGGCCGCCTGAGGTTATTTCGAAGCTGACCCCACTCCACTGGTAATACTTCAGGTACCACATTCTTTGGTAAACCGGCAAATGATTATGAGTGCAGATGAACAAAGAATAACGAAGGTCGAACAATTAGAGAATTTTCCTTATAAAAACTTTGAGGAGTTTCAGAGGGCTTTCCGTGATCACCGCTGCCATGTAAGAGTTCAGCCACGAATCGCACTCGATTGGGTAGCTGGTTCTAGTGGGAAACATATGTCTAATTTTCAAAAAGTTATTTTCTTTATTTTGGATTTCATTTCTATCATTGCAATAATTGGATTTATTGTTTATGACATAGTTAGCGGAAATTGGCTTTGGCTATTTGCCGTTCCAATATTAATGTTCTCCCTCATATTAGGATATCCAATATCAGCATTAGTTTATGGCCACATACGCACAATATTCTTTTACTCAAATATAGTGGGCCTAATTTATGCGATACAAACAAACAACAACCCATTACTTGTATTTACCATTTCAATTCTCTGCATTTGGTTTGCTAGAAGGCAAAAATATCTCAAAGCAGTGCTCGGACTTGCAAATGCTGCAGTTCAACATGAGAATATTTTGTGTGCGCTTTGGAGAGGAAATGCAGTTTGGCTTGAATAAATGGCATACAAGCAACCATGGAAGATGCTTCGTTCCTTAGACAGCAGCCCGCGTAGGGCGGAACGCTTGCGGTTCCGCCTGATGATTTTCGCCTAATGCCGACGGCATCTTGAATTGCGGCGGAACGCCCCTGCGGGGCTTCCGCCCTACCCAACCAACAACTACACCACCACACGAATATCCTGGAAATGACTCACACCGAAGGTCAAACGGACAGCCAAACTCTGGTGGATATTTTTAACGCCGCGCTGGCGGCAGTTGATCCTTACAACGCCGTGCTCAAGTCGACCAAAGTCGAGAGCGATCAATTGTATATTGCCGGCGCGAAATACGACCTTGCAGCGTTCGACCGCATCATCGTGGTCGGTGCGGGCAAAGCCACGGCGCGCATGGCACTGGCAATCGAATCCCTGCTTGGCAGAAAGATAGCTGCGGGCTTGATCGTTGTCAAGGATGGCCACAAGGAGCCATTGTCCATCATCGGACAGGTGGAATCTTCCCATCCCGTTCCCGGCGAAACCGGCGTCGCGGGTACCCTGCGTGTTCTGGAAATGGCGCACGCAGCCGATGAAAAAACACTGTTCATTTGCCTGATCTCCGGTGGCGCATCTGCGTTGCTGGTTGCGCCCGCAGCAGGGCTAACACTACAAGACAAACAGGAGGCGACCCGTTTGTTGCTGAATGCAGGCGCATCCATCGCCGAATTGAACGTGGTGCGCAAACATCTCTCGATGGTGAAGGGCGGCAGATTGGCGCAAGCCGCTTATCCGGCACAAGTGGTGACGTTGATCGTTTCCGATGTTATCGGCGATACGCTGGATGTGATCGCCTCGGGTCCGACGGCTCCAGATGATTCGACCTTCGCAGATGCCTGGGTGGTGATCGCTAAATATGGATTGCAGGAAAAACTTCCGCCGCGCGTCACGGATTATCTGCAACGTGGTATCGCGGGACAGGTAGCGGAAAACGTAAAGGAACATGATCCCTGCCTGGATAAAACGCGCAATGTGATCATCGCCAGCATCCACCAGGCAATGGCCGCAGCACAAGAAAAATCAGCGCAACTTGGGTTTGTCACCAAGACGATTTCCGAGACGCTGCAAGGCGAAGCGCGCGAGGCAGCCCGTTTTCTGGCACAAGCCGCACGCGCCGAACTGGCCGTGATGAAACCGAATGAGCGGCGTTGTCTGCTCTGCGGCGGCGAGACCACGGTCACCGTACGCGGCACCGGAAAGGGCGGCAGGAATCAGGAGTTCGCCCTGGCCTTTGCGTTGGAAATCGAGGGATGTCAGGGCATGACGCTGTTATCCGCAGGTACTGATGGCACAGATGGCCCAACCGATGCCGCAGGTGCGATGGTTGATGGCAGGACAGCATCATGGGCACGAAGTCTGGGAATAGACCCACTCAGCCATCTTGATAACAACGACTCTTACACATTCTTTCAGCAGTTCGACGCCGTGACAGGCACACACAGTCATTTCAAAACAGGAGCAACAGGCACTAATGTCATGGATATCCAGATTGTGCTTTTGAATCCAAATCATTTTAAAAAAAGCAGTTGAAACTTGTCCGAAAAACTTGTGGACGGGCACCCGTAGGAGCGGACCATGTCCGCGAAAAGATGTTCGCGGGCATGGCCCGCTCCTACCAACAGCTAGGGTAGCTGCCGGAGCCGCGCGTGGTATGATGAGCCACTTGTTCAAGCGTGTATTTGATATTCAGGGTGTGCAATGAAAAGCAGTGAAATTCGCCAGAAATTCCTGGATTATTTTGCGTCCAAAGGCCACACGGTGGTCGCCTCCAGTTCGCTGGTGCCGCACGAAGATCCGACGTTGTTGTTTACCAACGCGGGCATGAACCAATTCAAGGATGTGTTCCTCGGTTTCGACAAGCGGCCCTACACCCGTGCTGCTTCGTCGCAGAAATGCGTACGCGCCGGGGGCAAGCACAACGATCTGGAGAACGTCGGCTACACCGCGCGCCATCACACTTTCTTCGAGATGCTGGGCAACTTCAGCTTCGGCGATTACTTCAAGCGCGACGCGATCAAATACGCATGGGAATTATTGACTGAAGTTTACAAGCTGCCCAAGGACAAGCTGTGGGTGACGGTCTATGCCGAGGACGACGAGGCTTACGACATCTGGACCAAGGAAATCGGCATGCCTGCCGAGCGCGTGATCCGCATCGGCGACAACAAGGGTGCGCGCTACGCTTCGGATAATTTCTGGATGATGGGCGACACCGGTCCATGCGGCCCGTGTACGGAAATATTTTACGACCATGGCGCGGACATCTGGGGCGGCCCGCCCGGTTCGCCCGAGGAAGACGGCGACCGCTACATCGAAATCTGGAACAACGTGTTCATGCAGTTCAACCGCGACGAGCACGGCGTGATGCATCCGCTGCCCAAGCCTTCGGTGGATACCGGCATGGGGCTGGAGCGCATCTCGGCGGTGTTGCAGCATGTGCACAGCAACTACGAAATCGATTTGTTCCAGAATCTGATCTGTGCGGCGGCACGCGAAACAAAAACCAGCGATCTCACCAATAATTCGCTCAAGGTGCTGGCCGATCATATCCGCGCCTGCTCCTTCCTGATCGCCGACGGCGTGATTCCCGGCAACGAAGGGCGCGGCTATGTGTTGCGCCGCATCATCCGGCGCGCGATACGCCACGGCTACAAGCTGGGTACGCGTACGGCTTTCTTCCACAAGATGGTGCCGGATCTGGTTGGCGAAATGGGCATGGCATTCCCTGAGCTGGCCGCAGCGAAAGTGCGCGTGATGGAAATACTCAAGCAGGAAGAGGAACGCTTTTTCACCACCATCGAACACGGGATGGCGATTTTGGAAAACGATCTTGCCGAGATGCATAAGCAAGGCATCAAGGTGTTCAACGGCGAAACGGCATTCAAGTTGCACGACACTTTTGGTTTTCCGCTCGACCTCACTGCTGACATCTGTCGCGAGCACAAAATCGCCGTGAATACTGCCATGTTCGATGTCGCGATGGCGCGGCAAAAAGAACAGGCACGTGTTGCGGGTAAATTCAAGATGGCGGCCAATCTGGAATATGCTGGCCCCGCTACACGGTTTCAAGGTTATGAGATGCTGGAAAACAAAGGCAATGTGTTGGCTTTGTATAAGGACGGCGTATCGGTCAACGAATTGAACGAGGGTGAGTTGGGCGTGGCGGTGTTGGACAACACGCCGTTCTACGCCGAGTCTGGCGGGCAGGTCGGAGATCGCGGTGTGTTGCACAGCGTGCATGGCATCTTCGCGGTGGAGGATACGCAAAAGATACAGGCCAGCGTGTTTGGCCATCACGGCGTGGTGACGACCGGCAAGCTGACGGTGGGCAACAGCGTCTCGGCTCGGGTGGACATGCAGGCGCGCGCGCGCACCGAACGCAACCACTCGGTCACCCACCTGATGCACAAGGCGTTGCGCGAGGTGTTGGGCAGCCACGTGCAGCAAAAAGGTTCGCAGGTTGACCCGGACAAGACGCGCTTCGACTTCGTACATACTCAGCCGATGACGGATGCGGAGATACGCAAAGTTGAAAACATCGTGAACGCCGAAATCCTTGCCAATGCCGCGACCAACGCGCGTGTGATGAGCATCGAAGACGCGCAAAAGACCGGCGCGATGATGCTGTTCGGCGAGAAGTACGGCGACGAGGTGCGCGTGCTGGATATTGGCTCGTCGCGCGAGTTGTGCGGCGGCACACACGTCAAGCGCACCGGCGACATCGGGCTGTTCAAGATTTTGGCCGAGAGCGGCGTGGCGGCGGGCGTGCGGCGCGTGGAAGCCGCGACCGGCGAAGGCGCGCTGGCTTATGTGCAGCAGCAGGAGCAGCAATTGCAGCAAGTGGCAGACGCCGTGAAGGCGCAGCCGCAGGAAGCCGCTGCACGCATCGCGCAGATACTCGATAACGTCAAGGCCATGGAAAAAGAACTGGCACGGCTGAAATCGAAACTTGCCACCGCGCAAGGCGATGACCTGATCAGTCAGGCGGTGGATTGCAACGGCATCAAGGTGTTGGCCGCGCTGCTGGAAGGCGCGGATGCGACGGTGTTGCGCGAGACGCTGGACAAGCTCAAGGATAAACTCAAGTCCGCAGCAATCGTTCTGGCAGCGGTGAGCGACGGCAAGGTTAGCCTAATCGCGGGCGTGACAGCTGATACCATTGCGAAAGTGAAGGCGGGCGATTTGGTGAATTTTGTCGCGCAGCAAGTTGGCGGAAAAGGCGGGGGCAGGCCGGACATGGCGATGGCAGGCGGCACGCAACCAGAGCATTTGGCTGCGGCTTTGGCCTCCGTTCCAATTTGGGTGCAGGCTAAGTTATAGTGTGGTGTGTCCGGCCTTGCTAGCTGCTCCCGCACCAGAGCGACTTCGTCGCCACCGTGTCACAGCAGCACCGGAAATGGCGATGGCGGGCGGTACGCAACCGAAAAATCTTTCTGTGGCTTTGGCCTCTGTTGCAGGCTGGGTAAAAGAACGTAGCTGATTTGGTGGGGGCGGCTTTAGCCGCGAAAGATTGCACCGGTGATGGCGAGGCAATCGCGGCTGAAAGCCGCTTCCACAAAGGCTCTCGCCCTAATGGATTATCCGGGATCAAGGCTCACACATAAGGAGCGATACAGGTGGACACAGGCCGTTATAACGTGTTGCTGGTTGATGACGATTTGGCTCAAATAGATTTAGCGCGCCGCGCCGCAGCCGAATCTTGTCCCGAGATCGATTTGACAGCGGTGGGTGGTGGCGATGCCGTGCTGGATTGGTTTAGCGCCAGCGTCGAGAAAAGGGAACAGATGCCGCATATCGTCCTGCTGGACCTGAAATTGCCAAAGCTGGATGGTTTGGCGGTGCTGCGCACACTGCGCGGGCATGATGCGACGCGCGATATTCCCATCGTGGTGTTTTCCGCAGAATACACGCAGGATGATGTGCTGATGAGTTACAAGGCCGGTGCGAACAGTTTTGTGGCCAAGCCGACTGACCTTGTGCAGTTCGCCGAATTCTTCCGTGAACGTTTGGTCTACTGGATGCACCCGCACCAGCGTAAACTGATTTTCGCCGCGAAGGGTGGTGTGGAGGGACGGTTTTAATTCTATTTCAAAGGTGAAATAACTCTGTAGGGGCGCGATTTATCGCGCCATTTTTTCTGATATATAACTAGATCAGGGCGCAAGTGTCAATTTCACATCCGCTTTAGTGGATAGTGAATTGCCTGCCTTTGGTATAAATCACGCCCCTACAATATTTCACTTAAAACGGCAGTTGCAGGTGTGGCGCGGCCTGCTGAAATATCCTGCGGAAATCGTTCTGGATGCGTTGCAGTGCAGCCTCGCTATCTGCTTCAAAACGCAACACGATCACCGGCGTGGTGTTGCTGGAGCGCGCCAGCCCAAAGCCGTCGGCATATTCCACACGCAGGCCGTCCAGGGTAATGATCTCTTTGGGGTCGGTGAACTTTGCGGTTTTTTGCAGTTGTGCAAGCAGCGCGTGGTTCTCGCCTTCGGCAGTATGCATGTGCAGTTCCGGTGTGCAGATCGCATCCGGCAAGGCATTCAGCGTGGCACCTGGATTTTGCACCCTGCTCAGAATTTCCAGCAGGCGTGCCCCGGTGTACAGCCCATCATCAAAGCCATACCAACGCTCCTTGAAGAACACATGGCCGCTCATCTCACCGGCCAGCAGCGCGCCGGTTTCGCGCATTTTGGCCTTGATCAGGGAGTGCCCGGTCTTCCATAACGTCGGTTTGCCGCCGTGTGATCGTATCCAGCCGAACAGGTTGCGCGTGGATTTGATGTCGAAAATGATTTCCGCGCCGGGATTGCGGCTTAACACATCGGCGGCGAACAGCATCAGTTGCCGATCCGGGTAAATGATCTTGCCGTCTTTGGTCACCACGCCGAGGCGGTCGCCATCGCCGTCGAATGCCAAGCCTAATTCGCTGCCGTTGTCGCGCAGTGCCGCGATCAGGTCGGCGAGATTTTCAGGCTGTGATGGATCGGGATGATGGTTGGGGAAATGCCCGTCCACTTCGCAATACATCTCTTGCACGGTGCAGCCGAGCTGACGATACAGGTTGGCGACATAAGCGCCCGCCACGCCATTGCCGCAATCCACGGTGACGTGCATAGGACGAGCCAGCTTGATGTCGGAGACAATGCGCGCAATGTATTCCGCGCTGATGTCGTGTTGCGTGTAGCTGCCGTTGCCGTGCGTCAGGTTGTTTTGCTCGATGCGTGAGCGCAGTTGCTGGATGGTTTCACCCGACAGTGTCTCACCCGCCAGCACCATTTTCAGGCCGTTGTAATCCGGCGGATTGTGGCTGCCGGTGAGCATTACCGCACAGTCGGTGTGCAATTGGTAGGCGGCGAAATACACCATCGGCGTGGGAACACAACCGACATCGATCACGTTGATGCCGCTTTTCTGAATGCCGCGTGCCAGGGCGGCGATCAGTTCCGGACCGGACAGCCTGCCATCGCGACCGATGGCGATCGTGTTCTGTCCGCGCGCTGTGGCTTCCGAACCGATGGCATGACCGATGGCTTCAACCACTTCTGGCGTCAGCGTTTTGCCGACTATGCCGCGTATGTCATAGGCCTTGAAGATTTCCTTGGGTAAGTTCTGCAACATGATTGCTCTCAGTTTCAATGAAGATTGGGTTGTTTGTTGTCACTAATGGCGAGTTGCAATTTATCCCATACCAGATTGGGTGTGAGTTGTTTCATGCAGTTGAAATGTCCCAACGGGCATTCGCGTTCGAAGCAGGGGCTGCACTTCAAATCCAGCTTGATGACCTTGGCGTGCGGCGAGAGCGGTGGGGTGAACTGCGGGCTGCTGGAGCCGAACAAGGCCAACATCGGCCGATCCAGCGCGGCAGCCAGATGCATCAGGCCGGAGTCATTGCTGATGACCAGTTGCGCACAAGATAGCAGCGCGATGGCATCTGTCAGATCGGTGACGCCGCACAGGTTGCGACATTCCGAATTGCCTAGAGCGATGATCTTGTCCGAGACTTCCTTGTCTTTGGCAGAACCGATCAGCCATACCGCATAACCCTGGCGCTGCAGACGTTGCGCAATCTCCGCGAAATAGGCTGCAGGCCAGCGCTTGGCCGGCCCGTACTCGGCACCAGGACAAAACACCGCGACGGGTTTATCCAGCATCAAGCCGAGCTTTTGCAGCGTGGCATCGCGTTGGGCTGCGGAAACTTCCAGCCTGGGGTTGGCCAAGGGGCGTGGAATTTTGCCTCGTTTGTCTTCGGCAAGTTGCGCGAAGCGTTCCACCATGAGCGGCAAGGTTGTCTTGCTGAGTTTGCGCGCATCGTTGAGCAGTACATAGCGCGCTTCTCCGACAAAACCGGTGCGCAACGGTATACGCGCAAAAAATGGCACGAGTGCCGACTTCAGCGAGTTGGGCAGCACGATGGCTTGATCGTATTGCGCGCGGCGCAGTTTCTTCCCGAGCTGATAACGCGCGCCTAGTTCTAACGCACCGTGCGGGAACGGGTTGATGATGGCCTCGTGCACTTCCGGCATGGCATGCAACAACGCGGCTGTCCACGGTGGGGCAAGCACGTCAATCTGACAAGCTGGGTGACGTTGCTTGAGGCGCAGCAGCATCGGCTGCATCAGCATGGTGTCGCCCACCCAACTGGGGCCGATGACTAATATCTTTTTCATTACACCAGATGACCTGTATTTAGAAGATTGCCCAAAACCGTAGCGAGCATTTCGAGAGCAAGGAGCAAGGAGCGAGCACCGCGTGACGCAGCGTGCGGAAGGGTGGCGGCATTGTCGCCGGGAATCCACCGGCCTACTCCTTGCGGGTGCATCGAATTGCGCAGCAGGTTTTTAGTGATGCGCTTTAGGCAGCTCGCCCTTGAAGCGGTACAACGTGCCGCAATAGGGGCAGCGTGCTTCGCCGCCATGATTTAGCGGGATCATCACTTTCGGATGTGCGTTCCACAAATTCATATTCGGCATCGGGCAGGATAGTGGCAAATCATTTGCGGTGATTTCGATATAACGCTGGGTGATGTCTTGCCGGTGCCGGGACACAAGTTTTTCGTCTTTGCTCAAAATTTTTCTCCTGACGTTCCGTTAAATATAGCTTAGCCAGCCAGTGTGCTGCGGATGCTTCCCCGCCACGCAGTCAAAGAAAGCCTGTTGCAGCCTGGCGGTGATAGCACCGCGCGAACCGCCGCCGATGGTGCGATGGTCGAGTTCGCGGATCGGGGTTACCTCGGCGGCCGTGCCGGTGAAGAAGGCCTCGTCGGCGCAATAAACCTCATCGCGGGTGATGCGTTTCTCGATTACTTCGATACCCATTTCTTTCGCCAGCGTGAAAATGGAATCGCGCGTGATGCCTTCCAAACAAGAAGTCAGGTCGGGTGTGTACAGCTTGCCTTTCTTGACGATGAAAATATTTTCTCCGGCACCTTCGGCAACGTAACCGTCCACATCCAGCAACAACGCTTCGTCGTAGTGGTCGTTGTCGGCTTCCTGATGCGCCAGTATCGAATTGGTATAAGTCGTCACCGACTTGGCGCGACACATATTCACGTTGACGTGATGGCGGGTGAAGCTGGAAGTCTTGACACGGATGCCCTTTTGTATGCCGTCGTCACCGAGATACGCGCCCCACGGCCAAGCCGCAATCGCGACATGGGTCGAAAGAGATTTGGCGGCAATACCCATCGCTTCAGAGCCGTAAAAACAGATCGGGCGGATGTAACAGGATTCCAGTTTATTGGCACGAACGACCTCGAGTTGCGCTGCGATGACGGTGGCCTTGTCGTAGGGCATCTTCATCTGGAAGATGTGCGCGGAATTAAATAGCCGGTCGGTATGTTCCTGCAAACGAAAAATCGCCGTGCCTTTTGCGGCCTTGTATGCGCGCAAGCCCTCAAATACGCCCATGCCGTAGTGCAGGGTGTGCGTCAGCACGTGGGTGGTGGCATCGCGCCACGGCACGAGCTTGCCGTCATACCAGATAAAACCGTCGCGGTCGGACATCGACATAATGGGATTCCTTTGATTGGTCAGTTGCGAAGCGCGGATTCTAGCCTTTTCCGGCTGACTTATGAAGAAGCGGCGATAAATTATCCGGCACGTTTGACTTGCTTCCTTCGTGGTTAATTCAGGTATGATTAGAATACATGCTCATTTGTACCCAAGGGCTTATTTCCTGATGGCACTTGCTGAAGATTATAAAAATGCAAAAGTATCCTGTAGCCAGTGAAGCAGCGCTATACGCGCAAGAGGACAAATTACACAAGGATTTGTTGATCTTTGCCTGCGCCTTCATGAATCTGGCGGTGGTGTTGTGGCTGGCGATCTATTGGATAATGGGATTGCACTTCTCAGCCAATGTCCCCCTGATTTACCAGGTAATTTCGGTTGCCTCGCTGGTGCACTTTTTGAAATACAAGAATTTCGAAGTATTCCGCTTCGTACAATTAAGTCTGTTCCTGTTTGTCCCGTTCATCATGCAGTGGAGCATAGGCAGTTCCGTCACTGCCAGCGGCGTGATGCTATGGGCGTTGCTCGCACCGATAGGTGCGCTGGTGGTCAAAGGTTGGCGCGATTCCGTTCCCTGGTTCGTCGCTTATATCGTGATGACGGTGGTGTCCGGATCATTTGATTACTATCTGGATTCCGGGAGCAATAACGGAGTGGCGATGAAAACCATCGGTTTCTTCTTCGCGCTCAACTTTGCCGCCATGTCTTCCATTATGTATTTTTTGATGCGCTACTTTGTCGTGAAGATGGACAAGATCAGGGAACAACTCGATCAACAGCATCAATTGCTGGCTGAAGAGCAGAAGAAATCCGAGCGCGTGTTGCTTAACGTGCTGCCAAGCAGTATTGCGCAACGACTGAAGAATCATCAGGGTTTAATCGCGGATGGGCATGCGGATGTGACGGTGATGTTTGCTGACCTGGTGAATTTCACGCAACTGACCGAGTCGCTCTCCCCTGAGCAAATGGTTGGTTTGCTGAATACCATATTCTCCGGTTTTGACCAGTTGTGTGAAAAATACGGCGTGGAAAAGATCAAGACGATTGGTGATGCCTATATGGCGGTCGGCGGGTTGAATCGCGACAGCGCAGATTACACCAACCATATCGCCGACTTGGCACTGGAAATGCGCCAATTCGTGGTTAATCATCCCGAGCTGTCCAGATACGGCTTGGGCATACATACCGGTATCGCAACCGGACCTGTGGTTGCCGGGGTGATCGGTACCAAACGCTTCATCTACGATTTATGGGGAGATACGGTGAATGTGGCCAGCCGGCTCACCGATGAGGCTGTTGAAGGGGTGATTCAGGTGGACAAGACCACATACAATCGCATTCGACACGACTATGCATTCGAGCCGCCCGCCACTATACTTTTCAAGGGCAAGGGAGAGATGGTCATGTACCGCCTCACCGCGCGCTTGAGCGGTGAAGCCTCAGGCCGATTCAGGGCATCAGGAAAATTTCGCGCTGTTCTTCCCCCGGACATCCCCGAACAACCTATCCCATAATTTTCTGCAGGCGGCAGTGTCGATTTCGCCTTGTTCAATACGGCATGGCGACAAGTTGTTAAGTCGCATGCGATGTTGTGTCTGGCGCAAGGTGCGATATAGCGCGCGGGTCTGTTCGGCAATATCGACAGGAATAAGACCAAGCTCGCCTGCCAGTTTGAGCAACGCCAGGTTGCCAATGTTGGCGGTCAATTCCGGATGCTGGTGGGCATAGGCCAGCACGAGGTATTGCATCATGAATTCGATGTCCACCATGCCGCCGCTGTCATGCTTGATGTCGAATAGCCCGCTGTCATTGGGGTGACCGTCGTGCATCTTCTGGCGCATCGCCAAAATCTCCTTGCGCAGCGTCGTCAGGTCGCGCTTTTGGCAAAGCACTCGCCGGCGGATTTGCTCAAAGGCAGTGCCGACCTGGGTGTCACCCGCACTGAAGCGGGCGCGCGTCAAAGCCTGATGTTCCCAAACCCATGCCTGGCTTTGCTGGTATTCGGCGAACGCCTCGATAGCGCTCACCAGCAAGCCGCTCGCGCCATTCGGGCGCAGGCGCAGATCGGTTTCATATAAACGCCCGGATGAAGTATAGCTGCCGAGCATGGTGTTGATGCGTTGCGCCAGCCTTGCATAGTTTTCCTGTGCATCGGGATGATCGTCGTCATAAAGGAAGATCAGATCCAGATCGGAGGCGTAGCCAAGCTCTTTGCCGCCCAGCTTGCCATACGCGATGATGGCGAATTTCGCGTCATCGCGATGGCGCTTGCGCGCAGTAAGCCAACTCAGCCTCAGCACATGGCGCAGCATCAAATCAGCCAAATCACTCAAGTGATCGCTGAGTGTTTCCAACGGCAACAAGCCTTGCAGATCCATCGCCAGCAGATGAAATGTCTGTTCCTGTTGCACATGGCGCAACACATCCAGCTGCCGCTCGGCATCTTCAGCGCAGTCATCCAGGCGGGTTTGCAAATCGTGGTCGAGCTGCTGCCACTGCGGCGGCTGATACATTTCGCGTGCATCCAGCAATTCGTCGAGCAACGCCGGGTGCAGCGTCAGATATTCACTCGCCCAACTGCTGGCGGCGACCAATCGGGTCAATCGCTGCAAGGCCTGCGGATACTCGGCCAGAAAGGCGAGGTAGGCGGCACGGCGGCTGACGCCTTCCAGCAAGGTCAGCAATCTGGACAGTGTTGCATCGGGGTCGCCGTGTTGCGCGCTCAAGATGATGAATTGCGGGATCAGTCTGTCCAGCCGCTGTTTGCTCAATTCGGGCAGTTGCCGGTAGCGGTTGCCGGCGCGCAGTTGCAGCAGGCGTTGCGCGCTGTCCGGTGCGGCGGGATAGCCCAGTTTTTCCAGGGCCGTGTGCAACTCTTCGGCGGTAATGTCTTCGCGCCACAGTTGCGCGTCATTCGGGTGCCCGGTCACAAGCCTGTCCTGAGCTTTGTCGAAGGGTGCTTCGGCTTGCTCCAGCTGCTGCGAACCGAAGATCTGCTCGAATTGTTGGCTGACCAGCGCGCGATGGCGATCGAGCTCTTTCAGCAGCGCGGCGTAATCCGCGTAGCCCATGGCATGCGCGATGATCTGCTGATCTTCGGCGTTCCCGGGTAATTCCTGGGTTTGCTGGTCATCCAGATATTGCAAGCGGTGTTCCAGATTGCGCAAAAACACGTAAGCCGCATCCAGAGCGGCAACCACCGGCGCGGGCAGTTGAGCGTTTTCGCCAAGCTGTCGCAATACGCCCCGGGTGGGAAGGATGCGCAGCTTGGCATCTTGTCCGCCGCGTATCAGTTGGAATACCTGTGCGGTGAATTCGATCTCGCGTATACCGCCCGGTCCGAGTTTGATGTTGTTGAGCCGGTCGCGGCGTTGCACTTCCTGTCGGATCTGTGCGTGCAATTTACGCATCGAATCGATTGCGCCAAAGTCCAGGTATTTGCGGTACACGAACGGTTGCACAAGCTGCGTCAGTTCGGCGGTCTGCGGACTGTCCGCCGGTGCGATGACACGCGCCTTGATCCATGCGTAACGTTCCCATTCGCGGCCCTGACTGACCAGATATTCTTCCAGTGCGGCAAAGCTCGTCACCAGCGGGCCGCTGTCGCCGTAGGGGCGCAGCCGCATATCCACGCGGAACACATAGCCGTCGGCAGTGAGTTCGTTGATGATGCTGATCAGGCGGCGAGCCAGCCGGGTAAAGAACTCGTGGTTGCTCAGTCTGCGCGAGGGTAACGGCGCAGCCGTTGGGCACCCTGCGGCGTCCTCCTTGCGGGGGTTGTGTGGGCCATCGGTTTCGCCGTCTTCCGGATACACAAAAATTAAATCAATATCGGACGAGACATTCAACTCGCCGCCGCCCAGTTTGCCCATGGCGATGACCAGCAATTCCTGCGCTGTCGCGCTCGCTTCACCTGATGGGCTGCCGAATTGCGCATGCAACGCTCGCGTCAAACAGGCTTGCGCACGTTGCACACACACCTCCGCCAGCGCGGTCATGGATTGCATGATTTCATTCAAGTCGGCCAGCCCATTCAGATCGCGCAGAATCAGCTTGACCATCACCTGTTTGCGCAACTTGCGCACAGCTTTTGCCAATTCGGTTTCGTCGTCCAGATCGAGCCCGGACTGTTGCAACAAAACCTGCATTTCCGTGCGGCTGCACGGTGTGGTGTAGCTTTCTTGCAACCAATTCAGCAGGTGGGGGTCTGTCTCCAGCGCCAGTTTGGCATAACGACTGCAGTACAACGTCTTTTGCAGCAAGTCGGCTAAGGTCGTGGGCGGTGAGTTGGCGGTGTTCATATATAGGGCTTCACGTTAGAATGCGCATTGTCTTCTGATTAGACGTTAGTCGCCAGTCGTTAGTCGTTAGTTAAATCAACTGGCGGCTAGCAACTAACGACTAACGACTAGCGACTAAATACTAAATTCATGTTGAACTCTTTTCCCGTCCATTGGCTCAGGCACAGTTTGAACTGGCTGACGCGACTCACCATCGTTGTGTCGGCGGTTGCGGCTGTGCTGATCGCACTTGCCATCATTGTGCTGCGCTATTGGCTATTGCCGGATATCGAGCAATATCATGACAGGATCACCGCTTCTTTGGCAGGCGCGATAGGCAATCCGGTCACCATCGGCAAGATCCAGGGTGATTGGCGGGGCTTTCTGCCGTACATGAATTTTACCGATGTGCGCATTCTGGATGAGCAGCGCCAACCCGCATTGGTGCTGCAACGCATTGATGGTAGCGTATCGTGGATGTCGCTGTTCACCGCTGAACTTCGGCTGGCCAGCCTGGAAATTGATCAGCCGGAGTTGCTGGTACGTCGCGATGTACATGGAAAAGTTTTTATCGGCGGTGTGGCACTTTCTAAAAAAGGCGGCGATAACAATTTGGCCGACTGGCTATTGCATCAGTCGAACATGGTGGTGCGCAATGCCCTTATCGTTTGGGTCGACGAGCAGCGCGATGCGCCGCCGCTGGTGTTGCAACAGGTCAATTTGCGCGTTGATAGTTTGTTCAGTCAACACAGTTTTGCCTTGAGTGCGATACCGCCAAGTGAACTGGCGACCCCGCTGGATGTGCGCGG
>PLBS01000121.1 GCA_003134595.1 Gallionella sp. | reverse complement strand
ATGCGCTCGGAGCGGTCGCCGCTGCCCACCAGGCTCTTGCGCGTGGCGGCGGTCTTGGCGTTCTGTTCGCGAACCTGTGCGTCTTTGATACGGGCTGCCAGCACGCGCATCGCCTGCGCCTTGTTCTGATGCTGAGAACGGCCATCCTGGCATTCCACCACCACGCCGGTCGGCAAGTGGGTGATGCGCACCGCCGAATCGGTCTTGTTGATGTGCTGGCCGCCCGCACCGGAAGCGCGAAACGTGTCAATGCGTAGATCGGCGGAATTCAGCACCACGTCGTTGACCTCATCCACTTCCGGCATGATCGCCACGGTACACGCCGAGGTATGCACGCGGCCCTGCGTCTCGGTGGTAGGCACGCGCTGCACGCGATGCGCGCCGGATTCGAATTTCAGCACCGAGTACGCACCCTGTCCGACGATGCGCGCGATGATTTCCTTGTAGCCGCCCATCTCGCCGGGGCTTTCCGAAATCACTTCCACTTGCCAACGCTTGCGTTCGGCAAAGCGCGAATACATGCGGAACAGATCCCCGGCGAATATCGCGGCCTCGTCGCCGCCAGTTCCGGCGCGTATTTCCAGAAACACACTGCGCTCGTCGTTGGGGTCTTTGGGCAACAATTGCTTTTGCAATTCGGCATCAAGTTGCACCAAGTGTTCTTGCCCTTGCTTGATCTCGGCATCGGCAAACTCGCGCATCCCTGGGTCGCGTAATTGGGAGTCGGCAGCCATTTCCTGCGCGGCTCCGATGTCGGACTGACAGCTCTGATAGGCGTGATACAACTCCACCACCGGCTCGAGTTCGGCACGCTCGCGGTTCAGCTTGCGAAACGTATCCATGTCTTTTGTGGCTTCTTCGGTACTCAGCAGTTGATTGACTTCGAGCAGACGCTCGCTCAACTGAGCGAGCTTGGCGGTAATACTGGGGTTCATTCGGCTGGTGTTTACTCGTCGGCGTGGAGGTGGTACAGACGATGGATCACATTAAGGAAAGCCTCGCGATCATCGCTTTGCACTTGATTCAGCGCGTGGGTGGGCGCGTGCAAAAATTTATTGGTCAAGCCGCTGCTCATGGCTTCCAGCACTTTTTCCGGACTCTCGCCTTTGGCCAGCAGGCGCAGGGCTTTTTCCAGTTCGTGGCGGCGATTCCGCTCGGCATGGTCGCGCAGCGCGCGGATGGTCGGCACCGCTTCGCGCGATTCCATCCAGTGGAGGAAATCTGACACGCTGGAATCGATGATGACCTCGGCTTCCTTGACCGCACCCTGGCGCGCATCCAACCCGTCTTTCACCACTTCGGCGATGTCGTCCACGGTGTACAGGAACACATCACTCAGTTCGGCGACTTCCGCTTCCACATCGCGCGGCACGGCCAGATCGACGATGAACAGCGGGCGATGCTTGCGCGCCTTGAGCGCGCTCTCCACCATACCCTTGCCCAGGATCGGCAACTGGCTGGCGGTGCAGGAGATAATGATGTCATGCTGTGCCAGTTGTTCCGGCAAATCGGTCAGCGTAATCGCCGTGCCATTGATGCGCCGCGCCAGTGTTTGTGCGCGTTCCAGCGTGCGGTTGGCGACGGTGATGTGTTTGGGTGAGCGCGCCGCGAAATGCACCGCGTTGAGTTCGATCATCTCGCCCGCGCCGATGAACAACACGCGCTGCTCGGAAATGCTCGGGAAAATGCGCTCGGCCATTTTCACCGCAGCGGCGGCCATCGACACCAGATTCGCGCCGATCTCTGTTTGGGTGCGCACATCTTTAGCCACCGAAAAAGTGCGCTGAAACAATTTGTGCAGCAGGAAACCCAGCGTGCCCGCCTGCTCGGCCTGACGCACCGCCTGTTTCATTTGCCCGAGGATCTGCGGTTCGCCCAACACCATCGAATCCAGGCCGCTCGCCACGCGGAACGAATGCTTCACCGCCTGCTCGCGCGGCAAAGTGTAGAGATAGGGTTCAATGTCCTTGCGGGGCATGTGATGATATTGCGCCAGCCAGTCGATGGCCTGGTCGGGGTGCGCGGCGTTGCAATACAATTCCATACGGTTGCAAGTGGACAGGATCGCCGCCTCTTTCGCCGCACCGTTTTCCACCAGGTCGCGCAGGGCGTTCTCCATCCCGTCCGCATTGAACGCGACTTGTTCGCGCACGGCAAGCGGCGCGGTTTGATGGTTGATGCCAAAGGTGAATAGCTGCATCATTAATGTATGTCGAACAGTGAGTTCTAAAATTGATGCGAATTATAGTCGGAACGGCGGCGTAATACCATCCGGCGGGATTTGGGCACTCCGCGAGCCCGGATGTTTCATAAATTCAGCCAAGTCTAAACGAGACCCATTGATAAGAGTGGCTTTAGCCGCGATAGTTCATGTCGCAAGACCTGAAACATTCGGGCTAGAATGCGCGGCTGCAAAATATTCGGCAAATCGACACCCCTATGGCCATCAAAGCAACCGTATTCAAAGCCGCACTACAGATTGCCGACATGGATCGCCACTACTACGCCGACCACGCCCTGACGCTGGCGCGGCATCCATCGGAAACCGACGAGCGCATGATGGTGCGCCTGCTCGCCTTTGCGCTATACGCGGACGACGCGCTGACCTTTGGCAAAGGCATGAGCAGCGACGACGAACCCGACCTGTGGCACAAAGACCTCACCGGCGCGATCGAACTCTGGATAGAGGTGGGGCTGCCCGACGAGCGCGCCATCCGCAAAGCCAGCGGACGCGCGAATCAGGTCGTGGTCATCAGCTATGGTCGCGCCGCCGACATTTGGTGGAATGAGAATCGNNCACATCATGATGACCAGCGATGCCGGCATGATAGAAATCGAACCGAAAATTTTACAGGGCAGTTTCCGTTCCGCTTAACGAATCTTATCGTTCCCACGCTGATAGAACAACTAAGTATTGACTGATGAAACTGCTAGCCATTCCACTAAGTTGCCAAACGACGGCAACCAAGTGGCTGGTTATAAGCGGGATGAAACCACCGCAAGTCACTACTTATCCGCGTGGGAGCGCAGACTGTGGCACTCCGCGTCACGATGAATCATCAATCCCATTTCGCCTCGGGAAAGGCGCGCAGCACCAACTTGCCAAACCCTGCGCAGCTTCTGCTAAAGTCCGGCCATGAGCAAATTGACTTTAGACCGTATCCTGCAATCGCAGGGCTTTGGTACGCGCAAGTGGTGCAGTGAACTGATCGCCGCCGGTGAAGTGAGCATCGCGGGAGAGACTATTACCGATAGCCGTGTCGCTATCGAGACCAGCGGACTCGTGTTCGAGATATTCGATGAGTCGTGGCTTTACCGCGAACATGTATATATCGCGTTGAACAAGCCGGCCGATTTTGAATGCTCCAGAAAGGCCAGTCACCACCCCGGTGTGCTGACCATCCTGCCGGAACAATTCACCCGGCGTGATGTGCAACCGGTGGGCCGTCTCGATCACGACACCACCGGCTTGCTGCTGATGTCGGATGATGGGCCGTTCATACACGCCCAGTCTTCGCCCAAGCGGCACATTCCCAAAGTCTATGTGGCCACCACGCATGATCCGGTCACGCCCGAACTGGTGGCGAAGTTGCTGGCAGGGGTAAAACTGCACGACGAGCCGGCGACATTGGCGGCGCTGACTTGCCGCATGCCGGCTCCGCACCAGCTGGAAATCGTGCTGGAGCAGGGCAAATATCATCAAGTCAAACGTATGCTTGCTGCCGCAGGAAACCATTGTGATGCGTTGTGCCGTTCGCAGATCGGCGGTTTGAAACTCGATGCGCTGGGGCTGGCCGAAGGTGAATGGTGCTATCTCGACGATGCTCAACTGGCACTGTTGGCACCGACCTAAAACTATCTTGCGGTTGGTGAGAAGGACCGGTTTCTTACATGAAATAAGACTTGGCCTGCGGAGCAGAGTAAAATTCATTTTTGATTAGCCAGCCCATCATCCATGTCCATACAGTGGTTCCCCGGTCATATGACCTCGGCGCGCAGAAAAGCGGCCGAGACGATGGAATTCATCGATGTCGTCATCGAAGTGCTGGACGCGCGCCTGCCCGAAGCGAGTTGCAATCCGATGATCACGGAGTTGCGTCTGCACCGCCAGCGTCCTTGCCTGAAGATCCTCAACAAGGCTGATCTCGCCGATCCGGAAATCACAAAAGCCTGGCTGAATTTTTACAACAAACAGGCTGGCGTCAAGGCGGTAGCGCTAAGCTGCAAAAATGCCGGCGATGCCGCCAGGGTGCCGAGCCTGTGCCAGCCGCTCGCACCGCATCGCGACAGCACCCACAAGCCGCTGCGCATGATGATCATGGGCATCCCCAACGTCGGAAAATCCACGCTGATGAATATGCTGCTCAAACGCCGCGTCGCAAACGTGGGCGATGAACCCGCCGTCACCAAATCGCAGCAGTGCCACCAATTGAACGACCACATGACGCTCACCGACTCACCCGGCCTGCTGTGGCCGAAGATCGAAAACCCTGACGATGGCCTCAAGCTCGCCACCATCCACGCCATCGGACGCAATGCCACCATCGACGAGGAAGTCGCCGAATATCTCGCCACCACGCTGCTCGCGCGCTATCCCGGCCTGCTCGCCGCGCGCTACGGGGTTGCTGAAGAAGGTATGGATGGTGTGGAGGTGATCGAAGCCATCGCGAAAAAGCGCGGCTGCCTGCTTAAAGGCCGGGGCGGTGAACCGGATCTGGAAAAAGCGGCGATGATATTGCTGACGGAATACCGCGGCGGCAAACTGGGCCGCATCAGTTTGGAAACACCCGGGACGCGCGCAGCCATGCTCTAGCTGTAGATGGGCATCGCTAATGCTCCACTCATCCTGAGCAATCTACCTTTCCTCACGCCGTATCGGCAAATACGCCAGCCACGCCGAGCCCCAGCGGTGCATGCCCAAGCCCAGCAAAATAAAAGCCGTGCCGAACCACACCTGAGGCAACACCTCTTCGTGGTTAAAACCATGCCCGAGCAGTAACGCCATCACCGGCGTAACTAGCATCATCAAAGCGATACGTCCCGTTTCCATGTGTTTGATCATATAGAAATACAGCATGAACCCCAGCGCCGAGCCGAACGTGCCCAGATATAAAATCGCCGCGATTGCACGCCCCGGCATAGCTGCAGGCCAGTGTCCGTCAAGCAGCCACCATGCAGAAAAAAACAACGGCAAAGCCACCATCAAGGCACCCAACGTCGTCGCCAGTGGCGGGCTGTCATCACCGATTTTTTTGATCCAAACCAAACCTAGCGATTGCACCATCACCGCGATGAACAGCATGATCAAACCCATAGGCGCGCCATCACCGAGATGCAAGCCACCACTAAACACCAGCACCAAACCGGCCATTCCCAGCAACATACCCGCCAGCTTGCTGGGCGTGACCGCCTCTTCTTTCAGCCACAACGCCGCCCCCAGACTGGTGATCAGAGGGGATAGTCCAAACATCACCGAGATCATGCCCGAGCTGACGAATTGCGCTGACCAATAGGTCAACACCATCGCACCGAACATAGACAGGCCGCTGGCCAGATAGCTGTGACGCGCCCTGCGATGCAAGGGAAAGCGTATGCGCAACACCGCCAGCAGCGAGACGCACAGCAGCGTACCTATCGCCATACGTGACAACACAGCAAAGCTGAATCCGACCCCCAGCGCACTCCACTTTATGGCAAGTGGCGTGGTAGACCAGATCAGGATGACTGACACAAACGCGGCCGGAAGCGACATGCACTTTCTCCAAACATAAACGAACGACAAAAACAAAAAAGGCCACAGAAACATTCTGTGGCCTTCGGAAACCGCTATAGCGAACAATGTTTAAATGCTAACTTTCCAGACCACAATATGCGCAACGCCACACCGCGCACAGGTGTGCGCTCAGGCTGAGCCGGACGTGCTGACCCAAATGTGATGAACCCAGATCTGATGGGACGAGAACGTGATGGATTGTGTGTATCGAAATCATGGCTGGATTATCGTGTGACGGGAAAGGTTGTGTCAACCCGGAAAACAGCCGTGTTCTGTTCCCGACTACGGTAACAAGAAATTCGTTGGGCGGATTTTTGCTTCGATTTGGAACTTCCTGGCGTGTGGCATGTCTCGAACCGGGTTGAAGTACGACGGGTTTATTTCGGACAAGGCAGACACCAAACCAAGGCGCATTGCCCCTTCTCGTTGTACTGCTTCACTTCGCACACAACTATCAACGTGGTAAAGTCATGCCCAAACATCTCCACACAACTCCGATTTTCTGCCCAACTTTTTGAAAGGATCAATTTATGAAAAAGACCATTGCTTACCTTGCTGCCGCTTCCTGTTTTGCATTGAGCACCAACCTTGCGCACGCCGAAGCCGAAGCCTGCGATGAGAATATGCATGGCCAGCGTCATGGGCAAATGGATGGAATGATGTTCAAGAAACTGGATACCAACGGTGATGGCGTGATTTCAAAAGCCGAGTTCAATGCTTTTAATGCCAGGCATTTTAAGAAATTGGATACCAACAAGGATGGCAAGCTCACACCAGACGAATTGCAAGGCGGGCAGAATCAAACCGGGCAGAGTCCAGAGATGGGGCATGGTGATGGAACGACCCATCTTGATCAACGCTTCAATGCAGCCGATGCCAACCATGATGGCGGATTGGATCGCGAAGAGGCAAAAAATATGCCGATGTTGACCATGTACTTCGATGAGGTGGATGCCAACAAGGATGGAAAGGTAACGCGCCAGGAATACTTTGACGCGATGCCCTTGTTGCATGGTGCCAAGAAGATGGACATGAAAGGAAAGTCGCAATCGATGTAGTAACGCCAGAAGTGACAAACGACAAGGCCAGCGTTAAGCTGGCCTTGTCGTTTCTGCAAAAATATAATAGTGGCCGGTCTTCGGTGGTTCTTTGCAGCGTACAAAACATAACAAGGGGTAGCATTGACTTCCGTCCAAAGCGTACTGGCTGCGTTTGCCATCATCCTGATCGATCTCCTGGGCAGAGCGGGATTGGACAAGGTGCTGGCGTTGACCGGTGGCCCAACCATGGTCGCGCTGTGGGCGCAACTGCAGTCGGTGGTGGAATTGGTCAGCGCGGTAACAATGGCGGGGGTGTTGCAGGGGTTGACGGTGTTGATCACCCAGGTGAGCGAGTCGCGCGACGAGCGCAGTCTGCTGCGTGACGCGCTCAAGTTGGGCTTGGGCACGTCGCTGGCAGTGGCGCTGGTCGTGGCGCTGGCCGCACCTGAGCTGGCGGTTTGGCTCACCCAGAGAAGAATCGAAACGGATTTGTTTTTGCTGGCGGCATTGGCCGGCTGTATCAGCGTCGTCCCCGCCACGCTCAACGCTTATTGGCTGGGTAAACACCAGCAGCAGCGCATGTTGGGGCTGGCGTTGCTGACCAGCTTGATATTGCTGCTGGTGGCGGCGAGTGCATGGTTCGGGCTGTCCTTGCGCGGGCTGATGTGGGTGCAAAGCCTAGCTCTGGCTATCATCGGCATCGTGATCTGGCGCTATTTGCGCAAGCTGTCGCGGGCTCGCGACGGGCAAGAGCATGGCGCGGAATATTTCCGCAAACTGGTGAAGTTCGTGCCGGTCGGTCTGGCGATCGGCATCATGAGTCCGGTTTCGATGCTGCTGGTGCGCGGCATGTTGTCGGGCACGCTTTCCTGGAGCGATGTGGGATTCCTGCAGGCATTGTGGCGTTCCACCGAGTGGGTGACCGCCACGGCGGCAGGCGTGCTGTCGCTGATCTTCCTGCCGCGCTTCAGCGCCACTTACGGCTC
>PLBS01000081.1 GCA_003134595.1 Gallionella sp. | reverse complement strand
TGACCTGAAAGGACGCAGCAGCCACCGAGACTAAACGCAGTTAACGACAATGCTACAAGAAGCAGGATTCGGTTAATGTAGACCTTCATCATCGGAGAATCCCCCATGTCTGACCTATCAACGTTCGAGCAATATAACAAACCAGCCGATCTTATTATCGAAAAAGTGTGCAAGGAAGACTTGGCTGAATGTGCGAGGTTCATGGCGCTTAATGTAGCGCATTATCAATCAAAGTACGGTGAGTTATCCCCAATAACTTTTCCTGAATCTGCGCCAATGACTTGAACATGGGTTGATCGGCTTACAAACAGACGGTGGCGTTTTGTATCAAAGGTGAGGAGATCCCATCCCCCTTCACCATCAACATTGTAGTGATCAACGAGTGTGATTTTGATATTTGCCGAGGCCCGAGCCGACTGGGTTATATGACTACTCAACAAGTAAACACCAACAAAAATCCGAATTAAAGTTTTAGTGAGCATACGTTTATCCAGAAAATATTATGATGTTGTTTTCAGGGTGAGCTAGGCTGCCCTTTGTTTTTCGTCTTCCAATGAGTAAAGTTTATGCTAACAGTTTTTGATCTTTCTGAACGAAAAGTCGGTCATCAAATGGTCGTACTGAATGGCTCTTATTGGCACAGAGTTGACTACCGCGACCGGCAACAGCCGATCCATAAAAGACGCTTAATCTTCTCATCTAAATAAGCCGTGTTTATGTACGCCAGCACACAGAAGGATTCTTGACCATTTTCTATAATTAAACGATAAGTCATTTATTGGCTCACAGGCACAACAGGTCGTTCATTTTTTATCCAGGAGAAATAAAATGTTTCTACTACTTAACGAAAGACCAAGAAGCAATGCAAAAGAAAACTCCGCAGCAACATCATCTGAAAGCGGCAGAACACCACGAACAGGTAAGAGCAAATAAGGAGCTGCGATTCTCATGATAAGTTCATCTGACATTCTTCACTGCAAAGTCCTGATCGTTGACGATCAGGAAGCCAATGTCCTTCTGATCGAGCGGATTCTGCGCGGTGCCGGCTATATTTCCATCACGTCCACGATGGATTCGGGCGAGGTCTGTGAGCTGCACCGCAACAACCGCTACGACCTGATCCTGCTCGATCTCGAGATGCCCAACATGGACGGATACCAGGTGATGGAGGGGCTCAAGGAATTTGAACCGGGCGACGATCTTCCGGTCCTTGTGATTAGCGCCCACCCGAGTCACGAGCTGCGCGCGCTCCAGGCCGGAGCGAAGGATTTCATCAGCAAGCCGTATGGGCTGGCCGAAGTGCTGGCGCGCGTTCACTACATGCTGGAAGTGCGCCTGTTGCAAAAGGAATTACAACGACGTGCTGGAACAACGAATGCTTGAAAGGACCGCCGATCTTAAGGAAAGCTATCTGGAAACCATTTTTACGATGACGCGCACGGCGGAATACAAAGATGATGACACCAGCGCTCACGTGCAACGCATCAGCTATTACAGCCGCGAGCTTGCCAGAATGCTCGGCTTGGATGAAGCGTTCGTCGACAAGATCTTTTTCGCAAGTCCGATGCGCGACATAGGCAAAATGGCATCTCCGACCATATCCTGCTCAAGCCGGTCGGCTTCACGCGGGATGAGTGGGAGGTCATGAAGGGGCACTCCTTGATAGGCGCGAAGATCCTCGGCAACAGCAAGTCATCCTCTCAGGCGCGCCATTGGAAAATCAAAACCGATATTTTCCAGTTGCCAGATTTGTACGATTTGGCGAACCAACCACAGCTCGAATACTGAGGGTCTGCTTGTGGCACCAAGTTGCCCGCCGAGCTGTGGTTATAGCCATCCCGAAAGCTGTCATCAGGTCAATTTATTCAAGTCGCCCGGTAGCAGACACTGGTGACGGGCAGCGTCTCCCGTAACCAGCAATCGGCGAAGACAAAACCATCGCGTGCGACAGTCTCGCCAATTTCAATGTTGAGTGAATGGGTGAACATTGGCCCGGCGAACACAAAGGTGTGGAACTCTCCATTCTCACCACACGGATCAACGTCAGGCGGCAGGCCATCCAGCATATCCTGTGACAGCTCGCGCCCGGCAAATTCGGCTGGCATTACACGCGGATCGACACAGGTAAGACAGGCGCGCAAACCGCCCGCGAGCATTTCCCTGACCAGCTCACGCGTCGGCATACCCCACAACGGGAATATTGCTTCAACACCTGTGCCTTTCAAATGTTCCTCGCGATAACGTCGGACATCCTGCAAAAACAAATCACCGAATGCCATACAGCACACACCATCATCACGCGCATGTGCAACAAAATCCGCCATCACGGCAGCATAATGCTCATTGGAACAGGGGTAAGGAATTTCTATCAGGTGCAATGGCAAGCCGACAGCCTGAGCCTGCCAATGCAGTAACTCGATGCGTACCGCATGCATGGCAACACGCTGGAACGTAGCGTTGACGATGGTGAATAGTCCTACCACCTCATATTCGGTTGAATGGCGCAATACATGCAGCGTCCATGCACTGTCCTTGCCACTGCTCCAACTAAGCCAGGTTTTTTTACGCATGGCCACCATAAAAAGATGTAAAAGAAAAAAGTACCTGGGTCAATTTATTTTCCGGTCGGCGTGGCATTGATTGAGATTCTCTCTGTTATTCGTCTTCCAAAAGGTGGATTTCATGCTACCAGTTTTTCCGTTATCTGAACTACGAGCTAATCTTCCTGGAGATTGTGCTGAATGTCCCCTTCTTCGCACAACAGCGACCATTGAAACACGACCTGGCTATCGGTTGCAGCTCGACCCATATCCTTTTAGATTGCAACCCTGCGGGACGTGTTCAGAGGTTCCTTTAATATAAACTGCGCTATGAAAAATTCTCTCAATACCATCCTGGCTTATCACCGGCGCACCAAACACCATTTGAATCATTATGCAGCGGGGCCGGGTGGCTTGGACTGGAAGAACCAGCCGGATCCTTTCCGCAATTTTACCAGCAGCCCGCAACTGGAATTGCCCTTGCTGGCCGATGAGCCTCGCCGCCCCTATATTGATCTTTACAAGACGGATGAAACTACGCGGCAACCGTTGACATTGAGCGGCATTGCCGCCCTGCTTGAACTCTCCTTCGGCATTTCCGCATGGAAGCAGTACGATGGCCCGCGCTGGGCCCTGCGCTGCAATCCCTCCAGCGGTAATCTGCACCCCACTGAGGCTTATGTGATTACCGAAGGATGCAGCGGCATTGTGAATGGCGTACATCACTATGTGAGCCGTGATCATATTCTGGAACAGCGCTGCCGCTTCGACATGACGGTAAGCGGCAGCGAACCGAGCTTGCCACCCGCTTCCTTTCTCGTGGGCCTGTCATCGATCCATTGGCGCGAAGCATGGAAATATGGCGAACGCGCATACAGGTATTGCCAGCACGATGTGGGTCATGCCATCGCGGCCGTCCGATATGCAGCCGCAGCACTTGGTTGGCAGGCGCGTGTGCTGACTTCATGGAATGACGGGAATATCGGCGCCATACTGGGTGTTGATCGCGATGCAGATTTTGCCGAGGCCGAACGCGAACACCCTGACCTGATGCTGATCGTGACGACACAGCCGTCTGGTTCTGCCCACAGCCCGTTCACACCAGGCGCACTCGTGCGCGCTGCCAGAGGCGGCCTCTGGCAAGGGCAAGCCAACATGCTTTCTGCGCATCATCTGTTCGATTGGCCGGTGATTGACGAAGCCGCCCGTGCCTGCACCAAGCCTGAAACGCAGGACACACCTTGGCAAGCCCCCATGCTGCCTGAACCGCTAAGCAGTATCTGCAATCATCCGGCGGTCGAAATCATCAAGCAACGGCGCAGCGCACAGGAATTCGACGGGGTGAGCTCGATTTCCACCGGCACGTTCTACCGCATGCTGGACATGACCTTGCCACGCAGTACCGTTCCACCATGGGATGCAATAGGGTGGGAGCCGCGTGTTCATCTGGCACTGTTTGTCCATCGTGTCGACGGCCTTGCACCCGGACTGTATATTTTTCTGCGCAACGCTCATATTGCAGCCAAACTACGCGCAGAATTATCCTCCCAGTTCGACTGGATTCAGGTAGAAGACTGCCCAGCGCACCTCCTGCTGTTCCGTCTCGTTGCGGCTGATGTACAGAATGCAGCGCGTACCTTGTCCTGTCACCAGGATATCGCTGCCGACGGCGCTTTCAGCCTCGGCATGCTGGCAGAATATGAAACAAGCCTGGCGAATGGGCCGTGGGTTTATCGCCAGCTGTTTTGGGAAGCCGGCATCCTCGGACAGTTGCTCTACCTCGAAGCCGAAGCAGCGGGCGTGCGCGGTACGGGTATCGGCTGTTACTTTGACGATGCTGTCCATGACCTGCTCGGCATTCAGAACCAGAGCTTGCAAAGCATGTATCACTTCACTGTTGGCGCCGCACTCACGGATACCCGCTTACAGACTCTACCGGCCTATGCTCATCTGAAGCGTTCATGAGCAGCAAATGAACACGACTTACAAGTGAATGACCGCTTCACGAAGCAGGCTGTCGCCACTGCATCTTTTCGGCGATGGCGTTCAGCACTTTGCCCGACGAATCGCGCTTCGCCATGCCCTTCGCATCTGCCGGAAAGATCGGTAGCGCGCTGTCCCAGCCTTCGGGCAAGTCGCGGCGCTGCATGTGATCGATCATGATGAATCAACGCGCTACAGC
>PLBS01000126.1 GCA_003134595.1 Gallionella sp. | reverse complement strand
GGCGCCGCGCTCAAAGATCTCGGACAACTGGATGCCGCATTGGACAGCTACCGCAAGGCAGTGGAACTGAAACCCAGCTACGCCGAGGCGCACAACAACTTGGGTGTGGCCCTCAATAACCGCGGACAACTGGATGACGCATTGGTCAGCTTCCGCAAAGCAGTGGCACTCAAACCGGACTACGCCGAGGCGCACAACAGCCTGGGCGCGATCTTGCAAATCCTCGGTCAACCCGATGCTGCACTGGCCAGCTATCGCCGTGCGCTGGAACTCCAACCCAATTTGCTTCAACACGCCATCTACGCCCAACTAGTGCTGCCTGTCATTCCCGAAAATCCTGCTAGCATAGCCGAGTGGCGGGAACGCTATCAAAATGGAATTGCGGCCCTGATGGATATTCCGGGTACTCTGGAACTGGGCAGCACCTCGTTCTACCTGGCCTACCATAACGCCAATGACCGCCCGATGATGGAAGCCCTGTGCCGACTGTTTCGTGCACGCGTGCCGGATCTGACGGTCACCGCGCCGCATGTGCCTGGCTGGCTGCCCCCGACTGCAAGAGGACAACGCATCCGGGTGGGGTTTTTGTCCGAATATCTGTGTGATCACACCATCGGCAAGCACTACCAGGGTTTCATTCGTCATCTGGACCGCAACCGGTTCGAGGTGGTGGTGATCCATGGGCACAAATCCAAGTGGGATACTTTCCGCCAGAATCTGGACGCGCTGGCGGACAAAGCCCTCACACTGCCATCCAGGCTAAAAAACCAGCAGCAAGCCGTGGCGGCAGAGCAACTGGATGTGCTGTTCTACCCCGACATCGGCATGGTACCGTCCACCTACTTTCTGGCGTATGCCCGCCTTGCCCCGGTGCAAGCCACCAGCTGGGGCCACCCGGATACCACCGGGTTGGATACCATGGATTACTACGTTTCGGCGGTGACCAATGAACCGGAACAAGCCGAGGCGTATTACACCGAAAGACTGATCCGCCTGAACCGCTTGCCGTGCTTTTATTACCAGACCCCGGCTTCATCAATCCCGAAACTCTCCAAAGCAGCGCTCGGCTTGCCGGAAACCGGCATCTTGTACGGCTGTCCCCAAAGCCTGTTCAAGCTCCATCCGGATTTTGATGCGGTGCTGGCGGCCATTGCCGAAGGTGACCCGACCGGACATCTGATCCTGCCGGAAGGCATGTATTCTGCATGGACTGACCTGCTGAAAGCCCGCTGGGCAAAAACCTTCCCTGTCCTGCCGGAGCGAGTGCTGTTTCTACCTTTTATGCCCTTTGATCATTTCATGGCGGTCATGGCGCAGATGGACGTGCTGCTCGATCCGCTGCACTTTGGCAGCGGCAATACACTGTACGATGCCATGGTGAACGGCACTCCGGTGGTGACCTGGCCGGGACGTTTCGCCCGGGGCCGTAACGTGGCGGCGGCGTACCGGCAGATGGGGGTGGCCGATGCACCGATTGCCCGACACTTGGAAGACTACGCACCGCTGGCCCTGGCTTTGGGTCGGGACACGGAACGTCGCCGGGCCTTGCGTGTAGCGTCATTGGCGGCGGCAGGCCGGGAACTGTTTGAGGACATGCAGGCGGTGCGGGAATTTGAATCATTCCTGGAAGCAGCTGTAGCGGCAGCTGGGCGGGGAGAGTTACTGCCGCCAGGTTGGCGGCCAGATATTCAGACTGATTTGGCGCCGGTTAGAGAGCTTGATGCGGTCAAAGTATCGGGCAATAATTAACACAGGATGGTGAGCATGAAGCCAGGAAGAAACGACCCATGCAGTTGCGGCAGCGGGAAGAAATACAAGAATTGCTGTCTGGGTAAATCCGATTCCCGCCCCGCAATGCCGACAATCGCTGAATTCAACCAGCTTGTCGCCTTGTTCAACACAGGCCGCCATGCCGAAGTAGAAAGCCGGGCGCGTTCACTACTTGAGCTTTATCCAGATTCTGGTTTTGTCTGGAAGCAATTGAGTGCGTCCCTTCACATGCAAGGTAAGGATCCGCTGCTTGCTTTGCAAAAGGCAGCATATCTGTTGCCTGACGATGCCGGGGTGCACAACAACTTAGGCACTGCCCTGCAAGACCTCGGGCAATTCGAAAACGCGGCGGCCAGTTACCGCCGTGCACTGCAACTCAAACCAGATTTCGCCATGGCGCACAACAATCTGGGCAATGCCCTGCAAGACCTCGGGCAATTCGAAGACGCAGCGGCTAGTTACCGCCGTGCACTGCAGTTCAAACCTGATTTCGCCGAGGCGCACAACAACCTGGGCATCGTCCTGCAATACCTCGGGCATTTTGATGGTGCTGAGGCAAGTTACCGGCGAGCACTGGAGTTCAAACCTGATTTCGCCGAGGCGCAAGCCAACCTGCTGTTCACCCTGAACTATACCGTCCACACTCCTGAATACTATCTGGAAGAAGCTCGGAAATATGGCCGGATGGTGGACAAGAAAGTGACATCACGGTTTTTCACCTGGCAATGCGCAGACCAGCCGGAACGCCTGCGGGTGGGCATAGTATCAGGCGACCTGTATAATCATGCGGTAGGACATTTTCTTGAAGGGTTGCTAGCTCATATTGATCCTGCTCGTGTTGAGTTGATCGCTTACCCGACACACCACGAGGAAGACGAACTCACAGCACGCATCCGCCCGTATTTTTCTGCATGGAAACCGTTGTTCGGTAAAAGCGATGAAGCCGCTGCCCATTTGATACACGCCGACGGGGTGCATGTTTTGTTGGATATTTCCGGCCATACTGCCCATAATCGCCTGCCGGTGTTCGCCTGGAAGCCCGCACCAGTGCAGGTTACATGGTTGGGATTGCCAGCCACGACCGGGATGGCGAAAATGGATTATGTGCTGGGTGATCCCCATGCCATTCCCACGGAATACGAAAATCATTTTTCGGAAGCCGTGTGGCGGTTGCCCGACAGTTACTTGTGTCTTACCGTTCCATCCTCCCCCGTGTATGTCGTTCCGCTTCCAGCACTTTCAACGGAATATGTGACCTTCGGAAGTTTCAATAATTTGAGCAAGATGAACGATGCTGTGGTGGCTGTGTGGGCGCGCGTGCTCAAGTCTGTTCCAAACTCACGGCTGTTGCTCAAGGCAAAACAGTTGAATGACCCTGTTGTCTGCGAGAAGACCCGCCTGCGTTTTGCTTCATGTGGCATCGCACCCGACCGGCTGATACTGGGCGGGACACTTGCCTCTGACGAAGATCATTTGGCTGCATACAATAAAGTAGATATCGCTTTAGACACCTTTCCCTATCCCGGGGTCACCACCAGCGTTGAAGCTTTGTGGATGGGGGTGCCTGTGTTGAGTCTGCGCGGCGATAGATTCCTTTCGCGCACAGCGGGTAGCATCGCCCACAACGCCGGATTGCCCGACTGGATCGCCGCCGATGAAGACGACTATGTGGCTAAAGCCGTGGCATTCACGTCCAATCTTGAGCGCCTCGCCGCCCTGCGCGCCGGCTTGCTGCAGCAGGTGCTGGCATCCCCGCTGTTCGACGCCCCACGCTTTGCCCGGAATTTCGAGGATGCTTTGTGGGGGATGTGGCAGGAGCGAATCCAAGGCAATTCACCCACATCCTCCCGAGCTTCTGACCGCCTCGCATGACTGACACGGATCCGCGCGCATGAAGCAAGGAAAGACTAACCCGATGCAACAAACCCAACCTCCTTCACCGAAGTGAACGCGCCCATCGCGCTGTATAATGGGCGCCATTATTCGGAAGCGGAAAGCCGGACGCGCGCACTGTTTGTTCTGTACCCATACTCCGGGTTTGTTTGGGAACTATTCGGCCTATCACTTCAACTGTAAAGTTAAAGACTCCCTGCAAGCGTTGCAAAAGACAGTGGAACTTATGCCTAGCGGTGTGCTTGTGAATTAGCATCTGTTTTTGGTATGCTTTACAATGTATCATATAAACGTTGTGATATTAAACGTATGAGGAAATTGACAATGAGTGCAAGACATAGCCAGTCATTTTGGGTTGGAATTTTTGTATTGAACCTGCTGTCTTCAGTCGCGTTGGCAGACCCAGCAACTTCGGTCACGCCAGTTGACCCGGAAAAGCTTGTGGCGCAGGCGGAAAAAGCCCTCGACCATGAAGATTTGGATGTAGCTATAAAACTTTACCATCAAGCCGCCGAGCTGAACTACACACCCGCCCAGGCTTCCATGGGGGAATTTGCGGAGTCGGGGGGATTTTCTGAAGAGGCGGTCGGCTGGTTTCTGATGGCCGCCACTCAGGGAGATGCCACTGGCCAATATGATTTGGCACGAATGTATGCTGCAGGCATCGGGATTGAAAAGGATGATGCGAAAGCGTTATACTGGTTCAGGCGCTCCGCAGCCAAAAATTTCCTGCCCGCCGTAAAGGTGATAGCTGGCGCATACAGCACAGGAGGTTTCTCGGGGCAAATAAAGGTCGACCTGGATCAGGCAAAATCTTGGGATGCCAAGGCATCGCGCTTGGAAGCAATTGAAAGAAAGGCTGCTGACGAGAAAATGGCTGCATTTAAAAAATCACAAGAAGAAGAAGCTGCAAAAAAAGCAAATAAAAATAAATAGGCAAGCGCCCGCAATTAAAGACCTCCGACAAAACCGAACCAAGGACAAGCAAAATATCCACGCCATCTAAAATTTTGAAAATCCGGGATGTCAAACTGGGGTTGCTTGCGTTTTTCGTATTGGCATTTGGCTCGGGTTCTTCCCGTGCTGCTGATACGATCAAAGGCGGGGAGCTTTATGCGGTGCATTGCGCGTCGTGTCACGGGGCGTCCGGCATCAGCGTCATGCCCAACGCCCCCAATTTCGCCCAAAGCGAGAGCCTATTGCAACCCGATCTATTATTACTGACCTCCATCAAAAACGGAAAAAATGCCATGCCAGCCTATCAGGGGATATTGAGCGACCACGATATCATGGATGTGATCGTCTATCTGCGTACCCTGAACTGATGCGCGCCCTGTCCGCCAAGGGCGAGGCTGTGACCCACCGCTACCCGTTTAAACAAATGAATCTTATGCGCACCACGATTACCCTGATTTTCGCTGTTTGCCTCGCCTGTTTGGGTGCTGCCCATGCCGAGACTCAATCCTCCGGAACTGCGCTTCCGCGAGTACTTGAATCATTCCAAGTAGGCGAAAACACCGTTGTACGCGCCCTTACCGTAGAACCCCAAAAAAATACTCTATGGGTGGGCACTTCCGTCGGGGTGCTTGAGATAGACCTTGCCACCTACAACGTGCGCAACACTTTCACCCGGGACAGTGGGTTGGCAAATGAATACGTGTTCTCAGTCGGGGTGGACAAAGACGGTTACAAATGGTTCGGCACCAACGCCGGGGGTGTCTCGCGCTACCGCGACGGCATTTGGAAGACTTATTTCCCCATGCATGGTTTGGCTGACTACTGGGTCTTCTCCTTCGCCAATCAGCACAACGGGGATATGTGGATAGGCACTTGGGCTGGTGTTAATCGGGTCGACCTGCGCACCATGAAGTTCACCACCTATGTAAAGGAATTGATCAACGAATGGGTTTACGGTATCGCGGTGGATGATCAGGATCGCGTTTGGTTCGGCACGGAAGGCGGCGTTTCCATGTTCGACGGTAAAACCTGGCGCTCCTGGAGCCACAAGGACGGGTTGGGCGCCCGCAGCAAAAACAAACACGCCCCCCCGAGCCCCAACACGGGCCTTGGAACTCGCTCCCGACACGACCTGAGCATGTTGTCGGGAGACGGGAGACTCACTTACAATCCCAGCTATGTGTTTGCCCTCCAGATAACACCCGACCAGTCCATCTGGGCCGCCACTTGGGGCGGCGGGGTGAGCCGCTTCGACGGCACTCATTGGCGTAACTTCACCACCCGCGACGGCCTAGCGGGCGATATCGTTTACAGCATCGCTCAGGAACCTAACGGCGTGCTCTGGTTCGGCACCAACGGCGGGGTCAGCCGTTATGACGGGAAAAGCTGGCACAATTACGACAAAAGGACCGGCCTGCTGGAGAACAACGTCTATGCGCTGGCGATCGCACCCAACGGGGACATCTGGGCCGGCTCCAGGCGCGGCGTGACGCGCATCGGCCAGTAAATCAGGTTATTAAATTCGTTGGACTGGTAACAGAAATTTTTAGGAGATATTGTATGCAAATGAATATTAAATCGGTAACAGTAATCGCGGTTGTCGCGGTCGTCGCGGTCGCTGGGATTTATACCATGAGCGCCAAGCAGACCCCTACGACTCCGTCGGGAAAGGCAGTGCCGCTCCAGCCTGGCGCGGCACTGCCGCCCGGCCATCCTCCGGTAAATCGGGACGGTCGGGCTGGAATGGCCGGATCGCCGTCCAGCAATACGATGCCTCAAGGCCAACCCCCGATGAATAATCAAGAAGGCCCGCAGGCAGGCCAGTCTGGGACAGTAGCAGAAGATCCGAACACCAAGTTCACTCATTTCCGTACCGGCAACAGTAATGTCAAATCTATTTTCATTGACGGCAAAGTCGTATGGGTCGCCACCTCGGGCGGCGTGATTCGCTACAACACTGGCACCGACGAATTCCGCGTGTTTGATGTAACCAATGGCAGCGGACTGCTTTCCAATGGCATATTCTACATCGGTAAACTGGATGGGCGTATCGCAGTGGGCACCTACGGCGGCGGAATGTCCTTGTACGACCAGGCCAGCGACAAGTGGGAAAACTTCAATGTACCCAATGGGCTGTCAGATGCTTTCGTCTACAAGGTAACGAAAGTCTCCAATGGGGATATCTGGATCGCTACCTGGTCGGGTGCTAATCGTATCCGTGGTGGAGATCTGAAGGATCGTTCCAAGTGGGATGTGTACACGGTGGAAAACACCAAAGGTGGACTGCCCAACGACTGGGTCTATAGCCTGGCAGAAGGCAAGGATGGCGAAATGTGGTTTGCCACTGAAGGCGGCCCGGCGCGCTTCAAAGACGGCAAATGGCAGCACTGGAAAGTAGGTGCCCCGTACGAAAAGATCAAGAACGACCCCAAATTCGGTATCGACCCCGCCAAACTTTCCGAGCATCACGCTCAGCAGGCCAAGGAAATGGGCTTGCAGGGCATGAGCGGGGCTGGCGCGTACAACCCCAACTATATCGTATCTTTGCAGGTGGACAGTGATGGCGTAGTTTGGTGTGGTACCTGGGGCGGAGGTTTGGCAAAATTTGAGGGTGGGAAATGGAGCAATTACACCATGTCCGACGGATTACCAGGCAACCTTGTTTTCATGGTGCACCGTGATCCGTCAGGGCTATTGTGGATTGGAACCAATAACGGGGTAGCTCTATTGAAAGGCGACAAGATAGAAGGGAAAAAACTTAAAGTCTTGACCACCAGCGACGGTCTGTACGCCAATATCGTGTTTTCGATGGAAAGTGCCCCGGACGGCAGCCAATGGCTCGGCAGTTACGGCGGCGTGACTCATCTGAAGTAGGAACCTTATGCCAATTCGGGCGCAAACCGAGTCCAATAAACTGAAAAATGAGCATGGCTATTGCAAAGGGCCGTATCTCGGGGACACCCTCCTCAATAGCTGCAACCAGTTTCAATGCGAGCGGCAGTTGGACCGAAACTGCCTGAGCAGGCGCTGTCGATGGCGCGTCCAGTAAATGCGCATTTGATGGCGGTAAAAATGCGACTGATCACAATCCCCCGCCATTTGCCGCTGTATTCGTTGGTGCCATTCTGAACGATGCTCGCCGGTGAATCGCGTCATATGAATAATCCTTCAACTTCAAACCATCCGGCGAAATGCTCAGGCGCTATCCCGTCCTGCGGAATTTGGCTATGCTACATATTATGCTGCGCGGACGATACGCTCTATACAGGCATTACCAACGATCTGGGAAAACGCCTCGCGGCGCATAACGCGGGTACGGCAGCAAGATACACACGGGCGCGCGGGCCGGTTGAGCTAGTGTTTGTGGAATGCTGCGCCGATAAATCAGCCGCGCTGAAACGGGAGATGAAAATCAAAAGTTTGTTGAGGCCGGATAAACTGGCATTGATAAATGTAGGGGCACGATTGTGACAACTCCACACACAGCTTGCTGTGTATAGTGGATTGCCTGACTTTGTTGCATCGTGCCCTGATCAGGATAAAGGGCGCGAGTGTCAATTCCATATCCAGCTTGCTAGATATAACCAACCACTTGGCAACCGTCTTTGGGTTGGTTAGTGGGATGGGACTTGCCCAGCGTATTGTGCTGGGTTAGTCAGATGGCTAGTAGTCATATCAGTTGTTTCATCAGTGGATTGCCCGCCTTTGGTATAGCCCCTACACAACGCGCGAAAACCAGTAAAATGCGCACCTTTGCAATTGCATAAACCATCAGATGCTTACCTTTCAGCAAATCATCCTGACGCTACAGAAATATTGGGACCAGCAGGGCTGCGCGCTGCTGCAACCTTACGACATGGAAGTCGGCGCGGGCACTTCGCACACCGCCACCTTCTTGCGTGCGCTTGGCCCGGAACCATGGAAAGCGGCCTACGTGCAGCCTTCGCGCCGCCCCAAGGACGGCCGCTATGGCGAAAATCCGAATCGCTTGCAGCATTACTACCAATTCCAGGTGGTATTAAAACCCGCGCCGGCCAACATTCTTGAGTTGTATCTCGGCTCGCTGAAAGAACTCGGTTTCGATCTGAAAAAAAATGATGTTCGTTTCGTCGAAGACGATTGGGAAAATCCGACACTGGGCGCGTGGGGCCTGGGCTGGGAAGTGTGGCTGAACGGCATGGAAGTGACGCAGTTCACTTATTTCCAGCAGGTCGGCGGCATCGACTGCAAGCCGATCACCGGCGAAATCACCTACGGGCTGGAGCGGTTGGCGATGTATCTGCAAGGCGTGGAAAACGTATTTGACCTGACCTGGACCGATGGCGTCACCTACCGCGACGTGTATCACCAGAACGAAGTCGAGCAATCGGCCTACAACTTCGAACACAGCGATGTGGAATTTTTGCTCGGCGCGTTCGGCAGTTATGAGAAGCAGGCCAAACATTTGATGGAACAGCAACTGGCACTGCCCGCTTATGAACAAGTATTGAAAGCTGCGCACAGTTTTAATTTGCTGGATGCGCGCGGCGCGATTTCGGTGACGGAACGCGCTGCTTACATCGGTCGTATCCGCAACTTGGCGCGCAGTGTCGCCAAGAGCTACAAGGAGAGCCGCAGGCGACTTGATCCGCCGTTCCCGATGGCGCCGCGTGAGTGGGCTAACGAAGTGATCGCGCAGATGGACGACGAAAAGATTTTGTCCCGGCACCCGAAGGAAGCCGCCCAATGACAACCACCAAGGACATGCTTGTTGAACTGTTCGTCGAAGAGTTGCCGCCGAAGTCGCTGAAAATTCTTGGCGAGTCATTTGCTAATGACGTTTTCAATTGGCTTGAGAAATCTCATTTGGTTTTGCGTGCCGAAATTGTCAACACTAAGGCATACGCGAGCCCGAGGCGATTGGCAGTATTTATTCCAAACGTATCGGGCAAGGCAATTGACCAGTCAGTGTTACAAAAACTGATGCCCGTTGCGGTGGGTTTGGATGCGAATGGACAAGCTACACCTGCGCTACTCAAGAAACTCGCCAGCTTCGGCGCGGATGCGTCGGTAGTGCCGAATCTTAAGCGCACAATGGATGGTAAGGCGGAAGCCTTGTTCTTCGACAGCGTGGTGAAAGGTGCGACGCTCGCTGAAGGTTTACAGAAGGCACTCGATGAAGCTATCGCCAAGCTGCCGATCGCCAAGATAATGACCTATCCAAATCCATCAGGCAATGGATGGGATACAGTCAACTTCGTCCGCCCTGCGCATGGCTTGGTCGCGCTGCATGGCGCGGAGATCGTGCCGATCAGCGTGCTGGGCTTGACCGCCGGACGCGAGACCCAAGGCCATCGCTTTGAGGCGAGTGTTGCGAAGGTGGTGCTGAAGGATGCCGACAGCTACGCATCTCAACTGGAAACAGAAGGTGCGGTCATCGCCAGCTTTGCCGCACGCCGCGCCGAGATCGTCAAGCAGCTTGCCGCTGCCGCTGCCAAGGAACATCTCACGCCGATTGCAGACGACGCATTGCTGGATGAAGTGACCGCGCTGGTCGAACGTCCCAATGTATTGGTTGGCACGTTTGAATCCGAATACCTGGCAGTGCCGCAGGAATGCCTGATTCTGACCATGAAGGCGAACCAGAAATATTTCCCGCTGCTGGATGCAGACGGCAAGCTCACCAACAAATTCCTGATCGTGTCCAACATCCGTCCGGCGGATGCGAGTCTGGTGATCGGCGGCAACGAGCGCGTGGTGCGCCCGCGCTTGGCGGACGCGAAATTCTTTTTCGATAAGGATCGCAAGCAGCCGCTCGAATCGCGCGTCGAAAAACTCGCTAACGTGGTGTACCACAATAAACTGGGTACGCAGTTGCAGCGCGTCGAGCGTATCGCCACATTGTCAGGCACGATTGCGCGGATGCTGGATGCCGACAAGGCGGATGCGGAACTGGCGGCACGTCTGGCCAAGGCAGATCTGCTCACCGATATGGTGGGCGAATTTCCCGAACTACAGGGCATCATGGGACGTTACTACGCGCTGCACGACGGTGAGGATAAGGTGGTGGCGGATGCCATCGAGGCGCACTATCACCCGCGCTTCGCCGGTGACACATTGCCGCAGGGTGCCATAGCGTGCGCCGTGGCGCTATCCGACAAGCTGGACACGCTGCTGGGCATTTACGGTATCGGCCAGGTTCCCACCGGGGACAAGGATCCGTTCGGCTTGCGCCGCCATGCCTTGGGCATATTGCGCATCCTGATCGAGACACCGCTTGATTTACCATTGCCCGCGTTGATCAACACTGCTGCGGAGAATTTTCCTTCAGGCATGTTGAGTGCAACGGTGACAAGCGATGTGGAAGGTTTTATGCTGGATCGATTGCGCGGGTATTTGCGCGAACGTGACTTCGAGGTGTCGCACATCGAGGCGGTACTCCACATGCTGAATGGACGCATGCATGAGGTCTTGCCGCGCCTGCAAGGTGTGCGCACCTTCGCTGCGTTGTCTGTGGCAAAAGACCTGGCTGCTGCCAACAAGCGCGTACAGAACATCATCCGCAAGAACCGCGAGGAAATCGGTGCCGATTTGACCGATGCGACTGTGAAGCCCGCGCTGCTGAAAGAAGCCGCCGAACGTGATCTATATCAGGCCATGCAGGACATCACCCCGTTTGCGCAGGGCTGTCTGGACCGTGGCGACTATGGGCAGAACCTGAAGGCGCTGGCTACGCTCAAACCGTTCATCGACGATTTTTTCGAGAGCGTCATGGTGATGTGCGAAGACCATGACTTGCGCTTGAACCGGGCGGTGCTGTTGCAGCAGCTCGGCAGGCTAATGAACCAGGTCGCCGATATTTCCAAGCTGGCGGCCTGATATGGGTACCTCTAAAAATTCAGAGTTCGCCCAAATGCAAGGCGCGGGAAAAATTTCGCCGCGCCGCATATNNAAGAATCCGGAAGAATGGAAGCCAATTCCCGGCAGCCTGGAAGCGATTGCGCGCTTGAACCAAGCCGATTATCGCGTGGTGGTGGCGACCAATCAGTCCGGTATCGGGCGCGGGCTGTTCGACATGCCAACGCTGAATGCGATACACGACAAGATGCACAAAGCCTGCGCGCTGGTCGGTGCGCGCATCGATGCGGTGTTTTTCTGCCCGCATACCGCTGATAGCCATTGTCATTGCCGCAAGCCCAAGGCCGGCATGCTGGAAGAAATCGCGGAACGTTATAATGTCAGCCTCGCGGGTGTGCCGACGGTGGGCGATTCGCTGCGCGATTTGCAATCCGCCGCAACGATGAGTGCCCTGCCCTATCTGGTCCTGACCGGCAAAGGCTTTAAATCCCAAGCGGCGGGTGGCTTGCCGGAAGGCACGCGGGTGTGCACGGATCTGGCGGCTGTGGCCGCAGAACTGCTATAACAAAAATTGATATGCTCGTAATACGCTCACTGATTTTTCTGCTGCTGCAAATCCTTATCACGCCGATCTTTGCGATGCTGGCTCTGTTATCTTTCCCGTTCAGCCGGCTCACGCGCTATCGCATCATCTCGCAATGGGCAAAAATGATGCTGCCCATACTGCAGCTGGTTTGCGGCATACGTCATGAGGTAAAGGGTATTGAGAATTTACCGACGAAACCTTGCATCGTCATGTGCAAGCACCAGTCGGCATGGGAGACGCTGGCCCTGCAAAAAATCTTTCCGCCGCAAGTGTGGGTATTGAAGCGCGAATTGTTGTGGATACCGTTTTTTGGTTGGGCGCTTGCACTGACCAGCCCCATCGCCATCAAACGCAGCGACGGTATAGGTGCGATGAGACAATTGTTGGAGCAGGGCAAACAGCGTCTCGCGCAAGGGTTTTGTGTGGTGGTCTTCCCGGAAGGAACACGCGTTCCTTTCGGCCAGCGCGGCAAATACAAAATCGGCGGCGCGATGCTCGCAGTAAGCAGCGGCGTTCCGGTAATTCCGGTGGCACACAACGCCGGGCGTTTATGGGGGCGCCATGCGTTCAGCAAACATCCCGGCCTGATTACCATGAGTATCGGTGCACCTATCGAGACCAAGGGACTGAAGGCGGACGAAATCAATCAACGCGTCGAGGCGTGGATAGAAAATGAAATTCAAAATCTTGCGCACTGATGCTTAAGAAACTGCGTAAATTAGTCACAACTCCCAGCGTTGAACAACGCGCCGCACTCCTCGCCGGCAAGCACATCACTTACACCCTGAAGCGCAGCGGCAAACGCCGCAGCATCGGCCTGCGCATCGACGATAGTGGCCTGACTGTCATTGTGCCGTTGCGGGTCTCGGAGAAATGGCTGCACAGCGTGTTGCAGGACAAGGCGAACTGGGTGGTGGAAAAGCTGGATGGGTGGCAAACGCGCAAGCTGGCGGCAACCATTTGGCAGGATGGCGAAACGATAGATTATTTGGGTGAACAGCTGGTGTTGCGCGTGGCGCAGGGCTTGTTCGCTACTCCCGTGCATCAGCGTGGCAGCGAGTTGTGGGTGTTCGTGGTCAATGGCAGCGAGACAGCACACATAGAACAAGCGGTGTCACGCTGGTATCAGCGGGAAGCCTTGCAATTATTCGGACAACGGGCAGCACATTACGCGCCGCTGCTGAATGTCGTGCCACACGCTGTCAAATTGTCTGGAGCGAAAACCCAGTGGGGCAGCTGCACCGCGCATGGCTCGGTGCGGCTGAATGTGCAGCTGATCAAACTGCCGCCGCGCTTGATTGACTATGTGGTGGTGCATGAGTTGGCACATCTGCGCGAGCTGAATCATTCGGCGGCATTTTGGCGAGTAGTGGAAAGCGTCTGTCCCGATTACGCAAGCCTGCGCGGTGAGCTCAAGGCGGTTGCATTGTAGGGGCGTATGGCAATACGCCCCTCGTGACTTACCGAATATCTGGAAGAAGGGCGTATTGCCATACACCCCTACAGACATCGCGCGGTCGGTCAATTGGTTGAATTCGCTTTCGTTCATGGTCAGCCTTTATAATCCGGTTTGTTCATTTCTCGTGGGTATGAAATCATGCGCCTCGTCATTATCTTGGTTTTTGCTTTGCTGCTGGAAGGATGCGGGCACAAAGGCCCGCTTATGCTGCCCACGCCTAAAGCTCAATCATCCCAGGTTCAAACAACAAGCCCGCAAACACCTGATTCGCAAAAAACAGGTTTGCCGTCCTCTCAGCAAAACAAATAGCCATGGGCGATTACTTTCATTATCAAAACGACGCACTTTATGTCGAGCAAGTGCCGCTGGCGGACATCGCTGCGCAGTTCGGTACGCCCTGCTATGTGTATTCGCGCGCTGCGCTGACGGATAGCTTGCGCCAATTCACGAATGCGCTGCAGGGGCGGGAACACCTGATTTGCTATGCGGTGAAAGCCAATTCCAATCTGGCGATCCTGAATGTGTTTGCGCGCCTCGGCGCGGGCTTCGACATTGTGTCCGGCGGGGAATTGCAGCGCGTGCTGGCGGCGGGCGGAGAGGCGCGCAAAGTGGTGTTCTCGGGTGTAGGCAAGACGGCTGCGGAAATGCGCATGGCACTGGATGCCGGTATTTTGTGTTTCAACGTCGAATCCGCCGCCGAGTTGGAACGTTTGAACGAAGTGGCTGCGGGCATGGGCAAAATCGCGGCGATTAGCCTGCGCGTGAACCCGGATGTGGATGCCAAGACGCACCCCTATATTTCCACCGGCTTGAAGCAGAACAAATTCGGCGTGGCTTACACAGAAGCGATTGCGCTATACCGCAAAGCGCAGTGTCTGCCGCATCTGCGCATCACCGGCATGGACTGCCACATCGGCTCGCAACTCACCGAGACCAGCCCGTTCATCGCCGCAGCAGAAAAGGTATTGGCAATGGTGGATGCGCTGGCCGGCGAGGGAATTCATCTGGAACATCTCGATCTGGGCGGAGGCCTGGGTATTCGTTACAAGGATGAAACACCTCCGGCGATTGCCGACTATGTGGCTGCGTTATTGGCCGCGCTACGCGGACGCAGCGAGAAGCTGATCCTCGAACCCGGCCGTGTTCTGGTCGGCAATGCAGGGGTTTTGCTGACACGTGTGGAATATCTCAAGCATGGCGAGGAAAAGAATTTTGCTATCGTGGATGCTGCGATGAACGACCTGATGCGCCCGGCTTTGTATGATGCCTACCACAACATATTGCCGGTTAATCGTGAAAAACAGGTCATGCAGAGCTATGAAGTGGTCGGGCCGATCTGCGAAACGGGTGACTTCATCGGCCATGAGCGCGACTTGGCGATCGCGCCGCAATCCTTGCTGGCTGTACTTTCCGCAGGTGCATATGGGATGAGCATGAGCTCCAATTACAACACCCGTCCGCGTGCTGCCGAGGTGATCGTGGATGGCGGCGTCGTGCATCTGGTGCGGGAACGCGAGACGGTATTTCAGTTGTATGCCGGGGAAAAGATAATCTCGCGAGTGTTGTAATTTCCACAAAACTTTTCACGAAATTTGTTGCACGTTTTTTTAAACGTGGATACAGTACCGATGCCGCAAGCGTCTTTCGCTAAAACACAGAGCGTTTGGGTGTGCAGTGAGTCGTAGTAATTATTCTAAATTTTTATGGAGAATTAAAATGGCAACATCCAAAACGAAAAAACCCGCAGCTAAAAAGCCCGCAGCCAAGAAAGTCGCTGCCAAAAAGCCCGCAGCTAAAAAAGCTGTAGCCAAGAAACCGGCAGCCAAGAAAGTCGCTGCTAAAAAACCCGCAGCCAAAAAGACAGTAGCCAAGAAACCGGCAGCCAAGAAAGTCGCTGCTAAGAAGCCCACAGCTAAAAAGGCAGTAGCCAAGAAACCGGCAGCCAAGAAAGTCGCTGCTAAGAAGCCCACAGCTAAAAAGGCAGTAGCCAAGAAAGTCGCTGCTAAGAAGCCAGCTGGCAAGGGTATTCTGGGCGCGTAGTTTTGCCTCGCAAGGGGCGCGGTCTGCTTCCTCGCCCTTTTTAGCTTTTTCAGAAGCCTCCACAACAACCCGTGTTTCAGCGCGGGGCGTTGTTCTATCCCCTCTTAAAACAGCTTCTATAAAATTCCGAGTTCATTCGGATGCCTCGCAGGTGACGCCGAATTTCCACGGGTGGAAATCCATGCGGGATCATCAGCAAGGCGCGCAGAAGCGTAATTCCAATTTGCATTAGAACTGCATGTGTGTAGGAGCGGGCCATGCCCGCGACCAAGAGACTCGCGGGCATGGCCCGCTCCTACGGGTGCCCGG
>PLBS01000155.1 GCA_003134595.1 Gallionella sp. | reverse complement strand
TTCATCATAAAAATTTTCGTGTGAACCCACTTGGTAGAAATCAATAATCAGTAACTCAACACCTATTCCCTGGTTGCGTGCCTCCAATGAGGGCGGGCGGTAGGCTATCAGGTATTCCTGACGGTTAAATTTGAACTTGTAAACCCAGATACCGGACAGGTCGCCCACTTTGGGCTCCCCGGCTTCCGGGTTCTCGCAAATTTCCTTTGCGGTATCCTCAATAGCGAGTTGTAAAGGCTTATGCGCCTTCTTTACGAACTTGCTGAATGGGCTTTTGTAATTCGGCTTCAATGTCATGACATCATAATGCATCAAATATGGCTACACATCAACCCTTCCCAACATCTTTAAATCATTCCGCGCTCAACGAAACTCAGCGTCTTGTTGCCTGCCACAACAAAATTATCCAGCACACGCACGTCAACAAGTGCCAAGGCTTGCTTTAACGCGTCGGTCAAAATGCTGTCAGACTGGCTTTGCGCGAGCCCAGCCTGCACCCGTGCAAGCTTTGAGGGGTTACACTTTCACGATCTGCGGCATGAAGCAACCAAGCCGACTCGCTGAGAAGCTGGCTTTGCATGAACTGATGAAAATCATCGGCCATAAAACCGCCGCGATGCTGGCGAGGTATGCCATCCACGTGCCGATGACTTGGTGCTGGTGAAGAGGCTGGGAGTTGAAATTTTGTCATGATGGGAGTAAAGTTGGTCGTGACAGCTAACTGTTAAGCGATGGAGTTTGTTATAGTTACAACTTGCAGCCAATTATCGTGAGAGGTTTAATCATGCAACATCTAACACTTGAGCAGTTCCGATCCACAAATGAGGCAGGAGGCGTGCTCTCCGTCACGCTCAAGGCAGAGGGGGCCGGTTTTGAAATGCAGATCGAGACGCTCCGGGGGCTGGCAAAGCTGGTTAAATCCCGCGACAAGAACGAGATGCGTCGGTTTCTCGATCCGCGCAAAGCACTCTTATTGCTGCGGGACTTGGGTATCCGGGAAGCTCACATCGACAGCCAGAAGTGGCGTCCGGAAGATAAAGAGTTCGAGCGCAAGCCGCGACCTGACCGCGCCGAAGCAATGAAAGCCGCGCATGAGGCACTTTCGCATACGGACTGGCTGCGCGAAAAGTTAACTATGTCTGCTTCCGACACACGTCCGCGTGTGTCACATGAGCAAGTTATGAGTGAGGCTCAAGCTATCATTGATCGAAAGCGCCAAGCCCATGCAGAAAAAACCACGACTTGAGTGGAGCGAGGAGGCTCGCGCCGACTTGTTGGCAATTGTCGATTTCATTTCAGACGATAATCCGCAGGCAGCGCAAGACCTGAAAAATGAGATCGAGGATAAGGTTAATGCCTTGCCGGATCACCCGAAAAAATTCGCACCAAGCAGACGTGCTCCTGGTTACCGGCAATTGACCGTGCGCAGCAATTATTTGGTGTTCTATCGTCTGTTGAGCGAGAAAATTCCGCAGATCATCGACGTAGCCGCCGTTGTGCATGCACGCAGGAAATGGCCTGCTTGAAATCCGCTACTTTGCCCAAGGTCTTTCTTGATAGCCCGCATGCGTTGCTGGGATCGGCTAGAGGTGGCTGATTAATCCACCATCGAGAAAAGTTGGGGTGACAAAAGAAAACAACCCACGCTCAAAGAGACGTGGGTTGTTGGTCAGCGATGCTCATAGAACAGAGCTGATGTTAAGTTCAAACGGGTGTAGCCATTGGCACTAAGTTAGTTCGTCGCTCCCAAAAAAGCAAGAAATGACGGCATCGTAATGGCAATGGCCGCAGCTTCGGCAAAGGTTCTAACAGCGTGCTTACTGTCGCCATTATCGTATCCCCGGAAGCTGAGTTATCTCCTCAAACAAATGGATACACGGCACGGGAATTCCGGCACGAAGAAAATTCCATCTTGGCTTTTCCGTTATCACATCGCCACGAATCTTGCTTTCATCGACAACAACTTTGCTGGGCGGAACGGCTGCAATGCGAAGCTCATTTTCTTCTCTAAAGCCCCAATGCTTGAAGAGGCAGGCACAGCTGAGCAAAGCAGGATATATTTGTTCGTGCATATCGACGTGGGGCCTCTTGAACCAATTAACGTAAACATTCTTGATCTCGTCGATGTGTTTTCCTAGCTCACGGTGAATTATTTCATCAGTGTCTAATGAGTAGACTACTTTGCCGCCGAACAGGTCATACCCACACCACTTCTGCCCCTCCTCAAACAATAATTCGTTCAGTCTTGCACTATCAAACACAATTGCATAGCCGCCCTCTTGACCGTATGCTCGCCATTGACTTAAAAGTCCGTGCTGCGTCGTCCTATCATCGCCTTCTACCACGGTACAAAAGGAGACGATGTACGGTTCAGCAAACGGAGGCGTATCCTCAGTACCAAGCAAAGCGTTATACATCCCATGCGCCATGTCGTGCTTCATCTTTTGGACGACGGCTGTAGTACCGCCATTCTTCTCAAAAAGCGCGAGATTGTCCGGCGAGTTAGCCAAACTGCACATAGCATCTTCGATCACTGGCTCCAAAATTCTAGGTAGCATCTCTTTGAACACCTTTATTTCGCTGGTGTCATTCAAAAAAGAAAAATGCGTAGCCCAAAGTGTTTGCTTCTCAAGGATACCCATTAGGCCGCTAATCCCAGTGTAATGAAACAGTTCAGCCGGCCCATTGCCAATCGTCGCTGCCATAAGAGTTCACAACTCCCGGATACTTTAAATTGAATTGCCACGAATACTGCCATTATATTTATGATGCGCAATTGATTTTATTGTCAACTGTCCACCTATCGCTCTCAATAGCGATGGGAGGTGAATAACCGCTCCTGGCACTGACCACCACTTCATGATGCCATATTAGCAGGCGTGAAGCGGTCCTTGCCAGTTGCTGACGAGGTGCCGCTTTGTGGCAGGCATTTCACACCTCTGGCCCGCGGCTCCCGACACTGAGCTGCCCTTAGTATTTCCTAAAAGCTGACCTTCTATCGATCAATTTAAATTATCGCTGCTACTGGCTAGTACATGACATCTGATTGCCAATTTGATAACAATGTGTGTTTATAACCGGGTTAACTGGCATTTGATATGGGACAATCGGCGCGATAAGCGGTGTCCTCATGCTATTCATGAGCATTTGCCCTGCAATCTGCCGTCTCTGGGCATCCTCTTGAGCTTGTAGTTGTTGCTGTAGCGCATAGGCTTGGGCTTGCTGCTGCTCTGCGAATCGGCGATCACTTTCCTGTTTCGCTGCCTCTTGGGCATCTTGAGATTTTTTCGCCTGTTTAATTTGCTCAACAACTGCTGTAAGTTTGTTGCGATAGTCGTCAGCTATAGTTTGTATTTGTTTGTTCGCCGCACCGTACGACAGCTCTTTGTTGTACAGGCTTGCCGCCACAGCGGTTTCTCGGTTATTGGCTTCAATGGCTAGTGCTACTATTTGAGGCGGGTAGTTTTTATTCGCATATTCCAAGCCAAGGTTAAAGCAAACTTTACGCGCTTCTATCCATTCAGCAATTAGCTTGCTTTCTTTCTGCGTGGGCAGCGCCTTGATTGCCAATTTTTCAAAACTTATATCACGCATATCGCCAAGTGGAAGCTTTTTTGCAATCGGCGCAAACCTTGGCTCCGTAGCCAATTGTTGGGTGCAGACAATCGCTGGATTTTCTTTAGCAATAACGCCAAGTCGGCCTTGCGCCAAAGCATCCCCCTGATCCGCAGCCTTGCGATACCACTTCACCGCTTCAGTATAATCCTTAGAAACGCCTTCGCCATTTTCGTACATGATGCCAAGGCCAGTCTGCGCCAAAGCATACCCTTGTTCTGCTGCCAGTCGATACCACTTGATCGCTTCGACGTAGTTCTGAGGCACGCCTTTGCCATTTTCGTACATGAAGCCAAGTCGGCCTTGCGCCAAAACATCCCCCTGATCCGCAGCCTTGCGATACCACTTCGCCGCTTCAGTATAATCCTGAGAAACACCATCCCCATAGTCGTACATGCCGCCGAGGAAAGATTGCACCTCGGCATCCCCTTGCTCTGCTGCCTTGCGATACCACTTCACTGCTTCAGCATAGTTTTGTGGGACTCCTTGGCCTTGTCCATACATGAGGCCGAGATTGAACTGCGCACTTGCATTACCTAAATTTGCTGCTTTGCCAATCCATTTCAACGCTTCCGAGTAGTCTTGTTGAACGCCTTGGCCATTTTTATACATGAGGCCGAGGCTGCTCTGCGCAGCTATATTGCCCTGCTCCGACGCTTTGCGGTACCACTCCACTGCTTCCGTGTCATCTTTTGGAACACCCTCGCCTTTGCGGTACATGTTACCGAGACTATTCTGCGCCAAAGCATCCCCTTGCTCTGCTGCCTTGCGATACCACTTCACCGCTTCCAAATAGTCTTTTGGAACACCAAATCCATTGCCATACATCGCCCCAAGTTGATCTTGTGCTGTTGCGTTGCCTTGCTCCGCTGCTAGTCGCAACCACTTTGCTGCTTCAGCGTAATCTCTTGGGACTCCTGCTGCTCCATTGATGTATATTGTTCCAAGGAGAGTTTGTGCAATCGCATCCCCCTGTTTAGCCAATGACCTGAACAACTTTACAGCTTTTGCATAATTACCCATCTGGTAGGCTTGATCTGCATCTGAAAGCGCATCGGCCATTGCCTGGCCAGTCAACGCAAACAAACATACGCAAATCAACAACATTTGTTTTAGCAATTTATTCATTTTCGCTATCCCCTTATTGACGCCGAACCTTGAGCTAAAGCTACGCACCCGAATTTCGAACTAACAAAGCCAGACGCTGAATGTCTGGAGCTTCGCATTCTTTCGCGCCGAACAATTCCAGCAAGGGCGATGCAATTTCAACGGCACCTGGAGAAAACCAATAGCTATTTTCTTCGATAATGGATTTGTTTCCGTACATGGTGGCATTCGTCGGCGCACCTGCGGCGATGAATATTTTCACGAATTCATCTTGCAATTTGGAGCCGTTGGCTATGCCATTTCCATCGTTTGTGAGTGTTACAATTTTCCAAGACATAAATTCTCCTAACTGGTTTTACCGAATCGAATGACACCAACGAATGACCTCTTTTGGCCAATCTGTTGCATTGACCGGTTGAATCCGCAGCACATAGGAGATGGTCAAATTCCAATTTTTATCAGGTCGCAAATGGCAGCTATATGACATAAAGCAGCACCTCGATAACATTGTCTGCCCAGTCCATTTTCTCGAATATCATCATACCGTGAAAGTCGGTATCTGTGGAATCAGCATTCAAAACCCACACATCTAGTGCCAGGAGCAACGAAGTTGTTCATTGAAATTGTTATGTTGGTCGCCGCATCGGCACACGCCGAAGCGATTTGCACCAATGCGCAGCGCGATGTCGTCAGGAATTTCTACCTGGCCACCGCACAAAACATCGAAAATGTACTTTCTTCCTGAACGTATTGAACCACCATCACGCGCAGTTTTGCTGCCGGGGCTTTTTTAAGTCTGGTGAATTAAACAGGCCAATTCCGAAATGGGTAATAGATAACCGTTGAGTGCTTAGTGCTAATGGCTCATAGCGTTGGGTCAAAGATTTCGCGAGATATGGCACCTGATTCCGCTTTTCCTTTTTCCGCGTATATCATTCGTCCGATAAGGATAGCGTCAAATCACCCCAGACCTGTATTTTTTGCATCACCGCCAGATAGCCAGCCGGGATATCTGTTGTAGAACCATCAAGCTTTAAATGCAGAATATAGACCGGGGTTTTGCCCAGCTGCGCATATCGGTGGTCACATCAATCGGGTACAACTCGGCAATTTTTTTAGCGAAGCCAGCGGCCTTGCTGTAATGCATCTCGCCGCGAGTCCAGTAGAAATAACCGGTAGAAACCAGCATCAACAGGTGACACTACAGGCGGCTTTTTATGTTGGCATTTTCATTGCACAGGCTCTTTGATATAAATTAAAACCACGTATCCATATTTTAATAATTTGAACATTAGCGCAGCAGGTGGCAAGTTACAAATTGATACGTGGAATTATAAAGAAGAACAATAGAAGTTCCTTTAGAAAAAGCATTGCAAATCTTTTTGCGAGGCTTTATCGTCATCATGCGTTGGTAGTTGGCGCTCCTTAAAATTAATTCGATCGAGTCAATTTTGAGGAGCGCCAACTCCTTTCGTTTTGCTGCAATACCTGGCCAGCCAGCCAGGAAGACCCTTAACGCCCACCGCCGGGAAACTCGCACTGTGGGTGTATCGAGGGGGATGGGGAGGTAACGCCGGGCAACTTTTGCCTGGCTAAACTTCCCGTTCTATCTCGTCACAGAACCAAGTAGTTGTATACACCTGGAAGCGGGGATCGCAGTGATGCGTAATCCCTGATGAAACGGAAAGTGGGTGTAACTCCCACCACTGTTGGGCAGCTAAGGATGTGGAAATTTAGTGCTGTCTGGCTTTTGCCTCTCCCGAGGACCGTAGCGAAAGTGATCGAAACGATCACATGCGGCAACACCTTTAGTCGAGGTGAGTGTCGCGGATACCAGGTTGCGCAAGCAGCCGGGATCCACGGAGGAATGTAAATCGGGAAGATAAGCGGGAAACCGCGAAGAGGAAGGATGTACGGGTGTCTAGGGCCTTTAGTGCCTGCGAATGAGTGGAAGGAATCATGATGTGAAGTAGGGGAGTTGCTTAAGGAACTTCGAACCCCCGAAAGCCAGGAACATCTGGTGAGCGTTGACAGCAACGCAAACATGACCGAGCTCAGCACCAGCAATCCATAGTTAGATCGTTTTGTCTCACAGGTTGAAGCCCAACCCTGGGCGCATTGGCAAATGCGCAGCTAGCACAGGCGGGTGTAAGGCTGTTGAACCATTCACGAAAGTGAGTCGCTAGTCCGAAAGGGCGTAGCCGGATCCGAAAGGTGAAGGCGACATGGCCGAAAGCCGTGGTGATTGCAGAATATCGCAGTGGGGTTAACAGAGGGGGTCGAAAAGCAGTTGTGTTGGATCACGAAAACGAAAGCAACAAAAAATCGCATTTTCCTTGGCGGGAAAATGAAGTCCCGGCACTTGGCCGTGCCGGGGCGATGTAATTTGTAACGTGGAATGAGAAAAGGCTTGGCGGCCCGGAAACATTCGCGAAAAGACGCAATCTGTCCGGGCAGCTTCCCGGTGTTTTTTGAAAGGAGGTATTTGCAGGACAGGTTGCGTGAAATTGGTCCTGGAGAATTTTTTCAGGTTTATTAATTGTTCCTTAGTGTGAGTCTGGCTAAGTTTTGCCGCGACCCTGGATCACACTGTACCGCACGCACGAAAGCGGGAAGAAATACGTAGCAATCGTCCTGGCTAGACAGCTGTCTTTGACAGCGAAATGCTAAAATCCTCTATGAGGATTTTAGCGCCGTATAAAAAAATCGGCACAATGCGAAAGTTTCCTATGGAAATATAAGCGCCGTGAAAACCGGCACTAACCACCCAGGATATTCTTGGGTGGTTTTCTATTTGCAGCCGCCAATTAAACGCGATTTAAGCCGTTTTGCGTTTTATGCCCCAAACCCACCACCCATAATGTTCCAAAAGCGCCACTCGTAATGCCCGCAAACCAGCCACCTGTAATGGTCCAAACCCGCCACCCATAATGCTCG
>PLBS01000154.1 GCA_003134595.1 Gallionella sp. | reverse complement strand
GGGCGGGAGTGGGGCTTTCATGGTCAGTTCATGGCCAGCTTGGCCTGGTGTTGCGGGCGGGCCAATCCTGCGCGGCGAGCGTCAGCAGGTAGCCGGATGCAACAATCCACAACGCGGCATCAGTTTTGGTAAATTCAAGGAACGCCTTGCGTACCGCAACTTCGGTGTTGTCAATGCCGATTAGCGCGGATTTTATAGATATGGTTGAACTGTTCATGCAACGTCCCCTACGAGCAGATTTGCTCTTTGTATTTGCCCTGATAGCTTGGGCTTTCTGTTGGTAGCTGATTGATCATAAACATTATGGTGAAAATTTTCTTTTTCATACAACTGCACGTCAATCAGCGGCTAAAGATCAACCTCAAAACTCAGGTAACACCTTGGTTGCTAACGGATGTGCACATACCCTGGCAATACCAGCAGCAGGAGCGAGTGAGTCAGAGGATTTAAATGTTTTTCAAGTTAAAGCTCCTTTTTGGTTAAACACACCAGCGTCAAGTTTCGGCAAGTATCAGAGCCATGGACGTAAACCAAGAACGCAATGACCGTGCCATCATTACAACATAATTGTTTTTTAAAGGGAAAGGGTTCGTGTAATGCCGAGGATGGGTGATAACCAATTCAAAAAAGTCATCTAATCGTCGCTTACTGTCACTTTTAAGTCAGCTTCACTGCAGGCTTTAATGCAAATGCAGATTAAGACTGAATGCAATATGGTTGCACGACATATCGAGGTTATCGATTTAGTAAACCAGTGAGCTTCTCGATTTTCGAAACAGCTTTCCCGCAATCAAAACTTGCGGCCTGTGCCGATGCCAACAGAAACCAGCCCAGAATTATCCATGCGATTCGTTTCATTCCGTCTCTTTAGGGATGTAATTTTTCCAGTACGCTACCTCGCTAAACGGCCAAGAACAATATGCCAATCGGCCCCGATATATTAAGTGGATATATTAAGTGAATGGCTGCTATGGAGCACATTCTCGAACGTCCGCAATTGGCACTTATTTGCCAGACAATCTTGTTATTACGCCGTCCGACAGCGGACGCTCACGAGGGGTTGTAATTGACACAACGTGGTTGTTCAACGGTAAGGTTATTGGATAGCGATGGATTCAGTTTGGAATTTCAACCAAACTTTTTCACGCCACCTTTCTTTGCAGCCTTCTGCCAATCTTCGTCGAGCGTGGCTAACAGTATGCTTACACAATGCCCGTTTAGATCGAGTGCGTAAAGATCGTCAGCTGTTCGCCTGCAGTCCGCTCGAATTCCCGTATTTCACGGATGCGTTCCGCATTCAGTGCCGAGTCCTTTAGCAGCAGCAACATACCGTTGCCCGTCACCACATCGCGCGTGAGCAGCATCCCATCGTATAGCTGGGCGCTGGTCACCAGGAATTCGGCCTCGACACGGCCATAGCTGCTGACTTGCGACATCAGTTCGCGGAATACATCCACCACGATCGGATCGTAGCGCGTATTGCTTCCGCTGACGATCATGTCGAGCGCCTGTTCCGGTGATTGTTTGTCGTGGCTGATCAAACCTTGTTGCAATGCATCGTAGTCGCTCGCCACCAACAGAATGCGTGCGCCCAGCGGAAGATCTTCTCCGCGCAGCCCAGAAGAATTGCCCACGCCATCGTAGTGATCGAGATGGTGGCGGATCAATTCGGAAGCCTTCAGCAGCGGGTCGAGCGCCATCAGTGCCGCCGCCGCGTGCTGCGGATGTTTGTTGAATTCGGCGCGATCGGCATATGGCAATTCCATGTAAGGCTTGTCGAGTAAGCGATCCTTCAAGCCGATCTTGCCGATGTTGTGCAACAGTGCGGCAGTCTCGATGTTTTGAATATCGGTTTCCGACAGGCTCATCTTGTACGCGATGTTGCGGGAAAGTTGCGCAACACGCCGAGAATGCCCGGCCATCGTGCCTTTGCGTAGCTCCATCAGGTTGGCGAATACCTGAATGGTGGTGAAGTAATCTTTTTTCAGATGTTCGTGCGCATGAGCCAGCGATTCCAGCGCGACACGCAGCTCTGCGGTGCGCTGGCGTACCTTGTCCTCCAGGCTGGCATTCAGCGTCTTCAATTCTTCGTTCTGGCGCAAGGTCAGCGCTTCCAACCGCCGCTTCTCGGCCAACAGATGTTTGCGTTCCAACGCATCATGCACGATCAGCACGATGTCGTTGTTGACCCACGGCTTGGTAATGTAACGATATATCTCGCCGCGATTGATCGCCTCGATGGCCGAACTCAAATCTGAGTATCCCGTCTGCAGAATGCGCACCACGTCCGGCCATTTGACGCGTATCTGCTCCAGCAACTCGACCCCAGTCATCTGCGGCATCTGCATGTCGGAGATCACCAGATCAACCTTCTCTTTTTCCATCAGTACGAGTGCCTCCGCGCCACTTTCCGCCGTGAGGATGTTGTAACCGAGTGGTTGAAACAGGCGTTTCAGCAAGGTTAGAATGCTGGCATCGTCGTCGATGAACAGCAGGGTCGTCGCATTGCTTTCAGGAGGTGTCGCTTCTTGATTCATGCTTTCGTCTATGCCTAGCTTGTTTGAATAACGGAACTGGATTTTACAGCGTTACTTAATGTTTTTCCTGTCCCATTTTGCCTCATCGAGTGCAAACCGTTCGAGCAACGCTTGTACGATGATATCAGAACGGATTAGCGCATACAGCCTCCACGACCAAGGCGATCAGATCATCACCCTTCATCAATGTCTTCTCTGTGCGCTAGAGCACAGAGAGAGCACTTGTGATGAATGTCCGTTATAGAGGGGAAATCCTGACCGTCCGGTTTTGGCGCTGTGTTGACCGCTGAGCCATATCGCAGAAAAACTATTTTGATGTTGACCCTTTTTAGCCCCAATTACCGGGGTTAAAGATAAGCTTGGTCGCACCCTTATGGTGTCGGCTGAAGAGCTTTGTTAAGTTTCTTTCCATTCACTAACACATATTGAATTTGTTCTCTCGGTACAATGTATATTTTTCTTTTGTTGTCCCGCAAGAAAAGGTAGCTGCCGTTCGCCGTAATCAAGGTGATGTTTGAGCTGTCAAATGGGACAGGATTCTTAAATGAGATGTCGTATCGCTTCATATCCTCGATATTGTTGTGCTCAATCCTATAAATGTGCTTTTCAACAGATTCGCCTATATGGGCGGAAAAGCTTGCAATAAAAACGATTGTAAATATCGCTATGTTTGGCTCTTTAAAATAATATTTTGAGAGCGGTGGGGCTAGAATAAATGCAATAAGCAAAATGTCTGCGTAGACCATACTATAGAACTGTTCGGAATCATCCAAGTATAGTTTTACAGAAAGTGCAGTCCATACGATGAATATCAAGGGAAACAAATAATCCTTTTGCTTTGTTTCCATCTCAATTTGGGCATATGATCTTCTGGACGCGCTGTGCATACCTATGAAGAATGATACAAGTCCTAATGTAGCCGCTGATGCGGCGTAGCGTACCCCTTCAATACTAGAAGCCAGATAATCAGATAGTGAGAAATATTCCGACACCTCAATTCCAAAGTGCCCGAGAAGGAAGTTGTTGTATAGGTATCCAGTAATTAGAAAAAGTGTTGACACTATGGAAACAAGTGCACCGGCATTCGCTAACGACAGTGAGACTTTGAATGCTTCCCGACCAGATATTTGGTTCTTGATGTCCTTGATCTCTTTTCTTGTTTCACTATCAATTTTAGAAAGGTGTTCAACATTAATTACGGACACATCTTGGTCATATCTTTTAGCAAGAGTTTGATAGTATTCCGCTGCCCTTTCATCTTTTTTTTGAATCTCTGTAAAGTTTTTTACTATAAAATATTTTACAACTGTGCCTTTGATCCGAGGATTCTTGAGGGCGGCATCTACTGATTGATCTATTTCATTTTTATTTTTTTCGTATTCTTGTTTTACATCTAGACACGTACTTATAAATCTGTTTGTATCACCTTGGAATAGAAATAGATGATCCTCAATATCAAATATTTCAGGGCTGCACATGCGTAACGCAGAAAGGTGAATAATCTTATCAAAATGCTTGTCAAATCCTTCAGAGCGGGAATTAAGGTTTAACAGTCGCAATTGATATTTGAGCTTGGTAAGTAGGAGTAATGAAAGATTCAAAGACCGCTTGATCACGAATGATTTGGGCGCCAACCATATCGGCAGAAGCGGCTGGCGAAAAGAATACTTAGTTTGCAGGTTGAGTGACATTTTCAGATCGGATCGAAAGTCATTACTTAGGAAATCTAACGTTTGACCTTAGTGATATAGGGACGTAGTGATATTAAGGACGGGGCCCAATTGATTTTGTGAAAAGCATGGGGCTCCGTCCCCATGTAATCGCATGTAATTCTTTCGGGCTAGCTCATGCTGACACTTTTAATCTTTTTCCTTCTTGGCGTTGGAATCAAATCCATTTTCTATTGAACCAACATAACGAACTGTTTTTGATTTGAATATGTTAAATAACAGAGAAAAGAACTGAAAAAAACGATAGATGTCATTGCCAATCTCATATTCTTTTGTACCCTCCTTAACATATTGAACGCCAAGCAAATGCGATGCTTCATCGGCATCAATAACAAAGCCGTGATCCTTGTAATGATTAGTAAAATGATCAGCCAAAGTTTCCGCTGTTTTACCATCAGTAAAAGTCTTTCCCTGTAATAATCTTTGAGCGTACTGAGCGGCAGACTCATTAATTCTCTCAAAATAACCCAAATCACGAAGATTTAAATTTGCAGTTAAATATTTTGCAAACATCTCAGAAGCATTTGGAAATTTAGAGGAAAGAGCTGTAATCTTTTCGAGAGCATTTGCTAGACCGAGTGCAGGGAAACCGCCAAATTGAGGATCAATTGGCCCAAGTTCACTTAGTAAACCCATGTGAATCTCATCAGCACCAAGACAAATAAGTGTTGCTGCTGATTTTGCTTTTCTAGGAACTGAAACTACAAATTTGCTTTTTGACAGTCGCTTGCAAGTCTTGCTGATAAGATAAGCCGGTTCAATTTTGCCGCCATCACTAACTATTACCATCAAAATATTATATTTTTTATCGAATTTAGAAACTGCTTCATATATCTGATTCGAATGAAACTGGTTAATTGTAAAGTCATCGTCATAAAGTAACACTAAGCGATAATCGGGTAGATTAGCTTTATCAAAAATCTTTTGAAGATGGTTTGCTAAATGTACTTTTATTTCAGCTTCGTCTTCATCTTTTAACAAGCTTATCAATTCATTAGTATTACTTAGATCATATGATTTAGGTAACACAGGCTGGGCCAAAGCATTTTCTTTAGGTTGATCATCTACCATTTAAGACTCCCAATACGAACACAAGAACATCAGTATTCACCTTGCAAACATCACCCGCATGCCCCAATCGCGCCGCAACTGGTGCAGAATTCGCAGCCGTCCTTCTTGATCAGCGTGGCGTTGTGGCATTCCTTGCAGACTTTGCCGGCCAGTGTTTTGGGTCCGGCGGCCTTGCTTTTCTTTTTCGGCACATCCATTACGCCCATGTGCGATATCGGAAAGCCGTTCTCGTCGAGGATGCCGAGCATCGCGTAACGGTGGATGATCAGCTTGGCGACGTAGGAGACCGTCGAAGGGTAGCTTTCCATCTTGATGCCGCCGGGCACGCGCGCCATGAAGTCGCCGAGCGGCTCGCCGAAGTTGAGCAGCTTGCGCAGCTTCATGCCGATCCAGGCCGGATCGATGACGCGCATGTCCAGGCTCAATACCTTGCACAGTCCGTCGAGCGCGCGCGGATATACGCCAGACAGCCACATCGAATAGGGGCGGCGTTGCCCGTCCGGCAGCACCAGTTCCTTCAGTCCCAGCACGAAGTCGTCGCCGCTGCCGACGTTGGAGATATCCACCGTCCAGCTCATCGTGCCATCGGTGCCGGTCTTGGGTTCCTTCTTCGCAAACAGCGCGTCCATCATCGGCGTGGTCGCGTCCGCACTTGCTTCCAGCGCGCCCAATTCTTCGATGCGGTATTTCAGCAGATGCGCGAACGCGGCCACCAGGCTGGGCATGCGTTTCATCTGGCCATCAGGCGGCATCGGCATGTCGAAGGCGTCGTCACCGGCGGTCTTCATCAGCATTTCCAGCTTCATGCGCACCCACACCGGATCGCTGGTGCGCATGTCCATCGACAGTGATTTGGCCAGCGCACCGAGTCCGCGCGGCTGCTCCGAACCGTTCACCCAAACCTCGAACGGATGATTGTGGCCGTTCTCAGTATGCGAGATGAATACCACGAAACTGCCGAGCGGATGCTTCACCACCTGGGAGACCCAGCCTGAGCTGCCATTCGGCAATTCCGGGCGGCCCGGCCAGCGCAATGAAGCGAGCGCGGGTTTCGGTGTCGCTTCCAGCACGATGCGCCTGTCCTGGTCGAACACCAGGTCCTGCGGTTGTTCTTCTGCTATTGCTTGCTTGATTTCCGGCGTGACCGATAACACCGAGCCCAGCACATTGTTCGGACGATAAGTCGCCAGGCCCTTCAGTCCGGCTTTCCACGCTTCGGTATAGAGATGTTTGAAATCCTCGTAGGGATAGTCGGCGGGCACGTTGACGGTCTTGCTGATCGAGGTGTCGATGAACGGCGCGACGGCTGCCACCATCTTCATGTGATCGTGCGCGGAGATCTCCAATGCGGTGACGAACGCGGGCGGCAGCTTGTTCATATCGCCGCCCATTTGCTTGTACAAACGCCAGGCGTGATCTTCCACCGCGTAATCCTTGGTGCCACCCTCGGCCATGCGTTTCTTGCGCGTATAGAACCACGAGAAGGCCGGCTCGATGCCGTTCGAGGCGTTGTCGGCGAATGCGAGAGAGATGGTGCCGGTCGGCGCGATCGACAACAGATGGCTGTTGCGGATGCCATGCGTGCGTATCTTGTCCTTGATCTGGTCGGGCAGGCGCGAGGCGAAACGCGGTGCGGCCAGATATTGATTCGCATCCAGCAGCGGGAATGCACCGCGTTCGATGGCCAGATCCACCGAGGCGAGATACGACTCGTCGCGCATGATGCGCGTGATATCGGTGGCAAACGCGCGCGCCTCGTCGGTGTCATAACGCAAGCCCAGCATCACCAGCGTGTCACCCAGTCCGGTGAAGCCCAGCCCGACGCGCCGCTTGTTCTGCGCTTCCAGTTGCTGTTCCGGCAACGGCCAGGCGGTGACATCCAGCACGTTATCCAGCATGCGCACCGCGACGCGCACCAGTTGTTTGAACGGTTCGTGGTCGAATCCGGCATGCGCCGAGAACGGGTTCTTCACCATGCGCGTCAGGTCGATAGAGCCCAGACAACAGCAGCCGTAGGGGGGGAGAGGTTGTTCGGCGCAGTTGTGGACGTACAATCCATTGGCATCGAAGGCATGCACCTCGGTAACGGTCACGTCATACACATCTTCCACGCCATCATCTTCCAATGACAGCACGGTTGCGACGAAACGTTCGGTATTCGGCTTGCGCTGATAGTCGGCCAGCAAGCCATTCAGCCTGTCCATCTTGTCGCTATCCGCAAAGCCGATCAGTTCGGCATAACGCACTATGTTTTCGCCGCTGATGATGAGTTCATGGAGTGCCTGGCAGGGATATTCCTTTGCGCCGCCCTTGCCGTCGGGCAATGACTTCATGCCACCGGGGCGGCGATTCTGGTAGATCGTGGCGATGATGCCGAGACGTTGCAGCATGCGCTGCACGGACTCCAGGTTGCCGAGGTCGATCTGTGTCAAGCGAACGCTGACGCCTTTTTCTTGCGAGCCTTGCACCGAACCATCGGCATCGAACATGCCGCGCAATACGCCACGATAGAAGCCGGACGAGCCTGTTTCCATCGCCGCAGTGAAGCGTTTGTTGCCGGGTGTCAGCCCCAGCTCCAGTGCCAGCGTGCGCAACGCGCCTGTCGCCAGACGATATTCGCCGCGGCCTGCAACAGGTTTTTGCCAGCCGTTGAAATCGGCGCGGTGCGGCAACGAGCGCGCCGCTTGTTCAGCCGCATACATGACACCTGCAACGCCGGCAGAAGCAAGCATGTCCCCGCCGTTGGAAATTTTCAACGCGGCGGCATCCCAAACGCTGAGCACGGCCTTGTCATTTTTGAGCGTGCCATCACCAATCAACAGGCCGATCAGATAGCCTTCGTTTTCATTATGTGCACCGCTCCATGATTGCATGGCGCGATGATCGTGCAACACGATTTGATCATCGCTGCGCAGTTCACCCGCCTTGACCCACTCCGTTTCACGTACATGGCGCGTCATGCGGGAAACGCGCAGCACCGGATGGTCTGCGGTAAGCCGCAATGAATGTCCTTCGGCAGTTTTCAGGCGCAGCACATGCTTGGTGCCGGTGAAGAAGAAGCCTTGCGATTCGGTCGGATAGGGCTTGCCGTCGATCAATGCGGCGAAGGGTTTGCCGATCAGGTCGCGCACCTGGTGTGCGCCTAGTTCGGTCATCACCCATGTGTCTGCGGTGACACATGGGTTGGTCGCCTCGATATCTTCGCAATAAGACAGATTGTTGTCCCGGTTCATCAGGTCGATGAACAGCACACCCGGTTCAGCGTGGTCGTAGGTGCTCTCCATGATCTGCTTCCACAGATCAGCGGCCTGCACCTTGCGATATACCCACTTGCCGTCGCTACGTTGGACAGCACCTTGCGCCTTGAGCGTTTCAGAAGGTTCTGCGCTGTGCACCAGTTCGAATGGTTGATTGTTCTCCAAAGCGTGCATCAATGCATCGGTCACGCCGACGGAGATGTTGAAGTTGCGCAGGTCTCCCTGATCCTTGGCATGGATGAAGCGCTCGATGTCCGGATGGTCGCAGCGCAGTACGCCCATCTGCGCGCCGCGCCGCGCGCCGGCAGATTCCACGGTTTCGCAGGAACGGTCGAACACGCGCATGTAGGAGAGCGGCCCGCTGGCACGTGAATTGGTGCCTTTGACTTGAGCGCCCTCGGGACGGATAGACGAAAAATCGTAGCCGACACCGCCGCCGCGCCGCATGGTTTCGGCGGCCTGCTGCAGCGCATCATAGATACCGGGCTTGCCGTCGCTGATGCCGGAGATCGAATCGCCCACCGGCTGCACGAAGCAGTTGATCAGGGTTGCTTGGTTCTTCAATCCGGCTGCAGAGTTGATGCGGCCGGCAGGCACAAATCCGTTTTCCTGCGCAAGGAAAAACGCCTCTTCCCAGCGGGCGCGCTGTTCCGGTTTTTCGGCTTGCGCCAAACCGCGCGCCACACGACGGCGCACATCTTCTACGCAGGTCTCGCCGGGTTCAGCGTACTTCTCCAACAATACTTCGGTGCTGATTTCCTGTGTCATTGCCGTGGTTCCTTCAATAGCTGAATTTTCCGCTATTTTATTGGTGATTTCGCTAAGTATCTGCTGTGCGGTTACAGGTTTTTCGGAATCGCTGCTGGTGGATGATGCGTTGGTGGATGATGAATGGGGAACGCTTTCGATTTCAAACACGATATTACTCCCTTTAATGCGCGGGATACTTTGTCCCAAAAAAACAAAAAACCACTATAGCTAGTGGTTGGCCGATCAATTCAGACTAATTGTAGGCGGCAGGGCGGTTTTTGCAAGTAAAAATTTTGGTCAATAATTTTTGACTTGGCCCAACAGTTACTTACGCGCATAAATAAAAAGTAAGGCACGCAATTTGCCGGCTGACCGGCAAATTGCGGAGTCCAACCAAACCGGCGAAATTCAGTGCGCAGCCGGCGTGCGCCGTCATTGCAGCAAGGAATCCGGCTCGTCGTCATACTCCGTGATCGCTTTTTCAATTTCGCCTTTCGCATTCAGCCGCACGATTTTGAAGTCATGCAATATATGTTCATCCATGGTCCAGTATTTTATCCCAATCAGCGCGGCGAATTCTTTCGTGGTGACTTCGGTGCCGGTAAGCAAATGCCAGTTACTCCTGTCCACGTCACGGCTGATCCGGTATTGCTGCCAGGCCTGCGGGGTATCGTTTTTTGGATCGAGGCTGATGATCATGAAGTCGATCTGCAACTTTTTCCGATCGGCCGCCGCCTGGATGGCCTTCAATTTCGAGAAGGTGGTGGTGCACATAAAACGGCAATTACTATATTCCATGGTGAGTATCAGCGGCTTGCCGCGCCATTCAGACAAATGGACTGTTTGGGCGCGGTCGTTAGTGAATGAGTATGGCACCGTGTATAAACTGAACGGAGCGCACCATGCCGGGTAGGGCGCCAAGGCTGCGAGAGCGAGCAGAATGGCCTGCATCGCATGCGGAAGGCTCAGTGCCGATTTCTTGGTAAGTACTTCGGAGCTGATTTCCTGAGTCATTGCAATTATTCCTTATAATTCCTCGTTCGCCAGTAAATTCACCAGTCCATCCAGTCCGACAAAATTCAGCGCGTAGCTGGCCTGCCCGCGCACCACCGGCTTGGCATGGTAGGCGATGCTGATGCCCGCCTGCGCCATCATTTTCAAGTCGTTCGCGCCGTCGCCCATGGCGATGACCTGCTCCGGTTTCAGTTTAAGTTCCTCGCGGATTTTCACCAGCCAGTCGGCCTTGCCTTGTGCGTCGAATATTTTGCCCAGCACCTTGCCGGTGAGCTTGCCGTTGGCGATCTCAAGGGTGTTGGCGCGGGTGTAGTCCAGACCCAGTCTTGCCTTGAGGCGCTCGGTGAAGAATTCGAAGCCGCCGGACACCAGCAGTGTCTTGATGCCGTGCGTTTGCAGTGCCTTAAGCAGGGTCTCCGCGCCGGGTGAGAGCCGCAAACGTTCATCATACACGCGTTGCAAAGCATGTTCGTCCAGCCCTTCCAATAGCGCGACACGGAGGCGCAGACTTTCGGCGAAGTCTAGCTCACCGCGCATCGCTGCTTCGGTGATCGCCGCGACCTGAGGTTTAAGTCCCTGCATGTCGGCGATCTCGTCGATGCACTCGATGGCGATCAGCGTCGAATCCATGTCCATTACCAAAAGCCCGAAATTCGCCAGCTTCCGGCCGCGCGCCACGAAGCCGTAATCAAGCCGGTTCGCAATACAATAGGGCGCAATCCCGGTATGCGCCTGCGCTGCGGTTAAGCGATAGGCAGTCTCGGCGATCTGCTCGCATTGCCTGCTCTGCGCCAGTTTGGCGAGATGGTCGAGATGCGTCGCGGCTATGGGGTGAGTGGCTTGGATGATGAGGTTCATGTAATAAAGAATATTTGATGTTTGGCATACGCCGGGCGATGTCGGCGTATTTTAATTCAATTCCCGGTTCAGGCAGGAGTGTTGATGCAGTTGTGTGCCGGACATGAGTGGGCAGCTGCGGCTTCGTGGTAGAATGCGCGCCTTTTGATTTATCGTGGAGAAAATATGTTTATCAGTAATGCTTACGCAGAAGCGGCCGCAGCCGCGCCGGATAACGGAATTATGAATTTCCTGCCGCTGATCGCATTGGTCGCGGTGTTTTACTTTTTAATATTGCGCCCGCAGTCCAAGCGCGGCAAAGAACAGAAAGCCATGATTGCAGCACTGCAACGCGGTGATGAAGTTGTGACGGCTGGCGGTGAAGTCGGGAGTGTCAGCAAAGTTTACGAGCAATACGTCGGCGTGGAAATCGCTACAAACCTCGAAGTGACGGTGCAAAAGAGCGCGATTCAAAGCGTGTTGCCCAAGGGAACGATCAAGGCTATCAAGTAATGGTTTCCTAATTAAATTTCGCGGTGGCGTGTCCTTGATCGGACACAAACGCAGTTATCAAGAGGTTGTAATGAACCAATATCCGTTGTGGAAATATCTGCTGATTCTGGCCGCGTTGCTGGCCGGGTTGATTTACACCCTGCCGAATTTTTACGGTGAATCGCCTGCTGTGCAGGTGTCGCCGTTGCGCACCAGTTTGAAAGCGGATGCCGCATTGCTGGAGCACGTTGGAAATGTCCTGAAGGCGGCCAACCTTAATTCGGAACTAGTCATGCTGGACGGCAATAGCGTCAAAGCCCGCTTTGCCGATACCGACAGCCAACTGAAGGCCAAGGATGTGCTGGTCGCCCAGTTGGGCGAGGATTACGTGGTCGCGCTCAATTTGCTGCCGCGTTCGCCGCAGTGGCTGACCAAGCTTAATGCGCTGCCGATGTATCTCGGTCTGGACTTGCGCGGCGGGGTGCA
>PLBS01000174.1 GCA_003134595.1 Gallionella sp. | reverse complement strand
ACGCTGGAAGCTTACGGCCTGCACTGGGATGAAAACATCATTTACCAAAGCCAACGCACCGCCGCCTACGAAAAAGCCTTTCATCAATTAAAAGAGGCTGGCGCGGTGTACCCTTGTGCATGCAGCCGCAAGGAAATCGCCGACTCCGCACTACATCGTGGCGATGAATTGGGCTATCCCGGCACGTGTCGCAATGGAATAGCGCAAGGCAAGACTGCACGAGCTTGGCGGGTGCGCGTTAATGACATAACCATAAACTTTACTGACAGGCTGCAAGGAAACATCACGCAGGACTTGGCAACCGAGATCGGCGATTTTGTCGTGCTGCGCGCCGACGGACTGTTTGCATACCAACTTGCGGTAGTGTTGGATGATGCCGCGCAGGGGATCACCGACGTGGTACGCGGAGCTGATCTGCTCTACTCCACCCCTCGCCAGATATATTTGCAACGGCTGCTGGGGTTGACCACCCCGGCCTACATGCACCTGCCGGTAGCAGTGAATGCGCAAGGCGAGAAGCTCAGCAAACAAACCCTCGCCCAGCCTGTCGGAAAAAACAACGCAGTTTCCAGATTGTTCGACGCACTGGTGTTCTTGCATCAGCAACCACCCGCTGAATTACGGCTCAGCAAGGTTGAAGAAATGTTGGGTTGGGCTGCCGTGAACTGGCAGCCAGATTCATTATTAAGCTGCCATCAACTTACGATTGAATGACGCATTGCGACCCGAAGCAATGGTTAGATGTTCAAAGATGTCCGACACCTAACCGGACAGCCCCACATAGACATTTTGCACGTCATCATCTGCATCAATTGCTTCCAAAAACGCTTCAACCTCTTCGCGCTCGGCGTCGTTCACCACTACCGGATTTTTTGGCCGGTAGCCTAACTGGGCAGAATGTACGGTAAATCCATACGCTGGCAACGCGCGGCATACCGCATCCAGATCGGTTGAATCGGTAAGAAATAGCGTTGCGCCGTTTTCGTCGGGTTCGAAATCCTGGGCGCCGGCCTCGATGGCCGCAAGCTCAACATCTGCATCTGTGGAATTAGGGGTCGCCTCGATCATCCCCTGATAGACAAAATCCCATGAGACCGAACCCGAGGCACCAAGCTGCCCCTTGCGAAATAACACACGAATGTTGGAGAGAGTTCGGTTAATGTTGTCCGTCAGGCACTCGACGATCACGGGCACTCTATGCGGCGCAAAACCCTCGTAGGTAAGCCGTTCCAGACTTGTCCCTTCGTCGAGCAGGCCTCCGCCCTTCTTGATGGCACGCTCCAGAGTTTCGCGGGGCATAGACGCTTTTTTGGCTTGCTCAACCACCAGGCGCAAACGCGGATTCATGTCCGGATCGGCGCCAGCGCGCGCCGCGACCATAATTTCCTTGGACAGCTTGCCGAAAATGCGGCCCTTTGCGTTAGCTGCAATTTCTTTGTGTCTGGCTTTCCACTGGGCACCCATATCTACTCTCTTGTTCTATTGGTGTTTACATAGTCCACTTGGGGAAATCCCCTCGCGCGCATCTTGCTTCAAGTGCCGGGATGCATCAATCCCGAATGGCGGCTTTTAGAACAATTGCGACATTTACTCCTAGCCAACCTGTATCTAGCTGATTGCCAGCTTACGCACCACTTCAGCGATGCGCTGTGCGGATTTCTCGACCAACTGCTGGTCTTCCCCTTCAACCATCACGCGCAACAATGGCTCCGTGCCGGACGGACGCAACAGCACGCGGCCTTTGCCGTCCAAAACTTGTTCGGCATCAGACACAACCGATTTAACCTGGTCGTGACTGAGACAATCAACGCCCTTGGCTACCCGCACATTGATGAGCACCTGCGGATACATGTGCAAATCACCCGCTGCTTCGGCGAGGCTTTGTCCATTGGCACGCAAGGCATGCAGCACTTGCAGCGCGGAGATAATGCCGTCGCCGGTGCTGTGCTTGTCCAGACAAATGATGTGCCCGGAATTTTCGCCGCCGAGTTGCCAGCCTTGTTGCTGCAATAATTCCATCACGTAGCGGTCGCCGACCTTGGCGCGCTTGAAGGGGATGCCCAGCTTCTGCATGGCGTGCTCGAACGCCAGGTTGGTCATCAGCGTGCCAACCACTCCGCCGTGCAGCGTTCCTTGCGCCTGACGATGCCTGGCGATCACGTACAGCAACTGGTCGCCGTCATAGAGTTTGCCCGCGCTATCCACCATCACCAGACGATCACCGTCGCCATCCAGCGCGATGCCTATATCCGCCTTGTGTTCAATCACCGCCTTGCGCAAATTATCCGGTGCGGTCGCGCCATAACCGTCGTTGATATTCTTGCCGTCCGGTTGCGCGCCGATGGCGACCACATCGGCACCGAGTTCGTGGAACACGTGGCGCGCGATGTGGTAAGTCGCGCCGTGCGCGCTGTCCACCACGATCTTCAGGCCGCGCAAATCCAGCTCGGCAGGGAAAGTGCTCTTGCAGAATTCGATATAGCGACCGACCGCGTCATCGATGCGCTTGGCTTTGCCCAGTCCGTCCGATGCGTTGGTTTGCATGGGTTCTTCTAATGCAGCTTCAATGGCGCGCTCGGTTTCGTCCGGCAACTTGGTGCCATGGGCCGAGAAAAACTTGATGCCGTTGTCCTCGAACAGATTGTGCGATGCGGAAATCACGATGCCGGCCTGCAAGCGCAACGCGCGCGTGAGATAAGCAACTGCCGGGGTCGGCACCGGCCCAGCCAGATACACATCGATGCCCGCCGCGATCAAGCCAGCTTCCAAGGCCGATTCCAGCATGTAGCCGGAGATGCGCGTGTCCTTGCCGATCAAAACACCCGTGCGTTCGCCGCGCGTGTCACCGGCACTCGCCAGCACCTTGCCGGCCGCATAACCCAGGTGCATAACAAATTGCGGCGTGATTGGATGTTCACCCACCCGCCCGCGCACCCCGTCGGTACCGAAATATTTTCTGCTCACCCTAACTCTCCATTCACCGCATTCCAAACTTTTAACGCATCCACCGTCGCACGCACATCATGCACGCGCACTATGTTTGCTCCGTGTTGCACCGCGATCAACGCGGCGGCCACGCTGGCTGGCAGACGCTGCCCGACATCTTGTCCGGTCAGCGCGCCCAGCATGGATTTGCGCGACAGGCCCGCCAATACCGGCACACCCAGTTCAGTCAGCTTTTTCAATTCGCGCAGCAAGGCGAGATTATGCGCCAACGTCTTGCCAAAGCCAAAGCCCGGATCGATCACGATGCGCTTGCGTTGAATGCCGGCAGCTTCGGCAGCCGCGATGCGGTCACGCAAAAACGCGCTGACTTCGGCTACTACGTTTTGATAATGGGGCTGCGCCTGCATGGTTTGCGGGCTGCCCTGCTTGTGCATCATACACACGGCGACATTGCTGGCGGCAACGGCATTCATGGCAGCGGCATCTTGCAACGCGTCAATGTCGTTGACCATCTGCGCGCCGGCAGCGATTGCCGCCTGCATCACCTCCGGCTTGCGGGAGTCTATAGAAATCGGCACAGCTGCGCCGCGCAAGCCTTCGATGATGGGTAATACACGATCCAGTTCCTCTTGAATGCTGACTGGCCGCGCCCCCGGACGGGTGGACTCACCGCCGATGTCGAGGATATCTGCGCCCTCGGCGATCAGTTGATGTGCATGTGCCAATGCGGCATCACGCTGCAGATGCAGCCCGCCATCGGAGAAGGAGTCGGGTGTGACGTTGACGATGCCCATGACCAGCGGACGGGACAAATCGAATTGGAAGTGGCCGCAGTGGAGAAACATTCAGGTGCAAGGTGCAAGGTGCAAGGTGCAAGGTGCAAGGAAAGAACTACTTGTCCCTTGAACCTTGCACCTTGTGCCTGTTTCTAGGTTTCCTGCGCAGGTTGCGTAGGCGTAGTAGCCGGAGCAGTCGGTGCCTGATCTTGAGGCGGCTGCGGAGCCTGGCTGCTTTGGGTTGGCTTGGGCTTGGGCGGACGCGGTGGATTTCCGGCCATGATGTCGTCGATTTGCTCGGTATCCAGGGTTTCCAATTCCAGCAAGGCATTGGCCATGGCCTCGACTTTGTCGCGATTTCCCTCGATCAAACTACGCGCCAGCACGTACTGCTGATCGATGATGCGGCGAATCTCGGCATCCACTTGCTGCATGGTCGCTTCGGAAATATTCTTGTGTGTGGTGACCGAACGCCCAAGAAAAACCTCGCCCTCGTTTTCGCCATATACCATCGTCCCGAGCGCGTCCGACATACCCCATTGGGTCACCATGCGCCGCGCCATCTCGGTGGCACGTTCGAAATCGCTGGAAGCCCCGGTGGTCATCTGGTGCATGAAGATCTCTTCGGCGATCCGCCCACCGAACAGCACAGCGATCGTATCCAGGATGCGATTCTTGTCCAGGCTGTAGCGGTCTTCCGCTGGCAACTGCATGGTCAAGCCCAGCGCACGACCGCGCGGGATGATGGTCACTTTGTGCACCGGATCAGTCTTCGGCAACAGCTTGGCGACCACCGTATGGCCGGATTCGTGATAGGCGGTGTTGCGACGCTCTTCTTCCGGCATCACCATGGAGCGGCGTTCCGCGCCCATCATGATCTTGTCCTTGGCCGACTCGAAATCATCCATCTCGACGAATCGCTTGCCGCGACGCGCCGCGAACAAGGCGGCTTCGTTGACCAGATTCGCCAAGTCCGCGCCGGACATGCCCGGCGTGCCGCGCGCCAGAATATCGGCCTTTACATCCGGGGCAACCGGCACCTTGCGCATATGCACCATCAGAATCTGCTCGCGGCCGCGAATGTCCGGCAACGGCACGACCACTTGACGATCGAAACGGCCCGGGCGCAACAGCGCGGGGTCCAGCACATCGGGACGGTTGGTCGCGGCGATCACGATGACCCCGCTGGCGCCCTCGAAACCATCCATTTCCACCAACAGCGCATTCAGCGTCTGCTCGCGCTCGTCATTGCCGCCGCCCAGTCCCGCGCCGCGTTGCCGGCCCACCGCATCGATTTCGTCGATGAACACGATGCATGGTGCCTGCTTCTTGGCCTGCTCGAACATATCGCGCACACGCGCGGCGCCGACGCCGACGAACATTTCCACAAAGTCTGAACCGGAGATCGAGAAGAACGGCACCTTGGCTTCACCGGCAATCGCTTTCGCCAGCAGCGTCTTACCGGTTCCGGGATTACCCACCAACAGCACGCCGCGCGGGATACGCCCGCCGAGATTCTGAAATTTTGACGGGTCGCGCAGGAAGTCCACCAGCTCGGACACTTCTTCCTTGGCCTCATCGCAGCCCGCCACATCGGCAAACGTGAAGCGTTCCTTGCTCTCATCCAGCTGGCGCGCGCGCGACTTGCCGAACGAGAACGCGCCGCCTTTGCCGCCACCCTGCATCTGACGCATGAAGAACACCCACACGCCGATCAGCAATATCATCGGGAACCACGACACAAAAATATTCATCAGGAAGGACGGCTCCTCTTCCGGCTTGGCCTCGATACTCACGCCGTTCTTCAACAGATCTGAAACCATCCACAAGTCTTGCGGCGCATAGCTGGTAATACGCTTGCCATCGGCAGTCGTCGCCTTCAGCGTGCGCCCCTCAATGACCACCTTGGTGATATGTCCCTGCTTCACCTCCTCGAGAAATTGCGAATAGTCGAGCTGCGACTGCGAAGTCTGCTGCTGGCGGGTATTGAATTGATTGAATACGGTCATCAGCACCAAGGCGACAACCATCCAAATTGCAATGCTCTTAAAGTTGTTCAAAATCACTCCTTAAACGACGCGCCCCATAATTGATGCAATAGCGGCTGCCGAAGTTGGTCATTAGACTATGTATTGCCCTATTACTCAAGCTTTCCGCTACCCAACAAATACAGCTCGCTGCTCCGATCGCGTGATGCCTTGGGCTTGCGCGTTACCACCCTGGCGAAACGGCTGCGCATCAGCTTGAGAAAATCTTCGAACCCCGCGCCCTGAAAAACCTTTACGAGAAAGCTGCCGTCCGGCTTCAGGTGTTCGAGTGCGAATTCCATCGCCAGTTCCGCAAGATGCAAGGCACGCGCCTGATCAGCAGACGCCACGCCGCAGATATTGGGGGCCATATCGGAAATTACAAGCCCAACCGGCTTGCCATGCAACAAATTCTCCAACTGCTTGAGCACGGCATCCTCGCGGAAATCGCCTTGAATGAAATCCACCCCGGGCAGCGGATCCAGCGGCAATAAATCCAGCGCGATCACTTTTCCGCCGCGTCCCACCTTACTCGCCGCGACCTGCGACCAGCCGCCCGGTGTCGCGCCCAAATCCACCACCACCGTGCCGGGCTTGAGCAAACGGTCTTTGCCATCGATCTCCAACAGCTTGTAGGCGGCGCGCGAACGATAACCCTCTTTCTGCGCAAGCTGCACAAAAGGGTCATTGACATGCTCACGCATCCATTGTTTGCTGGTTTTGGAAGGCTTCATCGTTTAGAATCCGTGCCTTAATTCTTGAAAGTCATTATGTTATCGCTTACCGTATCCGAACGCCTTGCCCTGAAAGGCCGCGCACACGCTCTAAGTCCGACGGTGATGATAGGCAATGCGGGTTTGACTGATTCAGTGCTAAAAGAAATCGCGCTGACTTTGAAAACTCATGAACTCATCAAAATTCGCGTAATGAGCGATGATCGTGCGCTACGCGAAATCATGCTGGAAACTATCTGCACACAACTCAACGCCGCGCCGGTACAGCACATCGGGAAAATTCTGGTGGTCTATCAACCTAACCCGGACGCGCACTTAATCGAACTTAAAAAAATGCCGCGTCATAAGGGCAAGAAGCCGCTGACCAAAAAGCAACTAGGCAGTCGTTAGTCATTAGTCGTTAGTTTTTAGTTGGTTTTGTCCGCTACGCGGATTTGGTTTAACTAACGACTATCGACTAACGTCTAACGACTGCCTTAAATATACTGAACCTCTACTACTTCGTATTCGCGTACCCCACCCGGCGCCTGCACTTCGGCGACATCGCCGCTGTATTTGCCGATCAGCGCACGCGCAATCGGGGAACTGATGGAAATTTTGCGATGCCTGACGTCCGCCTCGTCATCGCCGACGATCTGATAAGTGACCACATCGCCGTTGTTCACATCTTCCAACACCACGGTCGAACCGAATACACAACGCCCATCGGCATTGAGAGTCTTGGGATCGATGATCTGCGCGCTGCCAAGCTTGCCTTCCAGTTCGACGATACGTCCTTCGACAAACGACTGTCGCTCCTTGGCGGCATCATATTCGGCGTTTTCCGACAAATCGCCCTGTGCGCGCGCTTCAGAAATGGCGTTAATCACCGCCGGACGCTCTACCGTCTTGAGCTTATGCAACTCTTCGCGCAATTTCTCTGCGCCCGCAACAGTTAATGGGGTTTTGCTCATATTGAAACTCTCTTAGTCGTTAGTTATTAGTCGTTAGACGTTAGACGTTAGTTGGTTGTCGCTACGCGTTGTTTTAACTTAAGACTAACGACTAGCGACTAGCCTTTTGTGTTGACTCTGCAAATCATAAACACGCAACTCGCTCAGATGTTGCATTCCGACACAGGCGGCGCGAGCCCCGGCCAGTGTAGTGTAATACGTGACCCGCCCTTGCAACGCAGCATGCCGGATGGAATAAGAATCGCGCATCACCGATGGCTTGCTGTCCACAGTGTTGATGATAAGGCTGACTTCGCCATTCTTGATCATGTCCACGATGTGCGGGCGACCTTCCGCAACTTTGTTCACCACCTCCGCCGCCACTCCCGCCGCGTTGATCACCGCCGCCGTGCCGCGCGTTGCCCGCAAGGTAAATCCCAGCTGCACCAGCGAACGGGCGATTTCCACCACCCCCGATTTGTCCGCTTCGCGCACACTGATGAACACTTTACCATCTTTCGGCATCTTCACGCTGGCAGCCAGTTGCGACTTGACGAAGGCTTCGGCGAAGGTATCACCCACGCCCATCACTTCGCCGGTGGATTTCATTTCCGGCCCAAGGATGGTATCCACGCCGGGAAACTTGATGAACGGGAATACCGCTTCTTTCACCGAGTAATACGGCGGAATCACTTCGCTGGTGATGCCCTGCTGGGCCAGACTTTGTCCGGCCATGCAACGCGCCGCAATCTTGGCCAGCGGCACACCGGTTGCCTTGGACACGAATGGCACGGTGCGCGAAGCACGCGGATTCACTTCCAGCACATACACCGTGCCGCCCTGAATGGCGAACTGCACATTCATCAGTCCGATCACGTTGAGCGCTTTGGCCATCGCCACGGTCTGGCGGCGCAGTTCGTCCTGCAATGCCTTCGACAAGCTGAACGGCGGCAGCGAACACGCCGAGTCACCGGAATGCACACCGGCTTGCTCGATGTGTTCCATGATGCCGCCGATGATCACATCTTTACCGTCGGATACCGCATCCACGTCTACCTCGATCGCATCGTCCAAAAAGCGATCCAGCAGAATCGGCATACGCTCCGGGTAAGTCTTGGACATCTCCTGCGCATCGCGCATATAGCGCTCCAAATCAACTTGGGCATGGATGATTTCCATCGCCCGCCCGCCCAGCACATTGGAAGGGCGCATCACCAGCGGATAACCGATTTCTGCAACTCCCGCGATGCCTTCTTCGACGCTGCATGCGGTGCGATTCGGCGGCTGCTTCAAATTCAGCCGGTGCAGCATTTGCTGGAAACGCGCGCGGTCTTCCGCGCAGTCGATCATGTCCGGCGTGGTGCCGATGATAGGCACACCGTTCTTTTCCAGTCCGTGCGCCAAACTGAGCGGGGTCTGACCGCCGTACTGCACGATCACGCCGATGGGTTTTTCCACCGCCACCACTTCCAGCACATCCTCCAGCGTCAGCGGCTCGAAATACAAACGATCCGAGGTGTCGTAGTCGGTGGACACGGTTTCAGGATTGCAATTGACCATGATGGTTTCGTAGCCGTCCTCGCGCATCGCCAGCGCGGCATGCACGCAGCAATAATCGAATTCGATGCCTTGCCCGATACGATTCGGCCCGCCGCCCAGCACCATTATTTTCTTGTTGTTGGTCGGCTGCGCTTCGCATTCCTCCTCGTAGGTGGAATACATATAGGCGGTGTTGGTGGCGAACTCGGCAGCACAGGTATCCACGCGTTTAAACACCGGACGCACACCCAGGGCATGGCGGTAAGCGCGCATTGCGCCGGCATCGGTACCCAGCAACTTTGCCAGACGCGCATCGGCAAAACCGCTGCGTTTCAAGGCGCGCAGTTCATCCGCGCCCAGACTTTCCAGAGTACGGCCCGCCAAAGATTTTTCCTGATGCATCAGGTCTTCGATCTGCACCAGGAACCACGGATCGATCTTGCTGACGTTGAACACCTCTTCCACGCTCATGCCGAGGCGGAAGGCATCGCCCACTGCCCAGATACGGTCCGGCCCGGGACTGCCGAGTTCCGAGGAGATCGCTTCGATATTACTGTATTTTTCGTCCAGGCCATGCACGCCGACTTCCAGCCCCCGCAACGCTTTCTGGAACGACTCCTGAAAAGTCCGGCCTATCGCCATCACCTCGCCAACCGATTTCATTTGTGTAGTCAGCCTGTCATTGGCTTGCGGGAATTTTTCAAACGCGAAGCGCGGAATCTTGGTCACCACGTAATCGATGCTCGGCTCGAACGAGGCCGGGGTCGCGCCGCCGGTAATGTCGTTCTTCAATTCGTCCAGCGTGTAGCCCACCGCCAGTTTGGCCGCGACCTTGGCAATCGGAAAGCCGGTCGCCTTGGAGGCAAGCGCGGATGAGCGCGACACGCGCGGGTTCATCTCGATCACCACCATGCGCCCGTCGTCCGGGTTGGTGGCAAACTGCACGTTGGAGCCGCCGGTATCCACGCCGATCTCGCGCAGCACCGCGATCGATGCATCGCGCATGATCTGGTATTCCTTGTCGGTCAGCGTTTGCGCCGGCGCGACCGTGATCGAGTCGCCGGTATGCACGCCCATCGCATCGAGGTTTTCAATCGAGCAGATGATGATGCAATTGTCATTGCGGTCGCGCACCACTTCCATCTCGAATTCTTTCCAGCCCAGCAGCGATTCCTCGATCAGCAGTTCGCGCGTCGGAGAAGCTTCCAGCCCGCGCTCGCAAATTTCCATAAACTCTTCGCGGTTGTAAGCAATGCCACCGCCGCTGCCGCCCATCGTAAAGGACGGACGGATCACAGTCGGGAAGCCCATCACCTGCTGCACCTGCAATGCTTCCTCCATGCTGTGCGCAATCGCGGAACGCGCCGAGGCCAGGCCAATTTTGGTCATCGCCTGCTTGAATTTTTCGCGGTCTTCGGCTTTGTCTATGGCTTCTCTGCTGGCGCCTATCATCTCGACGTTATATTTCTCCAGCACCCCGTGCTTGGCCAGATCCAGCGCGCAGTTCAGCGCGGTTTGCCCGCCCATCGTCGGCAGGATCGCATCTGGCTTTTCCAGGGCGATGATCTTCTCCACCATCTGCCAGGTGATCGGCTCGATGTAAGTCGCATCCGCCATGTCCGGGTCGGTCATGATCGTGGCCGGATTCGAGTTCACCAGGATGATGCGATAGCCCTCCTCGCGCAGCGCCTTGCAGGCCTGCGCTCCGGAATAATCGAACTCGCACGCCTGTCCGATGACAATGGGGCCGGCGCCGATGATGAGGATTGATTTTAGGTCAGTACGTTTTGGCATAAATTCAGTCGTAAGACGTAAGTCGTAAGACGTAAGTTGGAAACCGGTTTTGCTAACAACTTACGTCTTATGTCTTACGTCTGCTTTTCCATCATTCCAATAAATTTATCGAACAACCCATCCACATCATGCGGCCCCGGACTCGCTTCGGGATGTCCCTGAAAACAGAACGCGGGCTTGTCGGTCAGCTCAAAGCCTTGCAGCGTGCCGTCGAACAGCGACACGTGCGTGACGCGCGCTTTCGCGGGAAGCGTCGCCGCATCCACCGCGAAGCCGTGGTTCTGGCTGGTGATCATCACGCGCCTGCTTTGCATATCCTGCACCGGATGGTTAGCGCCACGATGGCCGAATTTCATTTTCACCGTCTTCGCACCCACAGCCAGACCCATGATCTGCTGCCCGAGACAGATTCCGAACAGCGGCACACCTACTTCCAGAAATTTCTTCGTCGCGTTGATCGCGTAATCGCAGGGCTCCGGATCGCCGGGACCGTTGGACAGGAACACCCCATCGGGCTCCAGCGCCAGCACTTCCTTCGCGGTGGTCTGCGCGGGCACGACGGTGATGCGGCAGCCGCGCTCGGCCAGCTTGCGCAGGATATTGCGCTTCGCGCCGAAGTCGTAAGCCACCACATGAAATTTCGTATGCTCCGCCTCCGGATAGCCGACGCCCAGTTCCCATTCGCGCTGTGTCCATGAGTAGGATTGCGTGCAACTGACTACCTTGGCCAGATCCATGCCAACCAGACCGGCAAAACCGCGCGCTGCCGCAAGTGCCGCCGCCTCATCCGTGCCGGTGGCGATACAACCGTTCTGAGCACCCTTCTCGCGCAGGATGCGTGTCAGCTTGCGCGTATCGATGCCCGCGATGGCCACAACCTTATTGGCCTTGAGATAGTCCGGCAGCGACTGTGTCTTGCGCCAGTTGCTCACCGTCATCGACAGATCGCGTATCACCAAACCGCTGGCAAACACCTGACGCGATTCCACGTCCTCAATATTTACCCCGACGTTGCCGATGTGCGGGCAGGTCAGCGTGACAATCTGCTTGCAGTAGGAAGGGTCGGTGAGGATTTCCTGATAACCGGTCATCGCGGTATTGAATACCACCTCGCCGACACTGCTGCCGGAAGCCCCGATGGAAATGCCGCGAAACACCGTACCATCGGCTAAAACTAAGATGGCTGGCTTCGTCTGCGACACTGGATGCTCCCGAGAGGTATGACATAAAGAAGCGGGAAGAACCGAACCGTTCAACCCGCTTTTGATTGCTGCGCATTATAGCCGATTGGAGGGGTGGTTTCAAATGCAATGTGCGCAATCAGTACGCCGACTGGGCTGCAACAACAAGAGACTTTCGCTGCTGCCCGTATTATTATGCTTATGCGGACAGACAAACAGACGGGGGATCCGTCTAATAATTATTAGACCAGTCTGAAAGGAGACAGTATGGCAACCGGATTTGAAAGCGCTCTCGTTAAACCTATCGTTGATGCATTGATCGGGCTGTACAAGAAGTCCAAAGGTACCAAACTCAAGTCCACGGCACAGGCAGCACTGGCTGAGGCAATTCGCGAGTTACTGCTTGCGCCAAATAATTTACGGTCAGCGGAGGCGAAAATTGCCGTAGCCAAGGCGGCAGGAATTATAAGCGCCGACCTCATCCTCGCTGAGGAAATGATAGTCAAGCACAGAGCTGCGGCAAAGCCCGCAGCAAAAAAGGTGGCAGCCAAAAAACCTGCTGCAAAAAAGGCGGTGGCGAAGAAGCCCGCAGCAAAAAAAGTGGCTGCCAGAAAGCCCGCAGCAAAAAAGGCTGTCGCATAGTGAGCAGGTCTAACCCTACGGGAGCTGCGCAAAATCGCGCAGCCCATCCACGTTAACCGTACAAACCAATTCGCCCACCTCAAGTGTTAGCAACAAACCCTTTCACCTTGGAACAATGGTCTTGGATCGCCGGAATATTCTCGGCTTTACTACCTATTGCTGTTTGGCTGATCAAATTAATACGGTCACATTTTCAACCCGACTTACAGGCCATGGAGCGCGCATTTCATGGTGTAAAAATTGGAGCCAGCTCTAAATCTCTTCAAAGATTAAAACTAAAACAGATTAATCGCAGTGGCTCAGGCTCCATAAAAATGACCAAATGGGTGCTGCCCAATGGCAACGACTTATCCGTCACCTACAACAGCGAAACTGATCGAATAGTCTACATGGAGGTGGATTGGTGCAAAAAGAAATCAGCATTAGGCACGGGCTTGGCGAAAAAGCAATTCGGAACAACTTCCTTGAGGGATATCCGAAAAACTTTCAAAAGCAATGGATTCACATACGCCGATCGAGTATTTCTGAAAACACCTAAAGAATTGGTTACCTTCAACGCATTTGAGCTGCACAACACGCCCAACATCATCGCTGTTTTCATCACGTCCATTTCTCAAGAAGAGCAAAATAAAATACGAGCACTGCAAACCGACGAGGAAATTTTCGATGGAATCAGCGACTCCTTCAAGCTAGTGGCAGTTGCATTGGCTGATGAGGCATACCTCGATAAAATATGGGGCGCGAAGAAGATTTACGATCCAACCAGCCATCCAATCGAGCTACCAATAAACTAGCAAGTAGTACGAATCACTCGTACGGCTAACTGGTGGTTCAAGGGGACAATAATGTTGTGCATCATTGTCCCTTACCCTGAACGTTAACTAACTGCTTTGTCACAATTTTGTAAACCTGGTTTTATAATCACAAGCAACAAAATTAAAACGTAATCCATAATCCAAAAACAATGAAACATTCTTACAACGTAGAAGAAGCCGATTTTGACGAGCTGGTCGTGACGCGCTCCCATGAAGTGCCGGTGTTGCTGGATATCGGTGCGGAGTGGTGCAGCCCGTGCCGCGTGCTGGGGCCGGTGCTGGAAAAATTGGTCAAGGAATACGCGGTCAAGTTCGTGCTGGCGAAGGTTGATGCCGAGGAGAACATGCGCATCGCCGGGCGGCACAAGGTACGCGGCTTTCCAACGGTGATCGCTTACAGCCGCGGACAGGAAACCGACCGGTTCCACAGCGCGCAACCTGTACACTTCTTGCGCAGTTTTATCGACAAACTTGTCGAGCATCACGCCGCTGATAGTCAAGCAACCGAGAGTACTCAGCAATCGGATTGATTCTGTGGCCTGAGGATACGCGGGTTTTACTGTCAATAAATTAAAACCAATGTTGTTCACTTAACCGTTCGTGGTGACCCTTCGACAAGCTCAGGGCGAACGGAATTTTTAAGTAAACAGTATTGGAACTAAAACAATGCCGCCCAGATGCTGACGGCCATCATCTTGTCGCGCTGGTCGTCGAGTGCCTTGTAGAGACCCAGGCGCACGGTGATCGGCAGGAAATAGCCCAGCGTCATATCCAAACTTGCTTCGGCACCCACCGATCTCTTTACATCGTTGCGTAGATAAGCATCGTCCCATGCATTACCGGCTTCGGCAAAAACGGCACCGTGCACTCGTTTGAAAAAGAACGGTGTATTACCGCCCCCCCATTCGATGTTCTTGATCGGGAAACGGTACTCCATCGTTGCCAGCCCGACTTTTTGCCCGCGGTATTTATTGGCCGGATACCCGCGCAAATAGACGTTGTTATCTTCGATGTTGATGGTCATGTCGCCGGGACCCACACCGCCCAATTGAAAAGCACGCTGGGCGATGACATCGCCGGTTGATTTTCCGGCATAACCTCGCAGCAACAGGACATGGTGTTCGAATGGAAAATCGATATATTCATGCCAGTCGATGCTGTATTTTTTCAGGTTGAAATCGCTGCCGATCTTTTTATCGAGTTGTTCGTAGCCAAGTTCGATATTGCGGCCATCTTCCGGGCTGATCGAATAACCATAGGTCTTGGCGTTATTGAAGAGGTAACTTACCCTGCCGGAAGCCAGCACGCCTTGCGCCGGAATGGCTCCGTCATAGCCGCCCCAAGGCGGCACCTGGGTGAGACCCGATACGCTGTTGCGCCGATAGCCAAGACTCAATGCATGTTGCCGGTCAAGTTCCAACAGGGGAAAGGTCAACGAAACATCCAGCATGCGGGAACGCTCGACGTAATCGTCCTGGGCAACGAAACCCGCCTGCTGCTCAAGCAGATGCGCATAGCTCATGTCGATGTCCCACGCCCGAAATTTCAAACTTGGGAACCAACCGTCATAGAGGTAATTGAAGTCATACCAGGTGCGATGTTTCGCTGGGCCATACAAGGCACTCAGGGTATAGCTGTGGCGTTCGACCGCATCGGCGCCAAAGGTAAACAGGCCGCCCAGCGTGCCGCTATAGGAACTGTAGCCGGAATTGGGCAGCCACAAACGCGGGTAAAGGGTCGGCAAAGGATTGTATGAGCTCTGAGCGGCATCGACCGTCTTCTCGTCATACTTCATCACGGGATAAGGATCGCGATAGCTGTCCATCGCCTTCCATGTGGTTGGCTGGTTGTCCATCACGTGAATATCAAAACCGCGCGAAGTGTAATTCGCAAATGCAATCGCGCTGCCGTCAGGCGTGATCGTTGGCATGAAAGCACCGCCGAGCACATTGCTGACCTGGGAGATTTGTTTGCTGGCAAGGTCGTACACATAGAGGTTGAAAATGCCGCTGCGATCCGAAGAAAAATAAATACTGCGACCGTCCGCACTCCACACCGCGCCGCCGTCGATGGCGCGGTCGTGCATCAGTTCCTCGAGCTTGTTGCCCTGGCTATCGAGTATCCAGATGTCTTTATATCCGTCCGGCTGCCTGACACCGACGGCAATTTTCTGCCCGTCAGGACTGAAGCGCGGTGTTTCAAACTGGTACTCACTTTCTTCGCTGAGCCAGTTGATGTCCTCTTCACGTGCGGTCTTTCGGGTGCCCGGCCAAAAGCTCTTCGGCTCTTGCAACAGCGACATCGTTGCGAGCCGCGTTTTGCCGAGCCGGTTGGTCACGAATACCAGCCTGGTGCCATCCGGCGACGGAGCCGGATCGCGGGCGCGCAGATGCCTGGTGAGGCGGATCTCCTTGCGGCGTTCAAGATCGTAATAATAGATATCGTTGTAAAGGTCGGTGTTACGCACCACCTCGATTTTGGTGTAATAGAAACCCTTGCCGTCCGCTCTCCAGGCAATGCCCGGCGCCGACGAGTTCGCATTATCGAAGAGCTTGCGGTCAGCGCTGCCATCGATGTTCATCAGGTGAATCGCAGGGTGTTCATCGGCGTTCTGGACAAAATAGGCGATCTGCCTGCCATCCGGGGAAATCGCCGGCGCGAGATTCATATAGCCGCCCTTGTTAAATCCATTCGGGGTCAGGGCGCGCGATACGCTCAAGCCCTGCGCGAGCACTTTCTGCTGGTCCTTGTCATAACGGCTGGCTAGCTCATCTTTCCATTCGTCCCACAGTTCGTTGTAATCGCTTCCCAGCACGCGGCGCGCCGTGCCGTTCACCAGAAAAGGCCACCAGCGTCCGCTATAGTCGATCGACAAGTCGGCCAATTTTTCGCGTCCGTATTTTTTTGCGATGAACCCGGTAAAGCTGGCCCCGAACAAATACGGGACGTCGCCATCCGGCCACTTTTCGGTGTAGTTAGCCGCATGACTGATGGCGGGAAAGTTGTTCTCCAACACCGCCATCCGCAACACCATATCGGATGCGGGTGACCGGTTGCGGCCACCGCCGGTCAATTCGGTTTCTTCATACACTGCCAAGCCTTCAACCAGCCAGACCGGCTGAAACATGTTGGGAAAATACAAATTGCCGAAAATGTTGCTCAGCACTTCCGCAGGGCCATTCACCATATCCAGTTGGACGATGTGCGTGTATTCGTGGGTGATCAACAACCGCATCCAGTCATCATAGTTGCCGGCGCCGAATATGGATTCGCCGAACGGCTGGGTGATATAGAGTGTAATCAGGTTATAGGGTAGCGGCGTCGCCGAACCATTGGCATCATCCAGCGCATCGATCAGCACAATGTTGGTGCGCGTGCGCGGCTGCGACTTCATGCGCGACACCAGCCGGGTATGAACGTCTTCGGCAATCACTACCGCTCTTTTTGCCAATGCCTCTTCACCCTGGTGATAATGGATCAAAAAATGCCGTGAGGTCAGCGTCATCCATGAAAATGACGGATCGGTTTTCGCAAAGCATGGGGAGATATATAAAAGAAGCAGAAGGATGATAAGTTTTTTCATGCCTGCCTTTAGCGTAATAACCGGGGGAGCTCTACTTCAACCCCAGCACATCCTGCATGTCATACATCCCTGCCGGATTTTCTTTCAGGAAGCGTGCGGCACGCAGCGCACCCAGCGCGAAGGTGGCGCGGCTGCTGGCTTTATGGGTGATCTCGATGCGCTCGCCGGTGCCCGCGAACATCACGGTGTGGTCGCCGACGATGTCGCCGCCGCGCACAGTGGCGAAGCCGATGGTGGAAGGATCGCGCTCGCCGGTCACACCCTCGCGGCCATACACGGCGCATTGCGCGAGATCGCGCCCCAGGGTTTTCGCAATCACCTCACCCATGCCCAGCGCAGTGCCGGAGGGTGCATCCACTTTGTGGCGGTGATGCGCTTCGATGATTTCGATGTCGTAGCCGTGCGCCAGCACACGCGATGCGGTTTCCAGCAGCTTGAACACCAGGTTCACGCCCACGCTCATGTTGGGNNTTAAAACCGGTGGTGCCGATCACCATGTTCACGCCGAGCTTGCGGCAAATATCGAGGTGATGCAGCGTGCCTTCGGGGCGGGTGAAATCGATCAGCACGTCCGCGCCCTGCAGCGCCGCCGCCACATCCGCGCTGACCTTCACACCACAAGCCGCGCCGAACAGTTCTCCGGCATCCTTGCCGAGAAGCGCGCTACTGCTTTGTTCCAGCGCAGCGTGCAGCACCAGATCATCCGACTGAAACACGCTCTCCAACAAGGTGCGCCCCATGCGTCCGCTGCTGCCGGCAATAGCGACTTTAATTTTTTCCATGCTCTATCCTTTTACTTGCACTTCAACTTTCGCCGGTATGTACGGGCACGGCGCGCCGTGCCCCTA
>PLBS01000096.1 GCA_003134595.1 Gallionella sp. | reverse complement strand
GCTTAAATCAGCGGTACGATCATCAGCGCAACGATGTTGATGATCTTGATCAGCGGATTCACAGCAGGACCGGCGGTGTCCTTGTAAGGGTCGCCCACGGTGTCGCCAGTGACGGCGGCCTTGTGTGCTTCCGAACCCTTGCCCCCGAAGTTGCCTTCTTCGATGTATTTCTTGGCGTTATCCCACGCGCCACCGCCGGTGGTCATGGAGATCGCCACGAAAATACCGGTGATGATGGTGCCGACCAGTACGCCGCCCAGTGCCTGTGCGCCGAGTGTCAGGCCGACTATCAAAGGCACTGCAATGGGCAGCAGCGACGGGACGATCATTTCCTTGATCGCGGCCTTGGTCAGCATGTCCACGCAAGTGCCGTATTGCGGTTTGCCGGTTCCTTCCATGATGCCCGGAATTTCCTTGAACTGGCGGCGTACTTCCACCACTACTGATCCGGCGGCGCGGCCGACTGCTTCCATGCCCATCGCGGCGAACAAGTAAGGCACCATGCCGCCGATGAACAGGCCGATGATGACCATGTGGTTGGACAGGTCGAAGGTCGTGACCACGCCCCCCAGCTTAGCCTGCAGAGTGTGGGTGTAGTCTGCGAACAATACCAGTGCGGCCAGACCGGCAGAGCCGATGGCGTAGCCTTTGGTGACGGCTTTGGTGGTGTTGCCCACTGCGTCCAGCGCGTCGGTGATCTTGCGCACGTCATGCGGCAAGTTGGCCATCTGGGCGATGCCGCCGGCGTTGTCGGTGATCGGACCGTAAGCATCCAGCGCCACGATGATGCCGGCCATGGACAGCATCGAGGTCGCGGCGATGGCGATGCCGTAGAGTCCGGCCAGTTCATAAGCACCCCAGATCGCCAGACAAACGGCGAGTACCGGAGCGGCGGTGGACTTCATCGAAACGCCCAGGCCGGCGATCACGTTGGTGCCGTGGCCGGTGGTGGAAGCTTCGGCGATATGGCGCACCGGCGCATATTCGGTGGCGGTGTAGTACTCGGTGATCCACACCATGGCAGCAGTCAGTGCCAGACCGATCAGGGTGGCATAGTAAATATGCCGTGCCGAAACCAGCACGCCATCTATCATCACGCCATCGCCCATCATCATGGTAGTGATGGGGTAGAAGGCGATTGCCGCCAGCACGGCGGAGACGGCCAAGCCGCGATACAGCGCGTTCATGATCTTGCCGCCCTCGCGTGCTGTGACGAAAAAGGTGCCGACGATGGAAGCGATGATGGAGAAGCCGCCCAGCACCAGCGGATAGATCACCGCATTCGGACCGGCACCGGTTATCAGTAAACCACCCAGCAACATGGTGGCGATGATGGTGACCGCGTAAGTCTCGAACAAGTCGGCCGCCATACCGGCGCAGTCGCCGACGTTGTCACCGACGTTGTCGGCGATTACCGCCGGGTTGCGCGGGTCGTCCTCGGGAATGCCGGCTTCGACCTTGCCCACCAGGTCGGCACCCACGTCAGCGCCCTTGGTGAAAATGCCGCCGCCAAGACGGGCGAAGATGGAAATCAGCGAACCGCCGAAGGCCAGACCCACCAGAGCATGCGTTGCATCTTCGGCATTGGTGCCCATCATCAGGGTGAGGAAAGAGTAATAGCCCGCCACGCCGAGCAGACCTAAGCCCACTACCAGCATGCCGGTGATCGCGCCGCCTTTGAAGGAGACGTTCAGTGCTGCGTTCAGGCTCTCTTTGGCCGCTTCAGCAGTGCGCACATTGGCGCGCACCGATACGTTCATGCCGATATAGCCGGTCAAACCCGACAGGATCGCGCCGATGGCGAAGCCGATGGCGGTTGGCCATTTCAGAGCGACAAGAATAACGACAAACAAAATTGCACCGACTATGCCGATAGTGGTGTATTGCCGATTCAGGTAGGCGGAAGCGCCTTCCTGTATTGCGGCGGCAATCCCGCGCATTTTTTCGTTGCCGGCTGGTTTGCCGACAATCCATTTGATGGAAAATATGCCGTAAAAGATTGCAACAATGGCGCATAACAACGCAAATCCCAAACCACCTGACATGATACCCCTCCCTAAAGATAAATCAGCCAACCGCCCTGACATCCAAAATGCATGCTAGAGCACCCAGAAACAACTTCAAGTGTCTAGGATACTTCGGATTTTGGATAATGACATGATATTTTTGAAATGCTGCTTTTCTGCGTTTGATATTTGTGTGGGAGTGTTTATAAGTCGGATAAACGCATTTTATGCGTTCGGGATGATGCATGAACTGAACGCGGTATGTGGCTTGGCGTCGTGCACTTGATAGGCTATTTGACTATAGGGAGCCTCTAAAAATTCAGAGTTCGCCCAAATGCAAGGCGCGGAAAAAATTTTGCCGCGCCACATATGGGTTATATGTAAGCAAGAAATTTCTTACGCAACACAGCATAACCAGCCACTTGGTTGNNTGTGGATTTTTAGAGGTTCCCTATAGGATGCAATCCGTCGGCATAGCGTCCCATAAGTTCCACGTAGTGCGCGGTGTTGGCGTGCAGCGCGGCGATTTCTGCTTCCGTCAATGTGCGCACTACTTTTCCCGGCGTACCAATTACCAGTGAATTATCGGGGATCACCTTGCCTTCGGTGATCAGGGTGTTCGCGCCGATCAAACAGTTTCTGCCGATGATGCTGTGATTGAGTATCACCGCCTTGATGCCGATCAGGCTGCCTTCACCTATGGTGCAGCCATGCA
>PLBS01000034.1 GCA_003134595.1 Gallionella sp. | reverse complement strand
GTAGCCGGTCGTATGCCCGGACACATGAACGTACTGCTGGCCGAGGCGGAAGTGCCTTATGAGCAAGTGCTGGAAATGGACGAGATCAACAACGATTTCGCCGACACCGACGTAGTGCTGGTGATCGGCGCGAACGACGTGGTGAATCCGGCTGCCAAGCACGACAAGTCCTGCCCGATCTATGGCATGCCGATTCTTGAAGTTTACAAGGCGCGCACCGTGCTGGTGGTCAAGCGCAGCTTGGCGGCGGGCTATGCCGGTCTTGACAACGAACTGTTCTACATGGACAAAACCATGATGGTGTTCGGCGATGCGAAGAAGGTGGTTGAGGACATCATCAAATCTCTCGCTTAAGATTGTTTTGTGGGAATTAAACAAGAGCCGCTGATGCGGCTCTTCTTATATTTGTGCGGCGGCTCTCTTTATTGGAGGGCGGCAGCGCGAGGTGCCTTGATGACGAGGAATACTCCCAACAAACTCTCTATCAGGTAGGCGATGCTGGATATGCCGTGCAGCATTTTAAAACGGTCGGCAAACACGCTGTGCATCACATCTGCGGGCAACGCCTTTAGCTTGAGGTCGGTCATGATAGGCTGGATGCCAAACTGCAATGCCAGTGTGGTCAGCAACATGGCCGCGATAACCCAGAACAGGGCTAGGCGAAAGGACGCGCGACCGGACACACTGATGCGCTGGATCAGCAGATACATTCCGCATACCATGCCGAGATAGCCCACCCAGACGAACATCTGCCCGGCCAGCATACCCGCCAGTTGCTTGTCCGGTTGAGTGTAAAACAGGACAGGCACGGCAAGATAGCCGATCGCCCATAGGCCACCGACCCAAGCGGTGATTAAAAGCGAAGCGAGATACTGCGATAAGTTTTTCATGGGGAGCAGGGTAGCACAGCCGTATTTGATGGCAAGTCCGAAAAACCTTTGATGGAACTACTGATATGACAACTGATGAAACCACTAGCCATTCCGCTACGCCTCCAAAAAACGGTGGCAAGCGGCTGGTTATAGCCATCTGACTGATAAAACTACTAGCCATTCCACTAGGCTGTCAAAAGACGACAACCAAGTGGCTGGTTATAACCCAGCAAAAGACGCTGGGCAAGTCATTGGTTATAGCCATTCGACTAAGCGAGCAAACAACGCTCGCCAAGTCGCTGGTTATGGCCGGGCACCCGAAAGGCTTTGCATAGCCATTCGGCTAAGCCACCAAAGTACGGTGACATAAGCCGCTGGTTAACGACAGCCAAGTGGCTGGTTATGGACGGGCACCCGCTGGACAATGTCACGGCACTGGCCTAACCTGAAGGGCATTACCAACAAACATAATAGGAGATAGCAATGTATTACATTGTAGAAAGCAACAAGTCATTCGAGCAGGCCGCGACCGATCTGGAAGCAGCAGTGAAACGGAACGAGTTTGGCGTGCTGCATATCCATGATCTGGGCAACACACTGCGCAGCAAAGGCATCGCCTTCGCCGAGAATTGCAAAGTCTTTGAAGTGTGCAATCCGGGACAAGCCGGCAAGGTACTATCCACCGACATGCGTTTGAATATGGCACTGCCCTGTCGCATCTCGGTGTACACCGAACAGGGCAAAACCATGATCGGGATGATCAAGCCTGTCCCTATGCTCGCTGCGTTATCGCGAGACGCATCGCTGGTTAAGGTGGCGCAAGAGGTCGAAGCCAAGACCAGGAAAATGATTGAAGAAGCCAGATAGGGAACATCACACCGTTCACCCTGATAACCAGCGACTTGGCTGGTGTTTTCTGGCAGCCTAGTCGAATGGCTATAACCAATGACTTGCCCAGCGTTCTTTGCTGGGTTAGTCAGATGGCTAGTAGTCCTATCAGTAGTTACATCAGGTATCGAAGGGTGAATCTACTTTCAGCCTTTGGGCTTCGATACGCTTTGCGTACCCTGTGCTGAGCCTGTCGAAGCATCAGCCCGAACGGGGTGTTTGTCGCAAATTATGAAATACTCAATAAAACTGCCATCATGACGCTATTACCCGTTTGGACCGAACAAATAAAGTATCTGGTGGGTATTTTTGCCATCCTGAATCCGCTCGGGGCCATTCCAATTTACCTTAGCCTGATGGCGGATCGCCGCCCGGAGGAGATGCACCGCACGGCTCTCAAAGCCGCTGTTGCGGTCGCGGTCATCCTGACGCTTGCGGTCTGGGTGGGTGATGCTTTGCTGTCGTTCTTCGGTATCGGCATCCCGGCGTTCCGCATCGCTGGCGGACTGCTGGTGCTGATCATTGCCATTGCCATGTTTGGCGCTATAACCAGCACAGCCCGGCACACCGACGCAGAGCAAGCCGAAGCGGAGGCCAAGAATGACATTGCCGTAGTACCGCTGGCGATTCCGCTGCTGGCCGGGCCGGGGGCTATCAGCCTGACCATTGTTGATGCGCACCAGGCTGGCAATTGGCCAGACAAGCTCATGTTCTGTTTAGGGATCGTGGGGGTGGCGGTGATAGTCTGGATGGTGTTGCGGCTGGCCGAGCCTATCGGTCAGCGTCTGGGCACGGGCGGACTCAACATCGCTACCCGGGTCATGGGCTTGATTCTCGCTGCCATGGCGGTGCAATTCATGGCGGATGGGATGCTGGAATTATTTCCCGGTTTGTCTCACTGAGAGATTCCCTAGTCGCGACTCTGGCTCACGGTTGCGACTGGTTGGCTGCTTTCAAAATTTGGGACAAACCGCCCGCGATCTGCACTGTAGATTGCGGACCTTCGACCTTGACCTGCGCCCAGTCTACCGCCCACCCCCAGCACCCCATGACACCAGGGCGGCGAGTGTGAACACCAGTACGCCGCGCGTCATGCCCTTCCCTGCGCATCCAGATAACGGTTGAGAAACCAGGCAGCAACGAAAAACACGATGGTGGAGATTGTCAGGTTCAGCATGGTGGAAGCTCGTCATCATGGGAATATCTGTTTGCGCGGAATGGCACTCAAATTGGTCGCGCGCGCAGTCTTCCGTAAATGTCAGAAGGCATATGCAGTAGCGCCGGCGTTCCCTGCGGCGACATATCCGAAACCGCTGCTGACTAAAGCATTCAGGCTGGTTGTGCCGGTGCTGATTGCGCTCGACCAGGTGATGCCGTTCACGCTGGTGTAGGCATTGCCGGTGCTATCCACAGCCACAAACTGAGCGCTTGGAATGAAACCCAATAGAGGATCTACTGCGGCATGAGCCACAAGATGGGACTCCGCTGCGACACCTACCAGATTCGGCGTTCCGGACAGGGTTTGTGCAGTCCATGTAGTGCCTCCATTGATGCTGGTCACAATTGTGCCACTGTCGCCTACCGCTACAATGATTCTGCCGACGGAAGTCACTTGCCGCAGAATGCTGGTAGTCACGGATGTTCGGGTTGTCCAAGTGTTGCCATCGGCACTTGTAAGAATCGTGCCACTGTCGCCCACTGCAACATAAATGGTGCCATGAGTTATTCCCTGCAGATTATTGGTCGAACCTGAGGAATGAGTCTTCCAGGTGATCCCATCGGTACTCGAGAGTATCGTTCCCGTGTCGCCCACGGCGGAAAACTTGCCTGCAACTTGTGTCAGGGAATGTAATGCCGGATTACCCAAATCAGCTCTCCCAACAGCCCAACTGATACCATCGGTGCTATAGACGGAGGCTCCTCCAGCACCAACGGCTACCCAGCGTAGTTTTGGATTGCCCGGATTATTGAGATTCGCGGCGTGGCCGGTCACCGCATAAAGGTCAGATGAAAATCCGAGCGGTAGAGAAGTAGGAGTGCTCCAATTCTGCCCATCGCTACTGGTAAAAATTGCGCCGCCTGCGCCAACGGCGGCGAAACTGCCGGCGGCACTAGTCGCGTTATTCGAGCAGTTCCTCAGACTGGCATATCCCACACCATTAAGATTTGGGGATACAAGATTTTGGGATAAAGTCGTGGAGTTGGCGATCCAGTTGGTGCTGGCATTGTAAGGAGTGGCGCTGATCGTCGGACTGCTCGGTCCGCCGGGCCCGCCATTGATACGGCCATTGGCTGCAAAATAATACGGCGCCACATTAAACAATCCGCACATATAATACGGCGAAGCGACCGAGGTGTAAGCATGCGGATTTGGTAAACCAGTCCAATTGAAAGCTGTGAGACTTGGATCAGTTGCAGTGAAAAGCCAGTAATCGACACCGGGGCTGGCTGTCCACTCAAGCTTCACTCTGCCGTCTCCCGCAGTGGCCGTGAAATTCGATGGGGGATCGGCGGTTGACCCGTTGTCGAAGCACCCGCTGAGCAAGGGTGTCACCATTGCAACGATTAATATGCAAAACAATTTTCTCACTGTTGAATTCCTTGAAGGGGGATTTATTCTGTTGCGGTATTCGCGATGCCGATTCGCAACGATGGAACAGATTTCCTCAAATGCACTGCCGCATTCAAATCGGTACCAGCAAACCTCGCTTCGAAACTCGCTTAAAAAACACTTTAAGTTGTAGTTTAGAACGGCGAGAACGATACATGACCCTGAAAAAAAATGAAAGCAACTATTGTTACCAGATATTACCGATACCTGCATGCCGTGCGCCTGCTTGAATGACGGGTTGTGCATATTTTTAGGGGATATATGGAACGATGGAAATTGGAATACATGAATCGCCCCAGAATTGAATCGCCCACTATCAAACTTACTTGCTCTCGACCTTGACCTTCCCTTTTTCGTCTTGTTCGTGCGGCTCTGCCGTTGGCACTGGTGCTCCCACTGGCACCGGTGATACTGCTGGTGCTGTTGCCGCTACCGTCACTGTGGCCGAGGCGGTTGTTTGGTTGCCGGAAGCATCGGTTGCCGAGTAGGTTACAGTGTAAATCCGACCGACCGTACTCCTGCTTTCGGCGCGTAATTTGAAATATCGGTCATCAAGACCATAACTCGCGTCGCGGATGTCATCTGCCCCCAAGGATTCGTTGGCGGTGATGGACTCAAGCTTTATTTCTGGCATGCGGTCGTAATCGTCCTTTGTCGTGAAGGACGCATTGATGGCTACGAGTTTATTGCTCTGCGGCAGGATTGTGTTGGGACTCAGGTTTACCGTGAAATCGGGCGGGGTGTGGTCAAGGCGTTCGAGGGGAACGGTAAGATTGATGGGATCCCCGTCGGTATAAGTGACCAGCGCATGACCGGTTAGATAGTTGTTATCGGCCTTATCCAGGGCGATACTCATCTTGTTTACGGTTTGACCGGCAAGCAGCTTTGGCGAGCGGTCATTCATGGTTTCCCAAGCGATGGCGTGGGTTTCGTTCTCTTCCGGCGCGACCACGCTGACGCGCCAGCCTGTGGGCGAGATGGCACTGGTCGAGGGAATGCCCAGCTTGGAATTCCATCCCGCCGGGAGTTCAAGAAGTTCATTGACATCATTATCGGGATTCCCGTCATTCTGGTTGTCGCGCCCGATCGAAACAGCAGTAATATTCCGCTGGCTGTTATTGACTACGCGATAGTGGTAGGCGATCTTGCCGCCAGCGTGCTGGGCATACACGCCCACGGAGGCAGCAGGTTGGGTATTATCCGCCATGGCTATGCCGCCAGATGCGAATGCCAGAGTTGCGAAAGCCAGGCTGGTTAACCTGCTTAACCTGCGAATTATAATTGCCATACTTTGTTTCATAATCGCACTCATCCTTCAGAATTATTTTTGTCCATTGGGAGCCTCTTAAAATTCAGAGTTCGCCCAAATGCAAGGCGCGGGAAAAAATTCGCAGCGCTGCATATGGGTTATATGTAAGCAAGAAATTCTTTTCGCAACGCAGCATAACCAGCCANNAGTTGGGATGAAATCTGGATTTTAGAGGTTTTCAATTGTTTATTGTGCCCGCAAACTGGTCAAGGTTGCGGTTGACCGGCTGCCTTCAGAAGCTGGGATAAATCGCCGGAGCTTTGCGCAGCCGCTTGCGGACCCTCGATTTTGACCTGTGCCCAGTCCACCATCTCCCCCGCACCCCATGACACCAGAGAGGCGAGTACCAATACCAACACACCGCGTGTCATGCCCTTGGGGATTCCCTGCGTATCCAGATAACGGTTGATAAACCAGGCGGCAACGAAGAACACAATGGTGGAGATGATCAAGTTCAGCATGGTGGAAAAGCAATTGTCATGAATTTTTAGAGGTTTCCTTTGTTCGTCATGATAACGGGTGGATCACCCGGATGCCAAATGGAGTATTTTTTCATTACCGCATCAAAACGTTCCGAACCCAAAAAAATTTCCAGCCAGCGTTGCAGCGACGAATAGGGCGCTTGCGCAAACCAGTCTTTATCCACCTCCGCGAACTGCCGGATAAACGGGAAGATAGCAACATCGGTAATGGACATGGCATCACCCAGCAAAAAATGTGTCGCACGCAATCGGTTTTCCAGCTGCTGTAAAAATATTTCGGCTTCGGAGCGGTAATGGATTTGCGGGTGTTCGGGATAGCGGTCAGCGTATTTGTAGCGATCCAGATGATTCTTGAATGCGGTGTCGTTTTCGATGATCAGCGGGGTTGCTGCATAGCCGTAACTATCGTTTTTCCCCAGCCAACCATCGGGATCATGCTGGTGCAGCGCCCATTGCATGATTTCCCAACTTTCATCGATCACGCATCCGTCCGGCAACACCAGCACCGGCACACTGCCTTTGGGAGAGGCTGCCAGCATGCTCGCCGGCTTGTCGCGTAATGCCACCTCGCGCAACTCGACCGTCACGCCGCTGGTATAAAGCGCAAGACGCGCGCGCATCGCATAAGGGCAACGCCGGAAGGAGTAGAGAATAGGTGGCATGTAGTCGATTATTGCAGGGGCGAAGAGTGCAGCGATTTATTTTTTACCACGCTGTCTTCTCTGTTTTGAGCCCATCCAGCCATCAAGCAGCGTTTATTTACTGCCGGAATTTATTATGGCACTGCAGGCAATATCCCATCGTGTTACGTAATGCCTGCAATGATTTTTTCATGTCTTTCGTTTGTAAGGCAGTCCCCAATTCGTCTGCGCTATTGTGGAAAGCAAGCCCCAGTTTTTTAAAATCCTCATTTTTGGATAGGTCGTATATTTGTTTCATTTCGTCGGTTAACCCAAGCTTGGTACGGGATATTTTAGAAGCCTTTTCGAATTTCTCCTCGGCAAGCAAACCGATGATAGCTTGGGTCGCCGCCATTTGTGCCCTCATGTTGACAAGCTGGCGGTGCTTTATCCTGGAAGAAAGGCCGAGAGATGTTCTATTATCGAATAGGTTATGTGCTGTAAGGCCAATAGTGTCTTCCTCCGCAGCTATGGCACCAATAGATACTAGTAGAAGTGCCAGTATCACGATCTTTTTCATGGGGATTCCCCTTCTGTGTTTAACACGTTATTTTGCGACGCAGCTAAGATGGTGCACAGTCTTCCAGTATTCATGCATCCGGTCAACAATGAAAATATATAACTTGCCTATGGTATTTTCCGTTCGGGTTGCGGCGAGTGCGTCCAATAGCGTCTATGCGTCTTGCGATAGCGTTCTACCTTCAAGCCATGAGCGTTCATCTCGACCAGAATCGCGCCGTCTTCATCCGAGCGCAGCAGCGTGCTGCCGCTGTCGGCGTAGCGTTGCACGATTTCCTGTTTCGGATGGCCGAAGCGGTTGCGATAGCCCACGGTGAACACGGCATAGCCGGGCCGCACGGCGGCAATGAATTTGTCCGTGGATGAGGTTTTGCTGCCGTGGTGCGGCACGACCAACAATGCCGCTGGCAGTTTGTCCGCGTGTTCTTTGAGCAGTTGTTGTTCGGATTCTTTTTCAATATCTGCAGTCAATAAAATGTGTTGATTGCCAATGCTGATGCGTAACACGCAGCCTCTATTGTTGTCGCGGATTTTTGTTATGGCGTAGCTGCCCGCATCGGGATGCAGTATCTCGAAATTTACGCCGTCCCATTGCCATGATTGTCCGTCTGTGCAGCGCCTTAACTCCGGCTTCGCCCCCCTCGCTGCGCTCTCCCCGCCTGCGGGAGAGGGGCTGGGGGAGAGGGTTGCCAGATGCAACAGCGCATGCCCATCGGGCAGCGAGGATGAAAACCAGCCTATCGGCATGGTTTGCATCACCGAAGCTGCGCCGCCGGTGTGATCGGTGTCATCGTGCGTGAGTATCAGTCCGTCCAGTTTGCTGATGCCCATCGCGCGCAACGATGGGATCAATACGCGGTTGCCGCTGTCCGCGCCATCGCTGAAATCCGGGCCGGTATCGTAGAGCAGCGCGTGATGTCGGGTTTGCGCGGCGACCGCCAAGCCCTGTCCGACATCGAAAATAATCAAGCGTACCGAGTCTTGCACGGGCGGTTCCGGCGTATTCAAAAACATCGGCAGCAGCAACAGGAAACCCAGCCAGCGCGCCGGAAAGCCTCGCGGCAGCAGTATCCACAACACACCCAACATGCCGGCCACGATGCTCCATGGGGGCGGCGCATGCTGCGTCCAGACCGCTTGCGGCAAGCTGTTCAACCATTCCAGCAATACCATCGTCCAGCCCATCACGCTGTGCGCCAACCACAGCGGAGTGTCCAAAGGCAGCACTGCGCCGAGCAAGGCGAGTGGCACGACGACCAAACTTACCAGCGGAATCGCGAAAGCGTTGGCGATGGGCGAGACCAGCGATACCTGTTGGAACAGCGCGAGCAGCATGGGAATCAGGCCGATGGTCATTGCCCATTGCACCTTGCCGTATTCCATCAGCCAGTGTTCGTGTTTTAGGCGATGTGCCGTGACGTACAGGATGAGTGCCACTGCGCCGAATGACAGCCAGAAGCCGGGCGACAGGACTGCCCAAGGGTCAGGGATCAGCACGCCGAGCAGCGCGATGCTGAGTATCTGTCCGAGCGAAAAATTGCGATTCAGCCATAGTGCTGCGGCGACTGCGCCGACCATATACACGGTGCGCTGCGCCGGCACGGCGAAACCGGACAGCAGCGCGTAGCCGAGTGCCGCCAGCAATGCAACCAGCGCGGCGGCCTTGCGCGCCGGCAGGAACAAGGTAAGACGCGTGCTGCGCCGCCACAGCCAGTAGATGAGGGCGAAGCCCAGGCTGGCGAGCATGGTGATGTGCAGTCCGGAGATGGACATCAGGTGGTTTACGCCGGTGCGCGTGAACACCTGCCACTGTGTTTGCGGAATACTGCTCTGGTCGCCGATGGCCAGCGCGCTCAATACGCCGACATAAGGCTCGTTGCCGAGTGTGGCGTTGAACTTGTCGCGCACTGTTTCGCGCCATCTCTCGATGCGGTAATTGAAGCCATCGGCCAGCGCAGCCAGGCGCAGGTTATCTGCTTTGTTGTTCACATAACCTACCGCGCGAAGATTGTTTTCCAGCGCCCACGCTTCAAAATCGAAGCCGTGCGGGTTGCTGCTGCCATGCGGCTGCTTGAGGCGCAGCGTGAGTCGCCAGCGTTCTCCGGCATGCGGCGCAAGCATAGTGGCCGACTTTTCATAGTAGATGCTGAGGTAAATGTGCGGCGGCACACTGGCCTGAGGCGTGAGGATTTTTTCCACATCGAAGCTGAAGTGCAAACCCTGTTGGTAGCTGCGCGGCAATTCGGCGACCACGCCGATGACTTCGATGTCGCGTCCCTGCCATTCATCCGGTAGTGTAATGGCGAGGCGTTGTTCGGCTTGCCACGCGGCGTGATAGAAGCCGAGGCCCAAGGCAAAAGTGGCAAGGAGCAAGGTATAAGCAACGCGCATTACCAACGGCCTGGTCGGAATCAGCAGAGCGAGTGGAAAGCCGGGCAGTAACCATGCCCAGCCGAAGTCCGGCAGTGCGGCCTGCTGTTGCAGCAGCCACACGCCGATTGTGAAGCAGAGGGTGAAAAGAACCATGCGCATAGATTAGCGCACACGGATAGAATAAGGCTATGCGCAAATTATTTCATAAGATCCTGCCGAGTCTGGAAACGGTGAAAAGCCAACGCTGGCTAAAGCCGTTCGGTAGCTGGTTGCAACACCCCAATCTGTGGCATTTGCATCGTCGCTCGGTGGCGGGCGGTGTGGCAGTGGGATTGTTTTGCGGCCTGATCCCCGGCCCGTTGCAGATGATAGGCGCCGCACTGCTGGCCGTGTTGTTCCGCGTCAATTTGCCCGTGGCGCTGATTGCTACGCTGTACACCAATCCCTTCACCATCGTGCCGTTGTATTTGCTTGCCTATGAGATTGGGGTAAGGGTCAGCGGCGCGCACAGTGGCGTGGTGGTGCAACCGTCATTTCCGGAATTGCATTGGCAAAACATGATGCACGAATTGTGGGACTGGATGGTGATGCTCGGCGAACCTTTATTGGTCGGGTTACTCTTGCTGGCTTTGAGTCTGGCAATCACTGGATATGTTGCGGTGCGTGTGGCGTGGCGTTTGGCAGTGCTATGGAAGTGGCGTGCGAGAAAGCAGGGGAGGGTAGTTTGATTTTATAAGGACTGGTTTGTGCGGCCATTTGAAAATTTTCTCCAAGTCGGACATTCGCACTAAATTGCAGCAATAAGAGGATTGAATGAAACGAATGCTAAGGGTTTTTCTGACCTGTTTGGTTCTGCTGCCAATATACACAATAACGGCTTGTTCCGATCCTGAGTCGCATGTTTCAAAAATAAATCTGATAAATGACCTGGGAAGCCAGGCAGAACTATCTCTCTGCAAGGATGATTTGCACTGTGGATCTATTTCAGAGCAATGGACACCGAAGAAGATCAACGCAAAAGATAATCAATCTTTCGCTGTGTCCAACGAAGAGACGACAGTTTTTAAAGTGTCGTTCGAAATCAATGGAAAGGCTAACGTGCGTTGTCTGCGGATACGATTAGATGAATCACTCAAGACCTCGCATGATCTGCTTCTTTCGTCTGCGACAGGCTGCTAAGCCTGTATGCTGGAGATGAAAGGGCAGAAACGCGCCCCAAGTGATAGGCAGCAGTCGGCAACGGGGAATCGCTTTCTCCGGAGCGGCAGTGTTGTAGGTATATACTTCACCCCATACCCCTAATGACTCCGGAAATGAATCCATGAAAGAAATTTTGCAATACCTGAAAAAGTATGGTGACAGACTCGACACGGAGATTGCTGTAGCTACAGGTATCTCGCTTGCAAATGTGCGCCTCCAGTTATCAGAACTTGCTGCCAAAGGAGAAGTTATGGCGTGCCTTTCTACCAGGTTCGAGAAGGGCAAGAAAATCGAGGGAATACGTTGCCGGTTGGCTGGATATATCCCCACAGTAGCACCGGGCAGGAAACCAAAGGCTCTGTGAAATTACCGTGGTTTTCCGTACCGTCAAGGCGGTATAAATAGTAAGAGTGAATTTTATTTCCAGTGACCGCTTCCGGGTAGGCTGTATCCAAGTGTGCATTACCGCTGTGTGCCATGAACGGACGAACAAGAATGTGCTCCATAGCGGGCGTTGAGCTAAGGAATATGCTTTGCAATTTTAAATAGCACAGACTGGTGGGTCTGTTGAATAACTGTTAGAGATCATATGCAAGAGTTATCTGAAATTGATTCGCATAAGCTCCATTTCTCGGCATTCACCGATGCCCATCTTGAGACTTACATAGCCGCAGGAGTTAATAATAACGTTATGTATGCAGCCGCCATACAAGTTCGCATTGAACGACAACAAGTTAGAGAAAATACCCTTCATGCTGAATTGCTCGCTGAAATCAAACGTCCACATTGGAGCATTATTCCCGCTTTTTGGGTTGGCGTAATTGCGATGGTTGCGGCTTGTATTGCTGCATATGGCGTTCTTTTTCCATCACCTCAAGTACAATCATCCGCCTCTGCAATTGTACCTGCCACGCAAACAATTCAGCCCGAGCATAGTACGCTTTCCAATTTACAACAGCAGACACCAAGTTCACTACCAGCACCAAAAGGCAGACCCAAAAGTTAACCGCCAAAATGCCTACAAGCCACCGTCAAGAGGAATACTATGAAAAGAAAATTCACTGCACTATTAATCCTACTGGGCCTGTTTTACACCATAACGGGATATGCTGGTGTTGAAGAAGCAAAGGCAGCCTACAATAAAGGTGATTACGCCAAAGCTTTGAATGAAGCTAGGCCATTGGCAGAACAGGGGGATGCTGTTGCCCAAAATTTATTGGGGGTTATGTATCTCAACGGAAATGGACTCCCAAAAGACTATGCACAAGCTGTAACGTGGTATCGCAAGGCAGCTGAGCAGGGATTTGCAAAAGCGCAATTAAACCTTGGCGCAGCATATTACTTAGGCAATGGCGTTCCACAGGATTATGTTCAGGCAGTTGAGTGGCTCCGCAAGGCATCTGAACAGGGCAATGCAGATGCTCAAGCTTTTCTAGGTATGGCGTATAACAACGGTCAAGGCGTTTCGAAAGATTATGCACAAGCTGTAGCGTGGTATCGCAAGGCGGCAGATCAGGGGAATGCGCAAGCACAAAACAACCTTGGTTTCATGTACTACCAAGGGCAAGGTGTCCCGCAAGATTTCGCAAAGGCATTGGAGTGGTACCGCAAGTCAGCAGATCAAGGGTATGCGCAAGCGCAAAATAACGTTGGTGTGATTTACAACCAAGGGCAAGGTGTCCCACAAGATTTTGCAAAGGCATCAGAGTGGTACCGCAAGTCAGCTGATCAGGGGAATGCAGGTGCACAATATAGCCTTGCGGATAGGTACACCCTAGGGCAAGGTGTCCCACAAGATTTCGCAAAGGCATTGGAGTGGTACCGCAAGGCATCTGCACAGGGAAATGCAGATGCTCAATTAAACTTAGGCTATATGTATGAAAAAGCTCTAGGCGTTCCGCAAAACTATGCAGAAGCTGTAGTGTGGTATAGCAAGGCGGCTGGTCAGGGAAATGCAGCTGCTCAAAACAACCTAAGCTTGGTAGAGCCTAAACTTAAAATAGAGCAATTGGATAAGGAGGATGAGGCTCGCGGCTATAACCGCATGTCATTCACTGATTTTCAACTCGATGCGAAATCAATGCGAACGGGGAAAAAGCTTTCCATTAAGGGCTACTATGAAATTATTGGACATCTGCAGTCACTTACGGAAAAGCCCAGTCAGTTGCAAATACCAAACGCGTACAAATTGCTTCTTCTAACAGAAGGCGCGCCTAGAGATACGCGAAAAAAATTAATAGAACTGCAAAACAAAGCATGTGGTCAATACATGATTTGCAAAATCATCGTGCTTGGTCATGTCCAAGCGTGCAGCGAGACCATATTAGAAAGAAAGGTGCGGGACACTATATGCCTAGCTGTGGACTCTATTCGAAGCTCTGAGTAATACTCATGAATCTTGATTTCCTAAATAATTTTATTCATTTATCAGTGGTTTTTCTTTTTGACGGAGGTACTTGAAGGTGCCTTAGCTGGTGCACTTTAGGGTATCTACTTTAGGTTATGCGTGTTAAGAGATGGCTAAGTACCAGTACCGTAGTCAACCGTTTTATCCGCTGCTGCGATTGGCAAGGTACGAGCTTGAAGATGTAGACCGTCTCGTCATCTGGTCGGAACAACAGCGGCAGGCGCGGGAGAAATTGCTTGAACGACTGACACAATCGGACGAACAGTTTGTTGACGACGTAGCAGAAATCGATGCGTTCGCCCAGCTCTACGCGGAGTGCGCGGTCGTAGCGCTCTGGCGCTGCGTCGAACTGTTCCGTAAGCGCTTAACCGCTAAGGTGATAGGCCCTCCTGAAGCCGGGAAAATATTTCAGCGCAAAGATTTCTGCCTGGCGCTTAATAAGCTAGGAATTCTGGAATCCAATTTGCATTGCTCGAAGTCCGTGAACGAGCTCAGGTGCATAAACAACGCTGTAAAGCATGACGGATACGTCGGAGAAATGCTTGCCGCATTGCATCGTTGGAAACAACGAAGCGGGGAGGAGATCGGCGACCTACGACCTCACTACGTTCGGTTACGGCCCCTAACCGAGCGCTATATGAATGACCTCACGAAGAGAGCCACTCGCGTCTCTGTTGCTCGGCCTGTGATGCGCGACGTTAAGGTAGTATAAGATACTCTAACCAGTGCCCAGATTTATCTCTTCGAGCGCACCAGTTTGAAAAATTGAATAGCCGCTTTTCAACATGGCGACTGACTGCAACGTGTCGGTAGCAGTCATCCTATCCAGCAAGTGCAAGAAGGGTATCGCTGCTTATACCGATTGCAACACCCCATCCATCAAATGCAATCGACGTTGCATCCGTCCCGCCAACTCCAGATCGTGGGTCACGACGATGAAGCTGGTATTGAGTTTTTCGTTAAGTTGTTGCATCAGGTCGAACAGTGCCTCCGCGCTGCCGTGATCGAGGTTGCCGGTGGGTTCGTCGGCCAGCACGCAAGCGGGTTCCGTCACCAGGGCGCGCGCCACTGCTACACGCTGGCGTTCTCCGCCGGACAGTTCGGAGGGATGATGTTCAAGGCGTTGTGCCAATCCCACTTGTTCCAGCATCGCGGCAGCGCGCGGTGCGGCCTCGGCGCGCTTCATGCCGCGTATCAACAGCGGCATCGCGACGTTTTCCAGCGCGGTGAATTCCGGCAGCAGATGGTGGAACTGGTACACGAAGCCGAGCGAGCGGTTGCGCATTTCGCCGCGCTGCGTCTCGTCCATGCTCTGCACATCCTGCCCGATTATCTGCACGCTGCCGCCGCTGGCCTGGTCCAGTCCGCCGAGCAGGTGCAATAGCGTGCTCTTGCCGGAACCCGACGCGCCGACGATGGCGATACGCTCGCCGCGTTGCACATCGAGGTTGATGCCTTTGAGCACCGGCACATCCACATTGCCGATGGTGAAGGTCTTGCGCAGATCGCGGCATGAAATAACTGTCTGAATCCTCGATCCTCGATCCTCGATCCTGTGATCATTCATAACGCAGCGCCTCCGCCGGTTGAGTCTGCGACGCGCGGTAACTTGGGTAAAGAGTGGCCAGCAGGCTGATCAAAAAGGATATGCCGGTCACCAGCAACACTTCGTGGTAGCGCAGGTCGGACGGCAATTCGTTGATGTAATACACGTCCTTGGCGAGGAACTGCACGCCGAACAGGTGCTCGATGAAAGGCACGACCACATCCAGATTGAGTGCCAGCGCTATGCCGCCGACGCTGCCGAGCAGCGTGCCGATCAGGCCGATCACCACGCCCTGCACGATGAATATCTTCATGATGCTGCGCGGCGATGCACCAAGGGTGCGCAGAATGGCGATGTCGGCCTGCTTGTCGGTGACGGCCATCACCAGCGTGGAGACGATGTTGAACGCGGCCACCGCGACGATCAGCGACAGGATGATGAACATCATTTTCTTTTCCATCTGCACCGCGCGGAAGTAGTTGCTGTTCTGGTGCGTCCAGTCGTTGGCGTATAACTCCTGCGGCAACTGTGTTTGCAGATCGCGCGCCACGCGCGGGGCGAGATCGATGTCGCGCAACTTGGCGCTGATGCCGGTCACCGCATCGCCGAGCATGAAAAGTTTTTGCGCGTCGCTGATGTTGATCAGCGCGAGGTTGTTGTCGTAGGGCGCCATGCCGATCTCGAAGATGCCCACCACGCGGAATTGCTTGAGGCGCGGCATCATCCCGGCGGGCGTGATCTGCCCTTGCGGGGCGATCAGCATGATTTTTTCGCCGAGCCGCACACCGAGTGCGCGTGCCAGATCGGTGCCGAGCACGATGCC
>PLBS01000040.1 GCA_003134595.1 Gallionella sp. | reverse complement strand
TTCGAGTCTCTCCTTTCGCACCATAACAAGCGGCCTTTCGCACCAGCTACCATTTAACTTTAATTTCAAGGAAATACAGTATGTCCAGCGTAGAAACTGTAAGCGCGTTAGAACGACGTTTGAACGCATCTATTCCCCAGCAAACTATTCAAGGCGTAGTGTCTGATCGCCTGAAAAACATCGGGCGCAACGTGAAGATTGCCGGCTTTCGTCCCGGTAAAGTTCCTGCGAAGATCATCGAGCAATTCTACGGTGCGCAAGCACGTCAAGAAGCCTTGGGCGATGCCCTGCAACGTTCGTTTGCCGAAGCAGCGCAAATCAATAATCTGAGGGTGGCGGGTTCGCCGCAATTCGATATCAAGACCAAGGACTTGAAGGCCGATCAGATCGAGTACAGTGCAACTTTCGAGGTGTATCCGGAGGTGGTGGTGGGTGATTTGTCCGGCGAAAAGATAGAGCATACGGTTTGCGAATTGACCCAAGCGGATGTGGATAACACCATTGCGACGTTGCGCAAGCAGCGTGCCACGTTCGAGAAGGTCGATCGCGCGGCTCAATCTGAAGATCGAGTGAACATCGATTTCACCGGTAAGCTGAACGGTGAAGCATTCAAGGGCGGTGAGGCAAAGGACTATCCGGTGCTGCTGGGCGCGGGGGGCATGTTGCCCGAATTCGAAGCGGCTGCCGTTGGCATGAAGGCCGGCGAGACGAAGTCTTTTGATTTGACGTTCCCGGAAGATTACCGCAGCAAGGAGGTGGCGGGTAAGAGGGTGAACTTTACAATCACTTTGAATCGTGTCGAAGCTCCGAAGCTGCCGGAAGTGGATGCTGAATTTGCCAAGTCTGTCGGTATCGCGGATGGTGACGTGAGCAAGTTGCAAGACGAGATTCGCAGTAACTTGGTCAGCGAAGTGTCGCGTCGTTTGAAGGCGCGCAACAAGGATGCGGCGATGGATGCGTTGTTGAGGGTCGCCAGGTTTGATGTGCCCAAGGTGTTGGTAGATGATGAGGTGCAAATCCTGATACAGCAAACCGCGCAAGATATGGTGTCGCGAGGGATGAAGATGAAGGGGGTTTCTTTGCCCCCGGATTTATTCAAGGAGCGTGCCGAGAAGCGCGTCAAACTCGGGTTGATTCTCGCGCATCTGGTGCAGAAACACGATCTGACGGCCAAATCCGAGCAGATCAAAGTTTTTATCAAGGATTATGCGCAGAGCTTCGATCAGCCTGAAGAGGTGATACGCTGGTATGCCGCCGATCCAAATCGCATGCAGGAGGTTGAGCATATCGTGCTTGAAGAAAATGTGATGAACTGGACGATGGGCCAAGCCAAGACCACTGACAAGCAGGCCGTATTCAACGATCTGATGGGGAATGCCTGATATGACGCATTATCAAAAACCACAAAATATCGGCATGACGCGCTATCAGGAGCCTCGAAATATCGGTTTGATTCCGATGGTCGTGGAGACCAGCGGGCGAGGCGAGCGAGCCTATGACATTTATTCGCGCCTGCTCAAGGAGCGCGTGGTGTTCCTGGTCGGCGAAGTCGATGATCACAGCGCGAATCTGATCGTGGCGCAAATGTTGTTTCTGGAATCGGAAAATCCGGACAAGGATATTCACTTTTATATCAATTCACCGGGCGGTTCGGTGACTGCAGGAATGGCGATTTACGACACCATGCAATTCATCAAGCCGGATATCAGCACGTTGTGCATCGGCCAAGCCGCCAGCATGGGTTCTTTCCTGCTGGCTGCGGGCGAGAAGGGCAAGCGTTTTTGTCTGCCCAATTCGCGCGTGATGATCCATCAGCCGATGGGCGGCTTCCGTGGACAGGCTTCGGATGTCGAAATCCATGCGCGTGAAATATTGTATCTGAAGCAGAGGCTCAACCAAATGCTGGCTCAGCACACCGGGCAATCTGTTGAGACCATAGAGCGCGATACCGACCGAGACAACTTCCTGAGCGCGGCCGATGCGGTTAAATATGGCTTGGTGGATCAGGTGCTGGAAAAGCGTGTTTAATAAACTGGTTTGGTTTGCTGATAACTCGATGGAAGGTTGGTAGCGATGGCTGACGATAAAAATTCTGGCGATAAAAAATCAGGTGATAAATTGCTTTACTGCTCGTTCTGCGGAAAGAGCCAGCATGAGGTGCGCAAGCTGATTGCGGGCCCGTCGGTGTTCGTGTGTGATGAGTGCATCACGCTGTGCAACGACATCATGCGCGAGGAGATCCAGAACGATCAGATCAAGACGGACAAGTCCGACTTGCCGGTCCCGAAGGATATCTGCGCGACATTGGATGAGTATGTGATCGGCCAGGAACAGGCCAAGAAGATTTTGTCGGTGGCGGTGTACAACCACTACAAGCGTCTCAGGAGCAGCGACAAGGACGGTGTGGAGTTGTCCAAAAGCAATATCCTGCTGGTCGGGCCGACCGGTTCCGGCAAGACCTTGCTGGCACAAACACTGGCGCGCTTGCTGGATGTGCCATTCGTGATGGCCGATGCGACTACGCTGACCGAGGCCGGTTATGTCGGCGAGGATGTCGAAAATATTATTCAGAAGTTGTTGCAGACTTGCGACTACGACGTGGAAAAAGCACAGCGCGGCATTGTGTACGTGGATGAGATCGACAAGATTTCACGCAAATCGGATAATCCATCGATTACCCGCGATGTGTCCGGTGAAGGCGTGCAACAGGCGTTGCTCAAGCTGATCGAAGGCACCAAGGCTTCGATTCCGCCGCAGGGCGGGCGCAAGCATCCGAACACGGAATTCTTGCAGGTGGATACCACCAATATCCTGTTCATTTGCGGCGGCGCATTTGATGGCCTGGAAAAAGTCATTCGCAGCCGTTCCGCGAAAGCTGGCATCGGCTTCGGTGCGACCATCGCCAGCAAGGATCAGCGCAAGACTGGAGAGACCTTGCGCGAGGTGGAGCCGGAAGATTTGATCAAGTTCGGCCTGATCCCGGAGTTTGTCGGACGCTTGCCGGTGGTTGCCACCCTGGAGGAGTTGGACGAAACCGCGCTGGTGAAAATCCTGACTGAGCCCAAGAATGCGCTGACCAAGCAATACCAAAAGTTGTTCGCGATGGAGGATGTCGATCTGGAATTCCGTGAAGGGGTATTGCTGGCAATTGCCCGCAAGGCATTGGGGCGCAAAGCAGGGGCACGCGGATTGCGCTCGATAATTGAACACGCGTTGCTGGATGTGATGTTTGATTTGCCCTCCATGGATAATGTCAGCAAAGTAGTGTTGGATGAAACAAGCTCTACGGGTGAAATCAAACCCATCATCATTTATGCGGATACCCACAAGGCGGCTTAATCCGGCCTTCCGCCCGTTCTTTTTATCTTGTCCCGATGGGGCAGCTTGAATTATTTTGAGCTATCCCCATCTAACCTTCAATTCAACTAAAAGGTTATTGCCATGTTAGAACAAGATATCCCAAGCACTATTACAAGCAACTTGCACCCGCTGCTGCCTTTGCGCGATGTTGTGGTGTTCCCGCATATGGTGATTCCGTTGTTCGTCGGACGCTCCAAGTCCATCAAGGCACTGGAGACGGCGATGGAGGCCGGCAAGAGTATCGCGCTGGTGGCGCAAAGGTCTGCGACCAAAGATGATCCGGGCACCGATGATCTCTATGCCATCGGCAGTATGGCTAATATCCTGCAAATGTTGAAGTTGCCGGATGGCACCGTGAAGGTGCTGGTCGAAGGCACGCAACGCGCCAACGTGCTGCGTGTGTATGACGCCAAATCGCATTTCGATGCCGAGGTGCAAATCGTCCCCGCCGAGGATGGCACGGATAGCGAATCCGAGGCGATGCGCCGCGTGCTGATCGCGCAATTCGACCAATATGTAAAACTCAACAAAAAGATCCCGCCGGAAATCCTGACTTCGCTGGCTGGCATTGATGATGCCGGTCGTCTGGCTGATACCATTGCCGCCCATCTGCCGCTCAAGCTGGAGCAAAAACAGGAGGTGCTGGAAATTTTTGGCGTGCGCAAACGTCTGGAGCACTTGCTGGGGTTATTGGAAGGCGAGATCGACATTCTTCAGGTCGAGAAGCGCATCCGCGGCCGTGTCAGGCGCCAGATGGAAAAGAGCCAGCGCGAGTATTACCTGAACGAGCAGGTCAAGGCGATTCAGAAAGAGTTGGGTGACGGTGAAGAGGGTACCGACTTTGACGAGTTGGAAAAGAAGATCAAAGCCGCGCACATGCCGAAAGAGGCACGCAACAAGGCCGAGGCCGAGCTGAAGAAGCTGCGCTTGATGTCGCCGATGTCAGCCGAAGCTACCGTGGTGCGCAACTACATCGATGTGCTGATGGGGCTGCCCTGGAAGAAGAAGACCAAGATCAGTGCCGACCTGAAACAGGCCGAAGTGGTGCTTGAGGAAGACCACTATGGCCTGGATAAGGTCAAGGAGCGCATTCTTGAATACCTGGCCGTGCAGCAACGTATGGACAAGATGAAGGCTCCCATCCTTTGTTTGGTGGGTCCGCCGGGCGTGGGCAAGACCTCGCTGGGGCAGTCGATAGCGCGTGCCACCAATCGTAAATTCGTGCGCATGTCGCTGGGCGGCGTGCGCGATGAATCCGAGATTCGCGGCCATCGCCGTACCTATATCGGTTCCATGCCAGGCAAGATTTTGCAGAACATGAGCAAAGTCGGGGTCAAGAATCCATTGTTCCTGCTCGACGAAGTGGACAAGATGGGCATGGATATGCGCGGCGATCCCTCTTCCGCACTGTTGGAGGTGCTCGATCCCGAGCAGAACAGCACATTCGTCGATCATTATGTCGAGGTCGAGTATGACCTGTCAGATGTGATGTTCGTGGCAACGGCGAATACGCTGAATATCCCGGACGCGCTATTGGATCGTATGGAGATCATTCATGTTTCCAGCTATATGGAAGAGGAGAAGATCAACATTGCCACGCGCTATCTGGTACCCAAGGTGGTCAAGAACAATGGCCTGAAGCCGGAGGAAATCAACATCTCCGAAAGCGCATTGCGCGACATCGTGCGCTATTACGTACGCGAAGCCGGAGTGCGCGGCCTGGAGCGGGAAATCTCCAAGATTTGTCGCAAGGTGGTAAAGGCACTTTTGTTAAAAGATCGCGATACCAAGGTGACCATCAATTCGCGCAATCTCGACAAGTATCTTGGTGTGCGTCGCTATTCGTATGGTGTTGCCGAAAAGAATAATCAAGTCGGGCAAGTGACTGGCTTGGCGTGGACGGAAGTCGGTGGCGAATTGCTCACCATTGAAGCTGCTGTGCTGCCGGGCAAAGGCAAGACCACCACCACCGGTAAGCTGGGAGATGTGATGCAAGAGTCTATCCAGGCTGCACTGAGTGTGGTGCGCAGTCGCGCCAAGCGATTGGGTATCGATGAAGAGTTTTATCAGAAGACTGATTTGCATATCCACTTGCCGGAAGGCGCGATTCCAAAGGATGGGCCGAGTGCAGGGGTGGGGATGTGTACGGCGATGGTCTCGGCACTGACGGGCATCCCGGTGCGTGCCGATGTGGCTATGACCGGTGAAATCACCTTGCGTGGAGAGGTGTTGCCGATAGGCGGCTTGAAGGAAAAGCTGCTGGCGGCGCAACGTGGCGGCATTAAAGTGGTGCTGATACCTGAAGAAAACATCAAGGATCTTGCAGAGATTCCAGACAACATAAAAAACAAATTGGATATTCATCCGGTCAAGTGGATAGATCAAGTATTGGAAATGGCCCTTGAACGCAAACCGGAGCCGCTTCCGGAAGCGGCTGAAAAGGTTGCTGTTGTTGCATTGGCGGGGGATGCGGTGCGGCCTGATTCAGCTGTAGTGACCAAGCATTGAGTGGCAAATTCCTAACAGCTTGATTATGGCAATGCAAGATATAAAATATTTTAGTAATCGCTTGACCAAAGCTGCGAAGCCTTGATATAAAGCCTTTGCAGGGATTTTCCTGTTTTCTTAATCACTCGCAAAGGGGACTTACGTGAATAAATCTGATTTGGTTGATGCAATTGCAAAATCCGCTGAAATCTCTAAGGCAGCTGCTGCTCGTGCACTGGATGCGACTGTAGACACCATCAAGAAGACACTGAAGAAAGGTGATTCAGTGAGCTTGGTTGGTTTCGGTACTTTTAAAGTTGGCAAGCGTGCTGCGCGTAATGGTCGCAATCCTCGCACTGGTGCGACGATCAAGATCAAGGCAGCCAAGGTTCCAAAGTTTAGTGCTGGCAAGGGCCTGAAGGATGCTGTAAACTGATCTGCTTTGTCGGGTGCTTAGCTCAGCTGGTAGAGCGTCGCCCTTACAAGGCGAATGTCGGCGGTTCGATCCCGTCAGCACCCACCACAAATAGTTTTTTGGAGTGGTAGTTCAGTTGGTTAGAATACCGGCCTGTCACGCCGGGGGTCGCGGGTTCGAGTCCCGTCCACTCCGCCAAATTGAGGCGAACGCAAGTTCGCCTTTTTTACATCTGTTTCTTTTAAATCACTAGTTGGATGGCATCGCTATGTTTGATTTCGTGCATGAAAATAAAAAGGTAGTACAGATCGTCCTGGCCCTCATTATTTTGCCATTTGCATTATGGGGAGTGAGCTCATATGACAAATCCGGAAACACGGCAGACGTGGCTGCCACGGTGAATGGCACCAAAATTACTCAACAAGAACTTGAGAATGCACTTCGTCAACAGCAAGACCGGATGCGTCAGCAACTGGGCGCAAACTTTGATGCGGCGATGTTTGACAATCCCGAGATGAAACGTGCGGTGCTGGATAATCTGGTTTCCCAGCGCTTGCTGGTCGAGCGTGCCAAGGCGGCAAGATTGGCTGTGCCGGATGATCAAGTGGTGCAGATGATAGGCGGCATCGAGGCTTTTCAGGATGGCGGAAAGTTTGACAAGAAACGTTACGAAGCGGTACTGGCAAATCAGAGTATGTCGCCGTTGATGTTTGAAGCACGCGTACGCGATGAGTTGCTCGGGCAACAGATGCAGGATGCTTATGCGCAGAATGGATTTGCCGCAAACAGCGTTGCGGACAACGTTATTCGTTTGAACGAGCAACAGCGGGTGGTGAGCGCGTCGCCTATTTCATCCCAGTCGTATATGTCACAGGCAAAAGTGGATAATGCCGCGCTGAAAAAATATTACGAGCAAAATCCAAATGAGTTTCATGTTCAGGAGCAGGCCAAAGTAGAATATGCGAAATTCTCAGTGGATGATTTGCTTGCGAAAGCCGAGGTGAGCAAGGAGGATGTCCGCAAGTATTACGACGAGCATCAAAATGATTTTGGCTCGCCGGAGGAACGCCGTGCGGCGCATATCCTGATTTCTGTGAGAGCTGGCGCGTCGCAAGCCGAACAGGATGCGGCCAAGGCCAAGGCCGAGCAATTGCTGCAGCAAGTCAGGCAAAATCCTGCCGGGTTTGCCGAATTAGCCAGGAAAA
>PLBS01000161.1 GCA_003134595.1 Gallionella sp. | reverse complement strand
GGCATCACCAGCAATGCCTGCCCGCACTCTTTCAACACCGACAACCTCGCCTCGACTTTGCTGGATGCGGGTTTCAGCTTCGCCAGCTTTGCCGAATCGTTGCCCGCAACGGGCGATTTGAGTTGTGTGTCCGGTGCCTATCAACGCAAGCATAATCCTGTGACGAACTGGCAAGGCACACGATTCCCCACTGAGGTAAACAAGCGCTTTGCCGATTTTCCGCAGGATTTTTCCAGGCTACCCATCATCTCTTTTGTCATCCCGGACCAGGATAACGACATGCACGATGGCAGTTTTGAAGCGGCGGACGAGTGGCTGAAAACGCGCATCGGGCCATACGTTGATTGGGCGATGAAACACAACAGCTTGTTGATACTCACTTGGGATGAGGACAATTATCAGGCAGGCAATCATGTGGTGACGCTACTGGTGGGGCCGATGGTGAAGGCGGGCAAGAGTGCGCAGCGCATTGACCACTACAGCGTGTTGCACACGCTGCTAGACTTTTACGACCTGCCTGCGCTCGGCGCGAGCCATGATGCGGAAGCGATCAATGGTGTTTGGGAAAAACGCTAAAAAGAATTGCCGCTATTTAACCCGCAAAAATCCGCGCCGTTCTACTACTGGGAAGGAGACACACTGGTGCTCAACATCCTTGGTCGTCCCAATGCCAAGCGCGATGCCATCGGCAAAGTCGTCGGTCATCAACTCGAGGTTTATGCCGCCGCCGTTCCACGTCTGGGAGGTGCTACCGCACACATGATGCGCTATCTGGCGGGCGTATTTGATGTGCCGGTAGGCGCGATTCAGATGGTGTTCGGCGAAAGGAACGTGAACAAGCAGATCAGGATCAAATCGCCTAAACACCTGCCAGCAAAGATTCAAGGGAAGCCAAAATAAAGCGGAGTAGGGTGGGTGGGGGAAACGCTAACCAGATGTAGGCTATTTACCCTTTGCCGCCATCAGCTTTTCATACTTGACCTGCAACTGGGCTTTGCTTTCTTTGTACTCGGGATTCAGCGGGATGCAGTCTACCGGACACACGTCCACGCATTGCGGCGTGTCGTAGTGGCCTACGCATTCGGTGCATTTATTGGGGTCGATGACATAAATGGTATCGCCTTGCGAGATCGCGTCGTTCGGGCATTCCGGCTCGCATACGTCGCAATTGATACATTCATCGGTAATCATTAGTGCCATGTTTGTCTTCCTCGATCGGTAGGGTTCCGGGACAATTTAATTCCGGGGCGATTTATTCTTTTGCTGCAATTTTTCCATCACATAGGGCGACACGAACTTGCTGACATCTCCGCCGAAGCGCGCGACTTCGCGCACCATGCTGGCCGAGATGAAAGTGTACTGCTCCGCCGGGGTCAGGAACAGCGTCTCGACCTCGGGATACAGATTTCGATTCATGCCCGCCAACTGAAACTCATATTCAAAATCCGACACCGCGCGCAGTCCGCGCAACACCACACGCGCATCATGTGCCTGCACGAAGTTCATCAACAAGCCGCTGAAGCCTTCCACGCGCACGTTGGCAAAATTCGCGAACACCTCACTCGCGATCTCCACTCGCTCACTCAGCGTGAACAAGGTTTGTGCGCGGCTTTCCGCCACCGCCACGATGACTTCGCCGAACAATCCGGCCGCACGACGCACCACGTCTTCGTGGCCACGCGTGATCGGATCGAATGTACCCGGATAAACCACTTTAATCATGTTAAATCCAATTTGTCTGCAAATTGATTTTGTGCAACTTGCAGTAACTGATAATGCACCTGCCCCGCCTTGCCGGATTTTATTACCTGCCACGGTGGCAGAACAGTTATCGCGGCACCGGATTCGACATACACCACGCCGTTTTCGTTCAGGCGTTGCGGCAAGATTTCCAGCAGCCTAGGCAGATGATCGCTCTGAAACGGCGGATCCAAAAAGATCACGTCATACTGTCGCGCATCACGGGAAGCGAATTCTAGCCCATCCTGACCCTGTACGGACACGTTCGCGCAGCCCAGCTTTTTGACGTTGTCCTGCAAGGCGCGCAGAACCGCAGGATTCCTTTCCACCATCACCACCCGCTCGGCCCCGCGCGAAGCGGCCTCGAATCCCAGTGCGCCGCTACCGGCAAACAGATCCAGACAGGTGCGCCCATACAGCGTTTGCCCCAGCCAATTGAACAACGTCTCGCGCACGCGATCCGGGGTGGGACGCAAGCCTTCTGCATCGGGAAAGCTGATCACCCGGCTGCGCAGCTCACCTCCAATTATCCTGACCTTATTTATTTTGCCGTACCCTCTGGCGCACCCACGATCACCGTCGCCATCGCCTGAGGATCGATGTGGCGGGCGAACGCATCGCGGATCTGTGCCACAGTCACCCGATCGATGTTGCGCGTAAAATCGTCCAGATAGGTCAGCGGCAGATCGTAGAAACCGATGACGCTCAGGTAGTCGAGTATCTTGCGGTTGCTGTCGATGCGCAGCGGAAATCCGCCGATGATGTTCTGCTTGGCGGCCAGCAATTCCTTCTCGGTCGGGCCTTTGGCGATGAAATCCGCTAGCGTGTTGCGCGCCAGTTGCAGCGCTTCATCGGCCTGTTCTTTCTTGGTCTGCAGGCCGATCTGGAATGCGCCCGGCTGTTTGAGCGGCATGAAGTAGCTATAGACGCTGTAGGCCAGGCCTTTCTTCTCGCGCACCTCGTTCATCAGGCGCGATGCAAAACCGCCGCCGCCCAGGGTGTAGTTGCCGACATACAGCGGGAAAAAGTCGGGGTCGTTGCGCGCCATACCCGGTGCGCCGATCAGGATGTGGCTCTGGCTGGCGGGATGGGGGATACGCTGCTCGCTGGCGGCGATCTTCATCACCACTTTGGGCAATGCGGCCGGCGCAGAGGAAGAGGGCAGTTGCGCGGTGAGTTGTTGTGCGATCGCTTCAGCTTGGGCTCGCGACGCATCACCCATGATGGCGACCACGGCATGAGCAGCCTGATAATGTTCGCGATAAAAATCGCTCAGGTCTTGCACGGTGATTTTTTCCACACTGTCGGCCTCGCCCGAGCCGAGCAGCGCGTAAGGATGCGTGCCGAACACCGCCTTCTGAAAAGCCTTCTCTGCGATGCTCTCCGGCTTGGTCTCCGCCTCTTTCAGGGCGGAGATCAGCCGCACTTTTTCGCGCGCCAATACCGCTTCCGGGAACACCGGGTGCTGCAGCACCCGCGCCATGATGTCCAGCGCCTTGTCGCGCTCCGCCGCGCTGCTCAAAGTGCGCAATGATATGCTGGAACGATCCTGATCAAAGCCGCCGCCAAATTGCGCGCCGATGTCCGCCATCCCGCGCGAGATTTCGTCCTCGCTCAAACCATCCGCACCGGAATCCAGCAGCTGATGGGTCAGCCCCGCCACGCCGGATTTGTCCGCCGCGTCAAAGCTGCTGCCCGCCTGAACGGTCACCGCCACATCCAGCATCGGGATGTCATGATCTTCCACGAACAGCACCTTCGCACCGCTCGCGCTTTGCCAGTGCTGAATGTTGGGGGTGGCGATTGCAATGGTTGAAATACAGCACAAAGCCGCAACCCCAATGGATTTGATCAGTTTGGAATTAGCGAACATTTGACGATCCTCCTTCAGACTTGTGTTTAGGCTTGCCGGAAAGCGGCTGCGGATCGAGCACCGCGACCGTCAGATTATCGTCCTGCAAAAATTCCCTGGCGACTTGCTGCACTTGCTCTGCCGTCACCGCCTGAAGTTTTTCCAGCATCACCGGAATCGCCTGATAGCCCAGGCCGATGCTCTCCAGCTGACCGATCTGCATCGCCTGATAGAACACCGAATCGCGTTTATACACTTCGCCCGCCATGACTTGCGCTTTAACACGCTTCAACTCATCCTCGCTCACGCCGTCTTTTACCAGCAACGCAATTTCCTCGCGCAACGCAGCCTCGACATCCTGCACCGTCTTGCCTGTGCTCGGCGTGGCATCCAGAGTGAACAGGCTCGGACCGCGCGAGGTCGAGTCATAACTTGCGCCCGCTGCACTCGCGACTTGCTGCTCGCGCACCAGATGTTTGTTGAGACGCGCCGACTCGTTGCCATCCAGCACACCTGACAGCATATCCAGCGCGTAAGGTTTCCAATCCTGCCTGGGATCTTTCAGCGTGGGCGTGTGGTAGGCCATCACCAATTGCGGCAACTCGGCGGGTGCTTTCACGACCAGGCGCTTGATACCCACTTGCTGCGGTTCGGTATAGCTTCGCCGTGCCGGCAGCACATGTTTGGGGATGGCGCCGTAATAGCGTTGCGCCAGCGCGAACACCTCATCAGCCTTCACATCGCCGGCGATGACCAGCGTGGCGTTGTTCGGTGCGTACCAGCGCTTATACCAAACCTTGGCATCGTTTACCGTGAGCACCTGCAGGTCACTCATCCAGCCGATCACCGGGTTGTGATACGGATGCTCCTGATAAATCGTCGACATCATGATTTCATTCATCAGCGATTGCGGCTCATCGTCGGTGCGCATGCGCCGCTCTTCCATGACCACCTTGATCTCCTTGCCGAATTCCTTAGCGGTCAGATCGAGGTTCTGCATCCGGTCTGATTCCAGTTTCATCGCCAGCGGCAATTGGGATTTGTGCAGTTGCTGGAAATAAGCGGTGTAGTCGGTGCTGGTAAAAGCATTCTCGCGCGCGCCCGCTGCCGCGATGCGCTTGGAAAATTCGCCCGCCGGCACGGCCTTGGTGCCCTTGAACATCATATGCTCCAGCACATGCGCGACGCCGGTGGTGCCGGTGCTCTCGTCCATGCTGCCGGCCTTGTACCAGATCTGCTGCACCACCACCGGCGCGCGGTGATCTTCCTTGACGATGACTTTCAGCCCGTTCGCCAGCGTGCGTTCGAACACTTCCGCTTGCGCGGCGCCCTGCGACCAACCCAACAACAGCACAATATAAAACAGGACAACTCTCATAATCTTCAACCCTTAAACTGATAAATCGGAACCCTGCAACGAATAATCGGAACCCTTCAATGTGTAATCGGCATAAAATGCGCGCGCATTATGCGACATTTACTCGCCTCCCGACTACGTTCATTTACCGATAACCACATGATTGATGCAGGCATCCTGCCACTGCGGCCCCATGTTAAAGCGCGCCCAACCGTTGTATACAGGCCCGGCATTTCCTTCAATTTTTTTAAAATTTAACCATGTTCAGCTTCCTGAAAAAAAAATCATCCGGGCCTGAGAACGATCAGGCCAACAAAGACAAGTCCGGCCCCAGTTGGTTCGCCCAGCTGAAGTCCGGTTTGGCGCGCACCGGCGAGCAACTGACCGGCCTGTTCAATCGCGGCGGCAAGATAGACGACGAACTCTACGATGAACTGGAAACCATCCTCGTCACCGCCGATGTCGGCTTGAACGCGACCCAAGCGCTGCTCGCCGATCTCCGCCACCAGGTCAAAGAACAACGCTTGAGTGTAGCGTCTGAACTCAAGGAAGTCCTCGCGCATTGTCTGCTCAAGCTGCTCAAGCCGTTGGCGCAACCGCTGCAAGCCGAAACCCACAAGCCTTTCGTCATCATGATGGTAGGCGTGAACGGCGCGGGCAAGACCACCTCGATCGGCAAGCTGGCGAAATATCTGCAAGGTCAGGATTTGTCGGTGTTGCTCGCGGCGGGCGACACGTTTCGTGCTGCTGCAAGAGAGCAACTGACGATCTGGGGCGAACGCAACAATGTGACGGTGATCGCGCAACAAGGCGGCGATGCCGCCGCAGTGATCTACGATGCGGTGCAAGCCGCGCAGGCGCGCAACATCGACGTGGTGCTGGCCGATACCGCCGGACGGCTGACCACCCAGGCGCACCTGATGGAAGAGATCAAGAAGGTGAAGCGCGTCATCGCCAAGGTATTGCCAGAAACATCAATATCACCAGCCGCGCCGCATGAAGTGTTGCTGGTGCTGGATGCCAACACCGGACAGAACGCGCTGAGCCAGGTCAAAGCCTTCGATCAGGCACTCGGCGTCACCGGACTGATACTCACCAAACTGGACGGCACGGCCAAGGGCGGCGTGATCGCCGCGATTGCCAAGGCGCATCCGATTCCGGTACGATTCATCGGCGTGGGCGAAGGGCTGGATGATCTGCGTCCCTTCGTCGCGGAAGATTTTGTCGCGGCACTATTAGGTCTGGACGCATGATCTCCTTCAACCAAGTCCACAAACGTTACCCGGGCGGCTATCAGGCGTTGAAGAACGTCTCGTTCGAAATCGCCGAGGGCGAGATGGTGTTCCTCACCGGACACTCGGGCGCGGGCAAGAGCACCTTGCTCAAACTCATCGCCGCGATCGAACGACCCAACCACGGCAGCGTGCTGGTCAACCATCAGAACGTCGGTGTGCTCAAAAGCCGCGCGCTGCCTTACCTGCGCCGCAACCTCGGCATCATCTTTCAGGATCACAAGCTGCTGCTCGACCGCAACGCGTTCGACAACGTGCTGCTGCCGCTGCAAATCTGCGGCTTCGATTACCGCGAAAGCCACAAGCGGGTGCGCGCCGCACTCGACAAAGTAGGGTTGCTCAAGCGCGAAAAATCCAATCCCATCGCGCTGTCCGGCGGCGAACAACAACGACTGTGCATCGCCCGCGCCATCGTGAATCGCCCGTCCATCCTGTTGGCCGACGAGCCGACCGGCAATCTGGATACCGAATACGCGCAAGAGATCATGGCGATATTCAAATCCTTCCATCAGGTCGGCGTCACCCTGCTGATCTCTACCCACGATGAAAGCGTGCTGCAAAATACCAATGTTCGCGTGCTCGCGCTCAGGCAGGGAGAGTTGCAGCCCGCTTCGCCCTTCGCTACCTCAGGAGGCTCAGGACAGGCCGCTTCGANNCTTCGACAGGCTCAGGACAGGCATGAGGCACACACTCGCGCAAAACATCGGCGTATTGCGGCGCATGTTCTCATCAAAGCTGGCAGGAATCCTCAACATTCTGGTCATCGGCATCGCACTCAGCCTGCCTGCCGGCATGTATGTGCTGCTGCAAAACGCGCAGGGCCTGGTCGCGCAACTCTCCGGCACACCGCAGATCAGCCTGTTCATGAGCATGGATGCGAAAGCGGATGACGTTGATAAACTGCGCAAACAACTGGAGCAACATCCGGCCATTGCCCGCGTCGAATTCGTCGCCCGTGCGCAAGCTCTGGAGCAACTCAAACAAAGCACCGGACTCGCCGACGTGATCGGCGGCTTGAACCAGAACCCCTTGCCGGATGCCTTTATCGTCTATCCCAAACCAAGCGCTGCGCAATCGCTGGATGAACTGCGCATCGAACTGGCGAAGCTGCCCAAGGTGGAACAGGCGCAACTCGATTCAGCCTGGGCCTACAAGCTCGAAGCCCTGCTCAAATTCGGGCGGATGGTGGTGTTGATACTCGCCAGCCTGCTCAGCCTCGCGCTGATCGCCATCACCTTCAACACCATCCGCCTGCAAATCCTCACCCAGCGCGACGAAATCGAAGTGGCCAAACTGATCGGCGCCACCAACGGCTTCATTCGCCGTCCGTTCCTGTATTTCGGCGCGGCGCAGGGACTGCTCGGCGGCATCATGGCCTGGCTCATCATCACCATCAGCCTGCTGCTGCTCAACCATCAACTCAACGCGCTATCTCAGCTCTACGCCAGCCAGTTCGTATTGCATCCGTTGTCGCTCGGCGACAGTCTGACGCTGATGCTGTTCTCGATGTATCTCGGCTGGCTGGGAGCGTGGCTGTCAGTGGCGCGGCATTTGTCGCAAATCGAGCCGCGCTAATAGTCATTGTGTGGGTGATATCCTTCGGCTATGCTCAGGATAAACCCCGCGATACCCAACATAAGCGGGGATGTTGGGTATCATTGCATCCAACCCGGTATTCAACCCGACCTGCTGGCTGAAAACGATCCAATCCGGTACCTGCCTGTAGCCGGATCGGCGATGAAGTGATTATTGCGGGAGCGCTTAGGGCTTGGAGAACGCCAAGGCTTGGTCAGCGTCTTTGCGCAATGAACTATCCGGATATTTTCTGATGAATTCGGAAAAGGCAGTTTTAGCCTGTCCCT
>PLBS01000128.1 GCA_003134595.1 Gallionella sp. | reverse complement strand
GATGTGAATGGTGCGGTGCATGTGGCTGAGAAATTGTTGGAGACGGTCGCCCAGCACTGCCAGATTGAGCAGCATGAATTGGTCATCACGCCATCCATTGGTATCGCCATGTACCCCGACGACGGCGAGGACTTTGATACGCTGTCCAAGTGCGCTGATGTCGCGATGTACCGCGCCAAACGCGATGGGCGCAACAATTACCGATTTTTCACGCAGGAAATGCAGGTGCATTCAGCTCGTACTTTGCAACTGGAAAACGCCCTGCGTCATGCGCTAAAACGCGACCAGTTGTATCTGCATTATCAGCCGCAAATGTCATTGCAAGACGGGCGCATCATCGGTGCGGAAGCCTTGCTGCGCTGGCAGCATCCCGAGTTCGGCATGGTGTCACCGGCTGAATTCATTCCGATCGCGGAGAGCAGCGGCCAGATTCTGCAAATCGGGGAATGGGTGCTGCGCACTGCGGCTCACCAGATGAAGTCATGGATGGACAGCGGCCTGGCGCCGATGATCATCGGGGTGAACCTCTCGGCGGTGCAGTTCCGTCATCCCAATCTGCCCGAACTGGTCACGCAGATTCTCGACGCAATGAAACTGCCGCCGCAGTATCTGGAGCTGGAGTTGACCGAGGGTGTCGCGATGGACGACCCGCTCGGCGCCATTGCGGTGATGGACAGTCTGCACGAACGCGGCATCCGCATGTCGATAGACGACTTCGGTACCGGCTATTCCTCACTGAGTTACCTCAAACGTTTCAGGGTCTACAAGCTCAAGATCGACCAGTCCTTCGTGCGCGACATCACCGATGACCCGGAAGACAAGGCCATCGTCAGTGCCATTATCAGTCTGGCGAACAGCCTCGGCTTGCAAACCATCGCCGAGGGTGTGGAAACAGAAGGGCAGCTGGCGTTTTTGCGCGAACAGGGTTGCAACGAAGTGCAGGGCTATTATTTCAGCAAACCGCTACCTGCAGAACAGTTCGAGGCGTTCGTGCGCGCGAATAGCCAAGTCTGAGATTGCGAGCAGTGGAGAGTAAAGGGAACCTCTAAAAATCCACATTTCATCCCAACTGCTGTGTTGTGGAAAAAATTTCTTGCTTACATATAAACCATATGCGGCGCTGCGAAATTTTTTCCACGCCTTGCATTTGGGCGAACTCTGATTTTTTAGAGGCACCCTAAAGTGATCAGGGTCGCCCAAATTACCAAACAAGCAATATCCCAGGCTTACGAATCAATTTTGAGGTATTCTTCGAGTAAAAGGTGCGCTACACCAAGCTGGTCATGGGGGGTTGTTACATTATCGTTGTGAATCCGCGAAAGGAATTATTTTGATTAGAAACTTTATCGTTTCATCTGCCGCATTTTGCGCGCTGACTTTATTGTTTGCTGTTTTTGCACTCCCCGTTACAGCTGCGGATTTGTTGCTATTCCCCAGCATCACATCGGTACACCAATCAAAAGAGGACGCTGAATTAGCTGCCAAAAAATTCGTTCCCGCAGTCGACATTTTCTACGCTACTGAATTCAGTCAAACCCGCTTCCTGACTGAGTTCTTGAAATCTTCCCAGGAAGCTGAGCTGGAGCGCTTTCAGTTCGGCTGGCGTATCCTGCCGGGGAAAATACTGTGGGTCGGACGTTTTCATAATGCGCTGAGCTTTTGGAATACCCAAATGCATCATGGCGATTTTCTGCAGTCGTCGCTTAGCCGCCCAACTGTTGCCAACTTCGAAGATGAACACGGGCCGCTTCCCGCCCATATCAGCGGTTTTCTGCTCGAAAGCTCCCGCACCACAGGCGATTCTGAAATCAATTACATGGCAGGTCTGGGCGTCGGCCCCACTTTTAATGTAACGCTCCAGCCACTCGATCTGCTTAATCCCAAGCATCCCGGAAAAATCGCCGCCAGCTTTCGTCTGGGCTACCACCCGGAAGCCGGCAACCCGGACCAATTCGGTGCCGCGCTCGGCTACGCCCGGATTCCGGTAAATAATGTGCTGCAGATCGATGAAGTGCGGCAAACCGTGTTCAGCACTTTCTTGAACTTTGAACAAAACAAATTCCACTTGATTGGAGAACTGTTCGTCTTCGACGACCGTGTGTCAGGCGCCAACACCTTCCGATACACTACGGTCAGCGCCTATTTGCAGCCGGAATACAAGCTGGGTGAGAGCGGGAGGACTACCGTATATGGCCGCGTCGAAAGTACCCCGCATGCGGCTCAGGATGGATATCTGAAGCTGCTCCCCGAATTTTCGCCCCACCAGATGGTGGCCGGCCTCCGTTTCGACATCACGCCATCGCAGGCGATCAAAGTCGAAGCAGCAAGAACAACCCGCCAGGACGGCCTTGAATTCAACTCCATCAGCGCACAATGGAGCATGGTATTACCTCTGTGAAAAATATTATTGCCATTTTGCTCACCGCCAGTGTGCTACTAGCGACGGCTATGGTGCATGCCGAGGAGCAGCGCATCGCGATCGTTGCAAGCGCGGAGTCCGGCATCAAGGCCATATCAGCCAAAGAGGTGCGCCGTGCCTATCTCGGGGCAAGCATCGTGCTGGATGGCGTTGAAATAAGGCCGCTGCGTAATCAAACCGATAAATTGGCGGAAGAAGTGTTTTTGCAAAAAGTCCTGTTTATGTCCGCTGAAGCTTATGAACGGCAACTCCTCGCGCGCGCGTTCAGTGGTGGGAGTCGTCCGAAGGCCTATGAAAACCTCACTGATCTGCTTGCCGCGTTGCAGAACGACAATGCAACCATCACTTTCATGCTGTATGAAACAGCTATCAACACTCCAGGAATCCGGATCATCGGCAATCCATGAGCACATTGACTCGGGCCAAGCGTTTTTTTTCCAGCTACACCGGGCGCATGCTGCTCGGGATGCTGGCCATTCACACCATTCTGGTGCCGCTGGTTTTTGTCGGTGTGCTGCTCACCCTGCAACAGGATTATCAATCCCAATTCGTTAATAATGCGCGCTCGCAATCCTACCTGCTGGCAAATCTGATCAGCGAGGATCCGAAGCCCGCCAGAATAAATGGCATCATTAACGATCAATTGCTGGCCGGACAAGTGGTGCTGGCAGAATTCAAAAGCATTGACGCTCCCGCCAACAACGATTTCAGCGAGGATTTTTTCTTCGGCCAGGGCGGCGACAGGATTTATCACATCATCGTGCCGGTGCTTGGTTCGAACGATCGACTGATCGGCAAGCTGCGGGTCGGCCTTGACGAGACTCCGGTGGAGGAGCACATCAAACAGACCTACCGCTGGGGGATGCTGGTGGTGCTTGGTTTCATCGCCGTGTCGCTGTTGTTCGTGTTTTTTTTCGGCCATCTCTTGACGCGCTCCTTGCGCCAGTTACGCGATGCCGCGCGTCGAATCGCCAACGGCAACATCAATGAGCGCCTGGTGCTTTCCACCAGCATCAACGAAGTACACGATATGGCGGTAGCCCTGGAACACATGCGCGGCAAGCTGGTCGCGCGCGAGCGGGAAATTGCGTTGCATGCGGCACGGCAGAGTGCCGTGCTCGATACCGCAGACGAAGGCATCATTACTCTCGATGAACAATGCTTCATCCAAAGTCTGAATCCTGCCGCGGAGAATATATTCGGTTACCGTAAAGAAGAGTTGATCGGTACCTCGTTCTCCCACCTGCTCATACCGAGCGATATCGAACGCTTCGTTTCCCCGGGCGGCCAGCCAATTCCCCTCTCGCATCAAGAACTCACCGGCCTGCGCAAATCCGGGGAAATATTTTTTCTGCTGCTCTCGATCAACGAAGGCAATGTCAGCAATACCCGGTTTTTCACGGCGATGGCACGAGACAATAGCGAGCGCCACATTTTCGAAAGCGAGCTGGAATATCTGGCCACTCACGATACCCTGACCGGCTTGCCCAACCGGACATTGCTCTATGATCGCCTGCAGCAGGCGATTACCCAGTGCGCTCGAGCCAAGAAGTTGGCAGCGATATTGTTCATCGACCTTGACCGCTTCAAAATCATCAACGACACGCTTGGTCACGCTGCCGGTGACATTGTCCTGAAAGGGGTTGCCGAGCGTTTGCGCGGTTGCCTGCGCGAGGGCGACTCGGTCGCTCGCAACGGGGGCGATGAATTTACGGTGGTGCTGCCGATGCTCAACGACCCTGGCGATGCCGCAGTGATCGCACAAAAAGTCCTCGCCACGCTGGTGCAGCCTTTCACGCTGAATGCCGGAGAGCTTTTGGCCGGGCACCCGAACGAAGAAGTTTTCATCGGCGGCAGTATCGGCATCAGCCTCTACCCGAGCGACGGCAGTTATGCCGACAGCTTGCTGAAAAATGCCGATACTGCCATGTATCAGGCCAAAGCAGCCGGCGGAAACGCTTACCGGTTCTACACCGCTTAAGTTCCGCACCCTCTCAAGCTGTCAGCAACGCGTTCCGCAGTGTTTCCGTTTGTTCTGCTTGGGCGAGCGCCGCACCGCTGATCCAGAACACATCCTCGGCACGGCTGCCCAATGTGTTGATCTTGGCGCGGTGCAGGCGGATGTCGTGTTCGTCCAGAATCAGCGCGATGCGCGCCAATAGTCCCGGACGATCTCCGGCAATCAATGAGAGCATATGCATTCCCTTGTGGTCCGGTTTGATCTCGACCTCGGTGCTGATCGGGAAGTGTTTTAGTTGGCGGCTGACACGTCCCGTCGCGGCAGGTGCTATCGGTTTGGCCTGCACGATTTGCTGCGCCAGTTCGAATTCGATGTAGGTCATGATGTCGCGATATGCCGTGTTGCCGCGCGCGGCTTCCATGATCTGGAAGCTGTTCAACGCATAGCCATGCTGGGTGGTGTGGATCTTGGCCTCGACGATGGTGTAATTCATACGCGCAAAAAAATCACAAATGCGCGCGAACAGTCCGCGCTGATCCGTGCAATACACCATTACCTGCAAGCCTTCGCCGACACGGCTTAGCCGCGCCTTCACGATAGGGGTGGCTGTGTTCACCTTGAACGCCAGCAAGCGGGTATGCCAGGCGATTTCCTGCGCCTCGTGATCCAGAAAATAGCTATCATCGAACTGCGCCCATAACAGTTGATAGGTGTCCGGTGACATCGCATAAAGATTGAGCGTGGTGGTTGCTTCGCGGCGAATCTCTCCGAGTTGATCGGCCACTTTTCCATCGCGCAGATAGCGGCGCGTCAGACGGAACAGGTCTTCTATCAGTTTGGCTTTCCAGGCATTCCATATTTTCGGGCTGGTGCCGCGCACGTCGGCGACTGTCAATAAATACAGCGCGACCAGATAACGGTCGTTCTTGATTTTTGCGGCGAAGCTTGCGATCACCTCGGGGTCGGACAGGTCTTGTTTTTGCGCGGTGGCGGAAAGAGTGAGATGCTGCTCGACCAGCCATACCACCAAGTCGCTATCGTCACGGCTGAGTTGGTGTTGCGTGCAGAATGTGCGCGCATCTTTCTTGCCCAGTTGTGAATGATCGCCGCCGCGCCCCTTGGCGATGTCGTGAAACAGTCCGGCTATATACAGCACTTCAGGGCGGGCGAATTCGCTCAGTAATTGGCTGCACAGCGGGATTTCGTGCGCGAACTCCGGCACGGCGAAGCGGCGCAGGTTGCGCACCACCATCAGGATGTGTTCATCCACCGTATAGACATGAAACAGGTCGTGCTGCATCTGCCCGACGATGCGTCCGAATGCGGGAATATAACGACCAAGAATGCCGTATTGATTCATGCGCCGCAGTGCGTGAAGAACCCCTTGCGGCTGGCGCAGGATCTCCATGAAGTGCGTCCGGTTCAGCGGGTTGCGGCGGAATGCAGCATCGATCCGGTGCTGCGCACGCCACAGCGCGCGTAGCGTCTTTGCGCTGAGATCGGTCAGCTCTGGGTGTTGCTCTATCAGCAAGAACAATTCAAAGATCGCCTCTGGAGATTGCTCGAATAAGTTCTCATCGCGGATTTCCAGCAACGTGCCGATGACCCTGAATCGTTCGTTCAGCGCGTGCTGCGGGGGTGTTTCGCGAAACAAACGGTCATGCAGATGCTGCAACAGGATGGCGTTGAATTGGCGCACCGCTCTTTTGGTGCGGTAGTAGCGTTGCATCAAATGTTCGCTGGCGCGGCGATTGGCCGATGCGGTGATGCCCATTTGCTCGGCGAGCGGGGTCTGAAATTCGAATATCAGACGGTCTTCGCGCCGTTTGGCGAGATAGTGTAAACGCGTGCGCAGCGTTTGCAGCAGCGTGTCGTGGCGGGCGATTTGGCGCGCCTCAGCAAGGCTGATCAACCCTGCTTGTGCAAGCTCTGTCCAGCGTGTGCCCAAGCCTGCCGCGCGGCTGATCCAGGTGATGGTTTGCAGATCGCGCAAGCCGCCCGGACTTTCTTTCAGATTGGGTTCGAGGTTGTAATC
>PLBS01000048.1 GCA_003134595.1 Gallionella sp. | reverse complement strand
GCTTGCGGGATAACCAGCGACTTGGCCGTCGTTTTCTGACGGCTTAGTCGCATGGCTAGTTGTTCCACCAGAGGATTGAGGAGAGGGAACGGGTATGGCAAGTTTCATCATAATGGGTGGCTACTTTCTATGCCCGTTATTCAAGCATAAGCTGACGATAGGCCAGCAATAAAGATTCGAAAAATAACTTGGGATTGAGGGTGTGTTGCGCCTCGCGCTGCGCTGTTTGCAAATGCTTTTGCAGACGTGCCAGATTAAGCGGTGCAATCGGCCCTACGAGTTTTTTAATTGCCGCTTCCTCACCCGGATGATAGCGCAGCTTGCCCGCCTGCTTCATTGAGATCAAGTCATAACACCATTGTTGCAGCCACTGTACGACCAGTACCTGCTCGGTCTTCTGCAGAGCCTCAGCCAGCGCGAACACATCCAGCTCGGCGGGTTGGCGCACGGCGCGCAGCAATTTATCGCGTTCTTCGCTGCCCAGTTGCTCATCCAGTTGAACGGCCTGCAGCGGCGCAAAACCGGAGACCGCGAGGGCTTCGGCGGGATTTTTTACGCCCTGCTCTGTCAACCAGCGCGTGGCACTCGCTGTATCGGGAGCCGGCAGCGCGAAGGACAAACAACGGCTCAGTATGGTCGGCAGCAATTGCTGCGGTTTGTGCGACACCAGGATGAACAACAGCCCCTGCGGCGGTTCCTCAAGATTTTTCAGCAAGGCATTCGCGGCATTGGTGTTCATTGCCTCGGCAGGATGAATGACGATCACACGCCTGCCTCCCTGATGTGCGGACATACCGAAAAAATCGGCCAGGCCGCGTATTTGATCGACGGAAATCTGCTTGCTGGGTTTCTTGCCGGTTTCGGTTTCTTCACCTTCCAGACTCAATGTTTTCGGTTGCAATAAACGAAAGTCAGGGTGCGAGCCTTGCTCGAACCAGTGGCACGAGGGACATTTTCCACAGGCAAAATCAGATTCATCCGGATGTTGGCACAACAAACTTTGGGCGAAATTCATCGCCAGATCAAGCTTGCCGATACCCTTCGTTCCTTTGAATAACAGACCATGCGTCGGACGCTTGCGCAGCTCCTGCAAACGCGCCCAGTCATTTTTTTGCCAAGGATAAATATCTTTCATATCAAATTATTAAGATAATTTCTTCAAGTTTACGTTTAACTAAATCCAGAGGCTGCGCCGCATCGATCACAACATATCTCTGCGGGTTTTGCTGAACGCGCTTGTGGTATCCGGCCCGCACGCGCTGGAAGAAATCGGCCTGCTCCTGTTCGAAGCGATCCAGCGAAACATTGTTCGCCAGGCGTTGCCGCGCGACCTCGACCGGGACATCAAAAAACAGCGTCAGATCAGGCTGTAAATCGGGATGTACCCATTGTTCAAGCTGACTTAGCTTGTCCCAGTCCATGCCTCTACCGCCGCCCTGATAGGCGAAGCTGGCATCGCTGAAACGGTCCGAAATCACCCACTTGCCAGCGCGCAACGCCGGCTTGATGAATTGTTCGATGTGCTCCAGGCGTGCCGCAAACATCAACAGCGCCTCGGTGCCGGTGCTCATTGGCTGGTTTAATAATATCTCGCGCAATTGCTCGCCGAGCGGCGTGCCGCCCGGTTCACGCGTGACCACCACATCGAGACCGCGCTGCCGCAACGCATCGGCAAACCATGCCAGATGGGTGCTTTTACCGGCACCATCGACACCTTCAAAGGTTATGAACTTATTCATTTATGAACTCGTTTTTGGTATTGGTCCACCGCGCGGTTATGCGCAGTCAAGGTGCTGGAAAATTGCGAGCTGCCATCGCCGCGCGACACGAAGTATAGCGCGTCGGTCTGTGCCGGATGCAACGCCGCCTGCAAAGCGGCCACGCCTGGCAAAGCAATCGGGGTAGGCGTTAGTCCCACGCGCGTGTAGGTGTTGTAGGCGGTGTCCTTGAGCAAGTCGCGCCTGCGCAGATTGCCATCAAACTTTTCGCCGATGCCATAAATGACAGTCGGGTCGGTTTGCAGCAACATGCCTTTGCGCAATCGGTTCACAAACACGGCTGCGATCTTGTCGCGGTCAACCGGCGCGCCGGTTTCTTTCTCGATGATGGAGGCCAGAATCAAGGCCTGATAGGGGGTTTGCAGGGGCAAGTCCGTCGCGCGATTCAGCCATGCCTCCTGCAAACGCTTTTGCATGGTCTGATAAGCGCGCTTGAATATCACCAGATCGCTGCTGCCCCCAGAAAAATAATAGGTATCCGGGAAGAACAAGCCCTCGGGATAATTTTCCGTCGCGCCGATGCGCTGCAAAATTTCCGCATCGGTTAAATTAGCCGTGTCGTGGCTAATATCGGTGTTGGCATTCAGCGCGTCGCGAAATTGCTTGAACGTCCAGCCTTCAATCACGCTGGCCTGTCTCTGGCTGACTTTGCCTTGGCTGATGATTTCCAAAAGCTCCAACGTCGACACCGGATGCTCCAGCGCGTAATTGCCTGCCTTGAGTTGCGTTGATTTACCGAACAGCCTCGCCATCAAGGCAAACGGCCAGTCTTGTTCCAACAGTCCCGCCTGCTGCAATTCCCGCGCCGTGCTTTTCAGGCTGCTACCCTGTTTCAAGTCGAATATAAACGGTGTGGCGGGCAACAACAGCGGGCGGGTGACGTAATAGCCCAGCCCCGCCGTGGCGAGCAGCGCCAGCAAAACTACCAAGTTGAATATCCGTCGCATCATGCGTCCTGTCCGTAATGCTGTTCACTTAGTACCCAACCGTTCGCCCTGAGGTATAGAAGGGTATGCATCAAGTGGTTCGATACCTCACCACGAACGGCTAAAGTGAATAGCATTGGTCCTGTCCGTTAAGGTCGTGACGGATTTTCGCGGCGATGGGGAAGTTGCTCCAGCATCGTTGCTCCAGTTCGCGTATCGGCCACAAGCCAATGATGCTGTTCACCACGAACAACTCATCGGCATGCAACACCTCATCCAGTCCAATATCGCGAATTTGTAGCGGCATGTCGTGCTGTGTCGACCAAGCAATCACGCGATCACGCTGCACTCCCGCCACCCCGCTAAGCGACAAATCCGGCGTAATCAATTCGCCCTGAGACGCCAAAAATAAATTACTGCGTGTGCCTTCGATGACATTGCCCTCCGCATCCATTAGCAGCCCTTCGGCAATATCCGTATCATTCGACTCAGCCGCCGCCAGCACGTTCTCCAGACGGTTGAGATGCTTGATTCCTGCCAAGCGCGGCTGCTGGCTTAAGCGCAACTGGCACAGCCGCACCTTGATGCCATGCGAAGCTCTATCAAGCGGATAGTCAGGCAATGGCGAAACATCCCAGATGTGGGTGGGGATAGTTTGTGCAGAAGGAGCATAACCGTGAGTTCCCTGCCCTCGCGTGACAATCAACTTCATCACACCATCGGGATGCTGCATGAGCAGGCGACCCAACTCGGCGGAGAGCAATGCAATGTCCGGGCAAGCAATGCCCAGCGCGGTGCAGTCGTGTTGAAGTTTTTGAGAGTGCAAAGCCCAAAGCTGCGCTTTGCCTTGCCTAGCAATAAAGGTACGAAACACCCCATCGCCGTAGAGCAGGCCGCGATCACGTATGCTGATCAAATTGCCAGGCTTGCCATTGACCAGCATCGTAGCGAAAAAGAAATTAGCAGGGTAGTGAAAAACGTAGCGAGCGATGGCAGAACAAGGCGCGAAAGGGCAAAAAAGCGGAGTTTACATTTGAGTAAATGAGCATTTTGAGNNATCTTCATGTCGCGTGCAACATTCGCGCAGTAGTCCAAATCACATTCCGGGTCCTGCTCGAAGATGTTGATGGTTGGCGGCGAAATTTGATTGTGTACTGCCAACGCGCAGAACACCGACTCTATTCCGCCAGCGCCGCCCAACAGATGGCCAGTCATCGACTTGGTTGAATTTACTACCAGCCTCTTGGCATGATCGCCAAACGCCAGTTTGATCGCTTCAGTTTCGTTCTTGTCACCCAGCTGGGTCGATGTGCCGTGCGCGTTAACGTACTGCACATCTTGCGGATTCAGTCCCGCATTGCGTAGCGCATTCAACATGCTGCGTTTCGGACCATCGCTATTCGGCGAAGTAAT
>PLBS01000067.1 GCA_003134595.1 Gallionella sp. | reverse complement strand
TCGAGCCTGGCTGTGGTGTTGCTGGTTTATGTTGCCATACTGAAGCTGATGCTGTTGATCGCTGGTCGCACGATACGTTTTCGCAGCGTCAGCTAAACCCTGATCCGGCGTGTGAATTTGCTGGTAGATTGCGGCCTGATGTATTTGTGTTCCCCGTTACTTGAACGAGCGTAATACGGAGCGATCAACAGCTATTGATTCGGCCAGATGAAGTTTGAAGCCCGTTCGCCCTGAGGTATCGAAGGGTAAATGGGCTTCGATACCTCAGCCCGAACGGAAATTTCAAATATATTCGTGCCGGATCAATAGTTCGTGGCCCAGAAGCTGCCACTGAAGAAACTGCCGCAGTCAGTCAGGAGTTCAAGGTGTACGCTATTGGCCTAGCAATACTGAAACTGAAACTCCTGAACTGAAAAATTTAGAAAGCCCTCTCGATCTTGAAGGTGCCATGGGACTGTCGCTTGCAGCCGAAAAATGCGCGGCCGTCTTTTACGAGGAGGTGGCACGGACAACAATCGACACACAGATACCATTTGGCTGGAACCATGTTTGGTGGCGCGCTACTGGAAAAATTATGGTGATAAGGTTTCATTCAAAAATCTTCTACTGGATGATATCCGCGATAATCGCCGCCAGTCTTTTCAGCTCTGCCTGGGCGGCGCCCCCGGAACGTCCGAAGGAAAAAGACAAGGTCTACGAGTTCAAGGGCAAGGATATGAAAGGGTTCGGCGCCGAGATCAATGCCGACATCTCGCGTCTTAGCCATCTGTTCGGGGCGGCTTCGGATTTGGACGCGCTACGCACGCATCAGGGAGAGATGGAAGAAAAAGGCTGGTTGGGCATCGCCACGAAACTCCCGGCCCAACCGCCGAAAGAGCCAGTCACCGGTCACGCCCTGCAAGCCATCGAGGTAGCCAGGATCATGCCGGACTCTGCGGCGGAAGCAGCGGGGCTTCGCGAAGGTGACCTGATCGTTAGCCTCGACGGCGAACCCATCGAGGACAAGGACGACAAGAAGCTGCTCGCCTTCCGGGTGGCGATTTCCAAAAAACATCCTGGCGGAAAAGTGAAACTGCGTGTCCTGCGCGGGGATGCCTTGTTGGAACTGGACGCGACGATCAAACCTTATCCACGGGTCAAATCGGTTTTAAAACCACACCCAGACTTGGAAAAAAAACTGTCCGGGAATGACAAATCATTGCTGAATGACGTATTGGAAAAAGAGGGACTGACGGACGAGTTTGTGCGGCTCCTCAAAGAGTTCCGCAACGAGACCGACAAAGTGGTCAGTCCGCTGATCCGTAAGGACGATTACAACCCCTTCCGCTTGCAGGAGGTGAATTATGTCATGTACAACCCGCTGGATTTACCCGTGGTGGCGCGCAAAATAACGGACCGTCTGCACGGGGCTTTCGATAAGACACATCATGATCTCGCGGCGCTGGTGCGGACGGCCATGGACGAACTGGACATGGTGACCATTCCTGCGAAGCAGGACGGTAATAAACCGCCCACCGATTTGGCCGAATATGTAGCGCGGCTGGTCAAAGCCATCCAGCACGCGAATTCCGAACGCGCCGCAGTCTTGTCCGTCCTCGACGCCGGTGAGATCGATTTCCTGTATACAACCGCGCCGGACCTTCTTGTGGAAAACTTGGGTTCCGCGAAGGAGGAAAAAACCGAGGCGGATAAACGGGAAGACGAAGCCCGCTTGCTCCGGTTTTTTCAACTCGTGCTGAAACTGGATATTCCCCGTTTGCTGAACGCCGCTGCGGAGGTGGCGCAGGCGCTGGATTTGGAGACTCTCGCGACACTGGACAAAAAAGCCGGCAAGCTGGAGCGTTATCCGGACGGCTGGATCGTGCACGAAAAAGAAAACCTGACGGTCATCGATACCCCGGCAGGGCGGGTGTTGATCGGCGGGACGAAGGACAACACATACACGGAGGATGCCGCGCTGATCCTCGACTTCGGCGGCAACGACAAATATTTCAACCACGCTGGCGGCAGCACGCGGCTTAACCCGTTCTCCGTCGTCATCGACTTGTCCGGCGACGATGTTTATTCCGCAACAGACGATTTTGCTCAGGGCGCTGGGCTGCTCGGCGGAGGGTTTTTAATCGACCTCGAAGGCAATGACCGCTATACGGCGAAGAACTTTTCCCAAGGCACCGGAATTCTCGGCGTTGGAATATTGGCTGATTTGGCCGGCAGGGATCAATACACCGCTATTGCCGTGTCTCAGGGTGCGGGGAGTTTTGGCGTCGGGATGCTGGCCGAAGGCGGAGGCGACGATACCTATTTCGGCAACTATTTTGTCCAGGGGGCTGGGTACATCAAGGGGTTTGGCGCCATCGTCGAGGTTGCGGGCAATGACAACTATTTCGCCGGGGGCTTATACGAAGATTTTCGTGCGCCTGGTAAATCCTACCTATCGATGTCCCAGGGGTTCGGTTACGGCATGCGCCCGTGGGAATCCCTCGTCGGCGCCTCGGGCGGGATCGGCGTCATCGCCGAGGCCGAAGGGAACGACACCTATGTGGCTGACTATTTCGCGCAGGGAGCCAGCTACTGGTTCTCACTGGGCATCCTCGACGACCGCAAGGGCAACGACCGTTATATTTCAGGACGCTACTCTCAGGGTGCCGGGATACATATGTCCGCCGGCGTTCTGATCGACGGCGAGGGCGACGACAATTACCTCGCCGATTTCGGCGTCGCACAGGGGTGCGGCCATGACTACGGCATCGGGTTCCTGCTGGATAACGGCGGCAATGACCGCTATATCTCGGGTGTCATCGCCCAAGGTGCCGGGAACGACAACGGCATCGGCGTGCTCTCGGACAACGGCGGTGACGACGAATACTATCTGAAAAGTCTCGGCCAAGGCCGCGGCAATTTCGAGCCTACGCGCGACGTGGGGAGTTTCGGTTTTCTTTTCGATACTAGCGGAACCGACGTTTATTCCCAAGGCGGCAAAAACAACAGCCTCATCTATAAAACCCAGTGGGGTATTCTCGTAGATACGAATTGACCCTTCCATCGAGCGGACAGACACCGTATGCCTGCCGCTCATGTCAAAAGTGTCGGGTATGCATTAAGGGTTTTTGCTGCTAGATTGCGGGTTAGTATTTAGAGCCCCCCGTGTTACTTGAACGGGGAGAAAAATAAGCAGGTAGCGCAGTTGGACATTGTTAGCGTTTAGGCCTAAAACAACCGGGATATTGTTATGAGCGTAAAAAGTCAACTGGAGAATCAAGGTTCTCCTGTACGTCAATTTTTTGAGGAATATGAAGACAGGGTTGGCCGCAAAGAGTGCCTAGCTTTACTACAAAGCAACAAACCTTTTAGCCCACCCTTATTGGAATCGCCGTCCCGGTCATATTACTACTATGTAGGCATTACCATTGAGTATCTGATTCGCTACATCACCAATAACAACAGCTTGGATTTCGAGAATACTAAAGCAAGAAGCGGATGGATTCCCGGTGAAGCTCGGTTTGTTGACCAGATACTTTTTGAGAATGTAGCCCAAGCATATTTGGACGGCAGAAAAGTGGACGAACTCGCCGTTTACTCAGCTACTGCCTTAGCCATGTTGGATAGCTTGCGCCGTTCAGGCATGTTACCTCAATCTTTCTCGCAGGAAGTACCAGATGAGAAGATATCCAGAATTAAAAGGTTGCCCTGTGGTTCAAATATCGACGAAAAAACTGTTTTGTTTTTATTCGATGAATATTGCTTCGATGCGTTAAGTTGGGAATTTTACGTTCAAGATGTTTTGACAATAACCAGTCTCTTTGTGGATGCGTTAAACAATCCAACTGGTGATCTATACCAGTCAAAGTTCGTCGCCTACAATCAGGTATTGGCAGGGTCGGCAGCGGCATGGGGTTTAGGCGCGGAGTTCGACTGCGTTATTCAACAAAATGGACGACAGATATTAACCGATATAAAGACCACGATAAGGCCTCTGAATATTGGACATCTGCGCCAGTTGATTGTATATGCCCTTTTTCACGATGAATTGCTAGACGGACTTGCAATAACCGATGTTGGAATTTATTCCTCGCGCGCTGGATCATTCCGATATTTGCCAATTGAAGACGTAATTAAGAAATGTATGCCAGCCTTTAAGTCAATCGCAGAAGCCAAAGAACGTTTCTTTAGTGAAGTAACTGCGGGATATCCCTTTCAAGCCTGAGAGAAAAAGGGCTAACTGAATAAATGGGTGGAAAACTGAAGAGTGCAGTGGAGTATTTGCATGACATTCCAAATAAGCAGAACTACTAGAAGATTTGAGCGGCGAGATTAGGAGACTTGCAGGCCTGATCGAAACCGCGCAGCAGCCAAAATCAAGGAAGTAGTACTGCCACTTCCCAGTGCCCATTTTTATCTCTTCGGGCGCGATATGCGGCAATCAGGCAATCGAATATTTATCGCCAAGTTACGGGTTTGAATTGCGGAGGAATACGTGGCAGACCAGCAAAATGAAGGCTTTGTCCGGCAACGGCGTAATCTAATGATAGTTAGCCTCGTTCTGCTTTTTTCTGAGGCTACCGAGTTGAAAGTCGAAAAGATAAGTGCCTTTGGAACAGAATTGCTAGTGGGGCAGTCCCAAGCAGTCACAACAGCATTATGGGTGGCCGCTGTGTATTGGCTGGTTCGCTTTTATCAATACTCTCGTGTTACCCACGAAGGGTCTTTGAGAAATACCATCCAGATTTATGTTGTGAAGTATGAGGTAATTTGGCCAGTAATCCAAAGGCGATTGCTACAAAACGAGCCTAGTCTGATAGAGCCTTTCGACGACATAAAAGATATTCCAACGCTTGAATGCACCGTGTTTGGCTCAATTGAATATCGACGTAACTATGTTGAAGCTGAGGTTTCTGTTTCGAGGGCGGTTAGAAATAGGCGTGAAAGTGTTACTCAAGACGTTGCCAGCAGGAAAGTTCGGGTAGATGGTGCTGATTTATTTTGGCTTCGTGTTAGAGCTTGGATTAATTTAATCTTACATACAACGTTATTTACAGAGTTGGTGTTTCCTTATATCGTTTTCTCCCTACCTATTTTATATGCAGGCTACAAAGCAATTCGCCAACTGACCTAAGGTCATGACAGTAAAATAACTAATTCCCAGTGCCCAGATTTATCTCTTCGGGCGCACCATCTAGTAGCAACGCAAGACCCCCATCTTAAATAATAACCCGCTTGAAATAGCAATCAGCATGAATAGGGAAACATAATCCTTATACTCACCAGCCTCCTCAGCTGATTCAGGCCAATCCGGTTTCGGATCTAAACAAGGCTCAGGCCATGTCCTATAAGGAAGAACGACAGCCTCAGAATGATTGCGCCCTAAATCGTTGAGGATTAGCTTGAACCAATGTTGGCAACCATCTTTCTGGAATATCTCATCCCGATTGGCGCGAAGGCAATCAGAGACGAGCATGGCGCGCATCCTTGAAAGCAACGGAAGAGGGTAGGGAGGCCAGCCGAGACCAGCTGTGACCAAATTGTGACCAAGCTGGGGCTAATTTAGCCTGTTTTGGACGGTTTATAGACTTGTGGGATAAAACAGAAAAGCGCTGGAATGGCTTGTCTGCGTTGGTTTCCGCTAGTGTGCGGCTACCTGATGTCTGGCGGAGAGGGGGGGATTCGAACCCCCGTTAGGATATTATCCTAAACACGCTTTCCAGGCGTGCGACTTAAACCGCTCATCCACCTCTCCGAAGGGCGCGCAGAATAAACTAGAACGACTTCCATCGCAATCTGAAGTTGATTTGTATCGCATTTGAATCCGGATCCGTCATTCCGGCCTCCGCCGAAATGACGGGCTGGGTTGAAAGCATTTAGAAGCGATTCCTCCACTCGCGCAGGGCAGTAAACACGCCGAGTTCGCTGGTGTCGGTCAGGCCGCGCTGTTGCAGGGTGCGGATGATTTCTGCCTGGGTGCAGCGCAGGAAGGGGTTGGTGGCTTTTTCCAGCGCAATGCTGGAGGGCAGGGTGATCTGGTTTGTTGCGCGCAGTTGCTGGGTGGCGGCGATGCGTTGTTGTATGGCGACATTGTCCGGTTCGCAGGCCAGCGCGAAGCGCAGGTTGGCGGCGGTGTATTCGTGCGCGCAATATACGCGAGTGGTGTCAGGCAACAGGGCTAAGCGTTGCAGGGAATGGTGCAGTTGCGCCGGGGTCCCTTCAAAGTTTCTGCCGCAGCCTGCGCCGAATAATACGTCGCCGCAGAACAGAGTGTCAGGTGCGATAAACGCGATGTGATCGTCGAGGTGGCCGGGAATCTCGATGATGTCGAACAGGATGCCAAATGCGTCGAGTTTGAGTTGGCCGCCCTCGCGCAGGTCATCGGTGATGTGCGGATTGTCGGGATGTCGCCGCCCATACACCGGCACGTTGTATACTTCGCGCAATTTTGCGATGCCGCCGATGTGATCGTTGTGTCGGTGAGTACACAGGATGGAATCCAGTTGCAGGCCGCGCGCTTTCAGGAATGCCAGCACAGGCGCAGCTTCGCCGGGATCGATCACGGCAGCACGATGGTCATCATGGATAGCCCAGATATAGTTGTCTTTCAGGGCGGGGATGGCGGTGATTTCAAATATTGAGCGGGCAAACATGGAGCGAGTGGAAGTAAGCGATGCCGAATTGTAAGTTATCTGCGGAAAGTTTGAGCGAGTGGTTTACCACCCCGCAGGGCGGTTATGTGCTGGCGCGCGAGCAAGCATATTTCGACCGCACCGTGAGCGA
>PLBS01000133.1 GCA_003134595.1 Gallionella sp. | reverse complement strand
CGCAGCGAGTTGGATGATGACGCGATAGTAGATATACGACTGGCACTGGCCCAAGGGCAGCCATTGGGAAGTGACCGGTTCAGTGACGCGATGTGCGCAGCGACCGGCATCCGCCGCAGCCGGAAAAGGCCAGGGCGGCCAGCAGCCTTACCAGATCAGACGAGTGGCACCGACACGCAACCAGACTTTGGATTTTGAATAGGAGATGAAAATGCAAAAACATAATGCGATGCTGACCCCTTTAATTTGGACCCCTTTAATTCTGGACCCCTTTAATTCTGCTTTAATTCTGTTAAGTGATACGCATGACGAAGCCAAAAAAGAAGTTGAGGGAGGGGTGCATGGGTAACTTGGGTGAGAGTGGAAATGTGGTTAACGATACGAAAGTGAGGATGGCGACATGAATCGACAAATATGGATTGCGGTTGGATGTATGGTGTTAATTGCACCTGTTCAAGCGGCGAGTTTTGATTGCTCAATAGCAAGTACTTCTCAAGAAAAACTAATCTGTTTCGACTATCGGCTGTCCGACCTCGATAGCCAACTTGCCTGGTCATACTCGGAAGTTCTGAAACAAACGAAAGATCCCGTGGCGCTCAAACAGTCGCAAAAGGACTGGGTCGCGGCACGCGAAAAATGCACCGACGTGAATTGCATCATACATGCTTACGTGGCAAGAATCGAGGCGGTGTCACCAGGGAGTAAGTTGGAGGAAGTATATTTTCCGAAGGGAAAAATTCCATGGGATTTTTCTCCTAAGACAGGATACCAAGTTACAGATTATGCCAAAATTAAAAATAATAAATTGACATTTGGGACCATTGCTAATGATGCGACATTTTCGAATGGAGAAGACGTAATCATTCCAGAGGATGACAATGGCCTTGCAACTACAAAAGCTGAACGCGAGACCTTAATCAGTTTGGTGAGTTCCCTGCATGTAAATCGTAACCTTGAAATAAAATCTTCAACGGGTAATAACGATCTCGTTAAATTGGGCGATATGCATCTGGCTTATGTAGATACGAGCTATGGGGAGTGTGTAGGCGGCCTGGGAATAAGCGGGATTTATCTGGCAAGGAATGTGCCATGGACTAAAACCAATGTATTGGTACAAATGAGGCCGAGCGATTGGACACCCTATAGACACCAAGGCACTTGGGTCGATCCAGATTGCGAAGAATCAGAACCTTGGCTGAAAATTAATCCAAATATGATGGATGCTGTGGTATTTAATAGGTCGCTCTTTTTGCAAGAAAATCATATAAGTCACGACTATGTGCTTCGCCTTGACCACAACCTACAAACTGCGAGCTTGTTGTTAGGCAAAAAAATATTCCTTGGATGGGGAAGTGACCTAGAGGCCTTAACCGGCAAGGCATGCAATAAATTTGTTGGATCTTCTATATTGGGCGATAAAAGTTACTCGACTAAGCACAGAGCTTGCATAGACAATCAATTACAGAAGATTATCGGCGAAGTTAATGGATTCTATCACTAAGGGGAAATAAATGGCCACTTACACAGATGCACAGCAGCAAAACATTCTTGCAGATATTTTTCTGAAAAATGAGGCTGGAAGTTCGCAATGGTATCAAGTATCTAACGCTGGTTTTCAGAAAACAAATTGGCAGAACAATTTAACCCTTAATTCAGTCTCGAGTAATGGAGGTAGCGGCATGAGTGTTGGTCTCGTGCAGTTCGATTTTTCTTCCGGTAACTCAGGTGCGGATAAAATCTTGAGCGCATTAATTAACAACTCGCCTAATAATGTTGATGGTTATTCTTTAACTCAATTGAGTGCTGCATTGCAGAGTTTCCATGCGCGCAACATTGCTGGATATAGAACTCAGGACGATCAGATACATGGAAATTCTTCGCAAGCAATTGCAGATGTGGCATTTCAGCAACTTCAAGTTATCGAAGCTTATGCACCATCTATTACCAATGCACTACAAAACAACAGTGCGGTTAATACGGCTTTAAATACTCAGACCAATTCTCAAATTGCAATTTGTCTGGGGCAGGTGAGTGCAGCCATCAATAACATTCAATCAAGGCTAAACAATACATCCGCACTTTTATCAACATACCCAGAAGCGATGACAATGGTGCTTGCCGATTTGTATAATCAAAATCCCCAAAATTATTTTAACAAAGCTGTCAATTGGCTTATCGCGAATCCCAACGGCACATTGGCGGATTTTTTAAACTTTAATCAGCAAGATTCAATGGGCAACAGGGAAAAGAGAATTGAAAATGACTTTTATGTAGTAAATCAAATTTTTTTGGGAGCAATTTCACCTGATTACTCACCGATAGCAACGGCGGCAATTTCCACTGTAACTAATCCTGATGGTTCCATCACACAGACATATGCAGATGGCTCAGCAGTGACCACGGTAACCACAGGTAATTCAATGACTGTCTCCACCGCCTATCCGAACGGTGACACATCAGTCTTCAACTACAAGTCCGGCAAATTAATAAGTTCGGAAACTCGAACAGTAAATAGTGACGGTACGTACACAATTTCAGATCAAAACCCCATTGGTTTGTTTACTATTTCAAACTATAGCACCAGCAACAATATCAAACTTAATTCGTTAGTCATCAACACTGACCCGTCGAATAGTGATACGACCTACCTTGCCAACGGTGATATATCCACTGTGTCAGTCACCAATGCGGATGGGTCGGGGAGTTTCACGAGATATTTCGACACCGGCAAGATGGCTTACGAGCAGATCATCAATTCCGATGGATCAGAAAGCATTGCAAGTTACGACGCTACTGGCGCAAGTAGTGTGAATATCTTCAATGCAGATGGGTCAAGTAGTGCCACGGGTCATTACGCCAATGGCACTATTTCAGGCATTACCAATGCCGATGGTTCTTACACCGTGACATACTATTATGCTGGTGGTGCATTGGCTAGTGTGAAGAGCGTCAAGACGGATGGCTCATCTACCTTCACGAGTTATTACAGCGATGGTAGGGTGTATATCGAGGAGGTAACTCATGCAGATAGGTCTGGTAGTTATAAGGATTATGAAATCGATAATGGCGTGTATTATTTGCATAATTCGTTGATCACAAATCCTGACGGGACCGGTACCAATACATTCTCCTACGCTGGTGATGAAAAAACGATAACCATCAATGCCGATGGGTCGGGTAGCTACACTCAGACTTATGGCATCACCAAAAATATTTTGACCGTAAATGCCGATGGTACGTATACCAGCAAAAGCAACAATGGAGCCGGAAATAGTTCTACCACGGTTGGCACCGCCTATGGTGTATCGAGTACAGAATGGCGTACCGCCAATGGCGATTCAGGGTTCTCAACCGCTAATGCCGATGGTTCAAGCAGTGAAATAACCAATTATGCCAATGGCGATTATCAGGAAAAAATTGTAGATGCCAGTGGATGGGTATCCGAAAATGGTACTACTAATGGGAACCCATATAGCGAATCTGGTCAGGGCATAGTTCCAACCCCTTTCAGCAATCCGAGTATCGCCATCGAGCCGGATGGATCGGTTAAAACCACGAGTTATTACGCCGACGGGTTTATCTCTAAAGAGACGACCACCTATGCCAATGGCGCAGTAATGACCAATAGTTATTATGCCTTCGATCTCAACTATGGGTACGGTAACTTTGTTTGCCGATCATCGACAATCAATACCTTTCCCGATGGATCGAGTAACTCTACGAGTTATTACCTCAACGACACAGCATCTAAAGAGTTGCAGGTCAATGCCGACGGTTCGAGACAATCATACAGCTATTACGTCAACGGCCAAATGTCTTCTTCGGTGAGCACCAATGCCTACGGTTCGGAAGTCACAAATTATTACACTGACGGTGGCTTATCTAATTTGTCTCTAACCCGTGCCGACGGTTCATCTGTCAACAGAAGTTATTTTGTTGGCGGGGTAATGTCCAGCGAGACAATCAACAATGCCGACGGATCTTGTAGCCACACGACTTGTTACGCTGATGGCATAAAATCTTATGAGTCGATCACCAATACCGATGGATCGGCTAGTGCTACGTCTTATTACGGCGATGGCAACGCATCAGGCAAGTTAGAGACATATGCCGACGGTTCGATAAATAAGACAAGCTATTACGTCAATGGGAATGTGTCCAGCGAGACCAGCTTTGCCAATGGCGGGGTCGCCAGTGAGAATTATGACATCAACGGCATGATACAAAGCGATAGTTGGAGCAATGCTGATGGCTCTTATGGTAGCGATACCTATAACTTCGATGGCTCCAGTAACGGGACGACACATCACGCTGACGGAAGCTACTTCAGCTATACCAATGACGGACTCGGCGGCTTTACCACAACCAACTATTCCTCGAACAACATCAAATTAAGCGACAGTTGGATTGCCGCAAACGTTATGACGGGCACTGATGTTTATACCCCGGATGGCTCCAGCACCAACACGACCTATGCTGCTGATGGCAGCATTGCCTCGCAGACGATTACATTCTCCCAGGGTGTAGCACCAACTGACCTCCAATTAACTTGGGGGCAAACGACAGGGGCAATCAGTGGGCTTGTTACCGACCCACAACTAAACTACACCACTATGAATCTCACTTGGGGAGCGGGCACCCAGAGTATGCAGGTGATGATTCCACATTCCACCGACCCATCAGGATCGGGCGTGTCGGGATTCACCTTCGCCGATGGCACAACGCTCAGCCTCGCGCAGATGACTGCCCTTGCACCGCCCGCTCCGACCTTCGACCCGCAGATATTCGTCGCCCAACTCGGAATGGGTGTTCAGACGATGGGGGCCGGTTACAACAGCATCCAGTTTGGTGCCGGCATCGACTCAAGCATGATCACGCTGGGACTCGGCTCGCTGATGCTGCGCGTGGGTACGAACGGTGATGTCATCCACATTACCAACTTTGATCCATCCAACGCCCTCGCGCCCAACCTCATCCAAAATTTCAGCTTCGCCGATGGTTCAACGCTCACTTATGACCAGCTGCTGACTAAAGGCTTTGATATCTACGGTACGACCGGCGATGAGAAACTCTCCGGCACCAACCTTGTCAATCGCATTTACGCGGGCAGCGGCAACGACACGCTGATCGGGACAGGTACCAGCGATACGCTGGTTGCGGGTGCGGGCGTGGATACGATAATAGGCGGCACGGGCAACGAAACTTTCGTCATCAATAATGTGGACGATGTTGTCATCGCAGATGCGAATGCGGCAAGTAACTCGTTAATCTCTTCGGTAAGTTATGTGCTTCCGGCCAACATGCAGAACCTCACACTCACAGGAAGCGACAACCTTATCGCCACAGGTAACGAACTGGATAACGTCATAGCAGCCAATGCAGGCAACGACATTCTGATTGGTGGCGGCGGCAACGATATTTTGGTTGCAGGAAGCGGTAATGACCAGATGTTCGCAGGTTCGGGCAGTGCCGCCTTCCAGATCGATCCGGCCACGGTTGGTACGGACATCATCGGTGGAGCGGGAACGGGCACAACGAATTTCCTGAATGCTTATTATCAGGCGATGGGCATCAGCGACTGGCAGAGCAGCTATCAACATGCCGGTATGTATTACCTGAATAATGGATCGCAAAGCGGGTGGTTCACTGGCGCACAAATTTTATCTGCCCTGAATACTTTCTATAATGGGGACTGGAGCGGCCAGATACAGGATGCGATTCAGAACGGGGTCGTCATCTACTACCCGCCACTGCCCGTCTTGTTCAGCTCCATCGGGTCTTATGGCCTCCAGCCTTCCCCGTATTACGCGGCCAACAATGTTCCGGTGGTGAACCTGCCCACTTCCGCGAATGATTTTCCGGCGCTGGCCTCCATTTATGCCCAAGGCATCCTTCCTGCGCACACTGTCGCGTTCGGCACAGGTGTCTCGGCGTCTGCCCTCCATCTGTCGTGGGGCCAGACTGTCGGTTCGATCAGCGGTCTTGCCACCGATCCGCAATCGAATTACACCACCCTCAACATTTCATGGGGGACAAACGGCCAGAACATCCAGGTGATGATCCCGCATACCAATGATCCGTTGGGATCGGGGGTGTCTGGATTCACGTTCGCCGATGGCACGACGCTGACCATGGCGCAGATGATCGCCATGGCGCCGCCTGCCCCCTCTTTCGATCCGGGCACATTTGTTTTCCAGCGCGGCATGGGCGTTCAGATAGTGGACAGCAGCTACAGCAGTATCCGGTTCGGCGCAGGCATCACGGCAGGGAACGTCCAGTTCTTCCAGCAGGGTGCGGACCTGCTCGTCAAAGACGGCACACAGGGCGATAGCGCCCTGATACAAAATTTCGCCCCGAACGGGGTGACCGGCAATCAACAAATTGCGCAGTTCCAGTTTATGGACGGCAGTCAGGGCACTTACACGACCGATGGACAAGGCAACGCCAACATGAATGCCTATGATGCCAATGGCAATCTGGTGGGTGATTTCTGGCAGAACAGCGACGGCTATTATGGCAATGATACTTACAATGTGGATGGTTCCTACAGCGGGACGGACTATAACCCGGACGGCAGCTACTACACTTACACCGCCGATGGGCATGGGACATACAACGAACTGGATTATGGTGCAGATAGCAGGTTGACGGGTGATTACTGGGAACATGCCGATGGGTCATACGGTAATGACACCTTCAACGCCGACGGTACCAGCAGCGGCACGGCCTATAACGCTGACGGCAGCTACAACGGCTACACCAATGACGGTCAGGGCGATGTCACGACGAATTACTTTGACACCAACGGCAACCTGCAAAGTTACAGCGTGCTGACTGGTGACGGACAAGGGAACGGCACTACGACGGATTACGATGCCAACGGGAATGTGTTGGACATTTTCGTCTCAAGCAACGACGGGCAAGGTAATACCACCATAACGAACTACGATGCGAGCGGCGCCAAGCTGAGCGATAGCTGGACCAAAGCTGACGGCACCACAGGCAGCGACACATTTAATGCGGACGGCAGCCACATCGATATCGCCAATAACGGACTCGGCGATACCACTACGACAAGTTACGATACCAACGGCATCAAGCTGAGTGACAGTTGGACAAAAGCTGACGGCACATATGGCAGCGACACATTCAATCTGGATGGCAGCTACATTGGCATTGTCAATGACGGGCAGGGTGTCATCACCACGACGGTCTATGATGTCATCGGCACACGGTTAAGCGATAGATGGATCAGTGCCGACGGTTCCTTTGGCAACGACACCTTCAACGCGGATGGCAGCTACAGCAGCACCTATAGCGATGGATGGGGCTACACCAGTGCGGACAATTTTGATGCCAACGGCCATCTGTTAAGTGACACCTGGCAGAACAACAATGGTTCACACGGTAGCTACAGTTTTACATATGACGCCAATGGAAAACAGCTAAGTTACTCTTGGCAGGACAGCTATGGGAACCATGGCACCTCCACCAATAATGCTGACGGTTCCAGCAGCATGACGGGCTACAGCCCAGACGGCAGCTATTACACCAACACTAATGACGGCCATCACAATACTATAACGGCGAACTATAACTCGACCGGGCACAAGACGAGTGATAACTGGACGAAAGCAGATGGCTCATATGGTAGCGATATATTCAACACATCCGGCAACCACATAGGCAGCGGAGTGATCCACCATCCGGATGGCAGCCACGATACGATTGATTACTACAACTACGGCTATGTCTACACCACAACCACCCGCTTCGACGCTTCTGGCAACACGACGGGATTCACCGCATTTGTAGACCACGGGCAAGGCAATACCTTCACGGCGAATTACGACAACGGGTACACCGAGCTGAACGACAGCTGGACCCACGCGGACGGCACATTTGGCAGCGACATCATCAGCACGATCGTAAACGCGGACGGCAGCAGAACCAGCCGTGTCGGCATCAGCATCTTCAACGACGGGCACGGCGGGGTCACGACGACGAACTACGATGCGGGCGGCAACCGGACAAGCGACAACTGGACAAAAGCCGACGGCTCCTACGGCAGCGACACATTCAATGCGGACGGCAGTTACATTGGAATCGCCTATGACGGCCCTTCGACAGGCTCAGGAGGCGGAACTACCACGACCAACTATGATGTGTGGGGCAACAAGCTAAACGATAGTTGGACAAAAACTGACGGCACATATGGCAACGACACATTCAATGTGGACGGCAGCCACATCGGAATTGTCAATAACGGGCACGGTATGACTACGTCAACGAACTATGATGTCAGCGGTATCAAGCTAAACGATAGTTGGACAAATGCCGATGGTACATACGGCACCGATACCTTCAATGTCGATGGTTCCAGCAACGGTACGGTGCACAATCCAAACAACAGCTCTAGCAGCTACTCCAATGACGGTCAGGGTAATGGCACGACGAATTACGTTGATGCCAATGGGAATTTACAAAGTTACAGCGTGCTGGCTGGCGATGGACAAGGCAACAGCACCACGACGGACTATGATGCCAACGACATCAAGTTGAGTGACAGCTGGATCAAAGCCGATGGGTCATACGGCAATGATACCTTCAATACCGACGGTTCCAGTAGCGGCATGGCCTACAACACTGATGGAAGTTACAGCAGTTTCACTAACGACGGGCTGGGCGTTACTACTACAAATTACTTTGACGTCAGCGGCAATCTGCAAAGTTACAGTGTGTTGGTCGGCGATGGACAAGGCAACGGCACCCTCACCAACTTCGACGCCAATGGAATCGAGCTTGGTTATAGCATTTTGACCAACGATGGATCGGGCAATTCCACCACCACGAACTACGATGCTAACGGCAACAAGTTCAGCGACAGCTGGACCAATGCTGATGGCTCGTTTGGCAGCGACACATTCAACGTGGACGGCAGTTACAGCAGTACGTCGGTTTATGTGTGGGGCGGCACCAACACTACAAATTATGATGCCAATGGAAATCTGCTAAGCGATACATGGCAGTATCAGGACGGAAGCTATTACATTAACACCTACAACGCCGATGGCTCCAGCAGCGGAACGGGTTACTACTCGGACGGCGGCCACTACACCTACACCGACAACGGGCATGGGGCATACAGCGAACTGGATTATGCTGCCGATGGAAACCTGACGGGTTCCTACATCGAGACCAACGATGGACGGGGCAATTCGACCTGGGCGAACTACGACGCCAACAGCATCAAGCTGAACGATGGGTGGGGCCGGTCTAACGGCACATACGGCAACGACACCTACAATACCGACGGAACCAGCAGTGGCGTGGCACACAACCCGGATGGCAGCTACAGCAGCTATACTAATGACGGTCAGGGCGATGTTACGACAGTGAGCTATGACTCAAGCGGAACTGAATTAGGGTATAGCACTGCTGTCAGTGACGGTCATGGCGATGTTACGACGAACTACTTCGACGCTAATGGCAACTTGCAAAGTTACAGCGTGCTAGCCGGAGATGGCCAAGGCAACGGCACCCTCACCAACTACGACGCCAATGGAATCGAACTTGGTCATAGCGTTCTGACCAACGATGGATCAGGGAATTCCACCACAATCAACTACGATACGAACAGCATCAAGTTGAGCGACAGTTGGAACAAAGCTGACGGCACTTCTGGCAGCGATACCTTCAACGCCGACGGTTCCAGCAGCGGTACGTCATATAACGTTGACGGCAGTTACAGCAACTACACCAACGACGGCTTGGGCGATACCACCACGAGGAACTACGACGCCAACGGTAATTTGACGAGCGACAACTATCAATATTCTGATGGCTCCTACTACAACGATATCTACAATGCTGACGGTTCGGGGGTCGAAACTTGGCAAGGTGCTGACGGTTCTCATAGCATAGATACGTGGTACGCCGATGGCTCAGAAACCTATACCTGGCAAAACGCCGATGGTTCACATGGTACTGACATTTGGAATGCCGACGGTTCCAGTAGCGAGACAAATTACAACACTGATGGCAGCTTCAGTAGCTACATAAATGATGGGTATGGCGACACAACGACAAACTACTTCAACTCCAACGGCATCAAGCTGAGCGACAGTTGGACCAAAGCTGACAGCACCTCTGGTGGTGATACATTCAATGCCGACGGCTCCAGCACCGGCACGGCCTACAACGTTGATGGTAGTTACAGTAGCTACACCAACGATGGACTGGGCGACGTTACGACGAGTTACTTTGACGTCAGCGGCAACTTGCAAAGTTACAGTGTGCTGGTCGGCGATGGACAAGGCAACGGCACCCTCACCAACTTCAATGCAAATGGAATCGAGCTGGGTTATAGCGTGCTGACCAACGATGGATCGGGCGATACCACCACATCGAACTACGATGCGAATAGCGCCAAGCTGAGCGACAGTTGGACAAAAGCTGACGGCACCTCTGGCAACGATACCTTCAACGCCGACGGCACTAGCAGCGGCTCAGCTTATACCCCATACGGCAGCTACAGCAGCTATACCAATGACGGACACGGCGATGTTACGACAAATTACTTCGACGCCAGCGGCAACCTGCAAAGCTACAGCGTGCTGGTGAGTGACGGAATCGGCAACGGCACGCTCACCAACTTCGACGCCAGCGGATACATATTGAACTCCATCGTTTCGACTAACGATGGCCTGGGCGATACCACCACGACCAACTATGGTGCCAGCGGCAATAAGCTCAACGACAGCTGGACCAAGGCCGATGGCACATACGGCAGCGACATTTTCAATACCGACGGCTCCAGCAGTGGCACGACCTACAACCCGGACGGCAGCTACAGCAGTTACTATAATGCTCTTCAGTTGTACGGTTATGCCTTGGCATGGAATTACGATGCCAACGGTAACGAGCTAAGTTACAGTTGGACATATGCCGACGGCTCCTCTGGCAGCGACACCTACCATGCCGATGGCTCCACCAGTCAATACACCAATGATGGGCACGGCGATACGACGACAACAAACTGGGATGGCAGCGGTAACGAGCTGAGTTACAGTTGGATCAATGCCGACGGCTCCTCAGGCAGCGATACTTTCAATTCCGATGGATCCACCACACAATATTCCGACGACGGTCTCGGCGATATTGCCACGACCAACTTTGACGCCAACGGCAACAAGCTGGGCGATAGCTGGGCAAAAGCCGGTGGCACATACGGCAGCGACACATTCAATACCGACGGCTCCAGCAACGGCACAGCCTACAACCCTGATGGCAGTTACAGCAGCTATGCCAACGACGGTCTCGGCGACAACACCACGACGAACTTCAACGTCAGCGGTATCAAGTTGGGCGACAGCTGGACAAAAGCTGACGGTACATACGGCACCGACACTTTCAATACCGACGGTTCGATCAGTGGCAAAGCCTACAATCCTGACGGCAGCTACAGCAGCTACGCCAATGACGGACACGGCGACGTCACGACGAATTACTTCGACATCAGCGGCAACTTGCAAAGTTACAGTGTGCTGGTCGGTGACGGGCAAGGCAACGGCACCCTCACCAACTTCGATGCCAGCGGAAATGTATTGAACTCCATCGTTTCGACCAACGATGGTTTGGACGATACCACCACGACCAACTACGGCGACAACGGCATCAAACTCGGCGATAGCTGGACCAAGGCTGATGGCACGTCAGGAAGCGATACCTTCAATCTGGACGGCACTTATGGCAGCATTGTCAACGATGGTCATGGGAACGTCACCACGACTGGCTACGATGCCAGCAGCACCAAGCTAAATGATAGCTGGACAAAGGCTGATGGCACCTCAGGCAACGACACCTTCAATGTCGACGGCTCTAGCAGCGGCAATACCTATAATGCGGACGGCAGCTACAGCAGCTACACCAATGACGGTCTTGGCGATGTTACGACGGATTACTTTGACACCAACGGCAACGAGTTGAGCGACAACTGGATCAAGGCTGATGGCACCCACGGCAGTGACACCTTCAACTCAGACGGTACCAGCAGCGGCACAACCTATCAGGTGAATGGTAGCTACACCACTTACATCAAAGATGTAAATGGCAACATCTCAACCTCGAACTTTGACGCGAATGGCAATCCTCTGACTGGCTACAGTACCACCGTCGATGATGGAATGGGCAATACCACTATAACGAACTTTGATGCCAACGGCATCAAGCTCGGCGATAGCTGGACACAATCCAATGGTATGACTGGTTCCGATACCTTTAGTGTCGGTGGCGTCATCGGTGTAAACGAATCCAAGGTGGCTTACACCTATGCTGACGGATCGACTTACGCTACGGATACAGTGAACGACCCGAACGGTTCCTACCAGCAGAGCTGGAGCAACTCGGCAGGCAGCAGTGGTTCCACCGACTACAACGCCGCTACCGGCGAAGTCATCGGCAGCAATGCCACTGCCGGTGCCGGTTACAGCTACATCTACGACAACACCCAGAACGTGGGCGGGGTCAGCGGGGTCACTGAGTCGAAAGTTGATTACACCTATGCGGACGGATCGACCTACAACACCGACACGGTGAACGATCCGAACGGCTCCTACCAGCAGAGCTGGAGCAACTCGGCAGGCAGCAGTGGTTCCACCGACTACAACGCCGCTACCGGCGAGGTGATCGGCAGCAACGCCACGGCAGGAGCAGGCTACAGCTACACTTACGACAACACCCGGAACGTGGGCGGGGTCAGCGGGGNNGATTACACCTACGCGGATGGCAGCACTTACAGCACCGACACGGTGAACGATCCCAATGGTTCGTACCAGCAGAGCTGGAGCAACTCAGCAGGCAGCAGCGGCTCGACCGACTACAACGCCGTCACCGGCGAAGTCATCGGCAGCAACGCCACCGCAGGAGCCGGCTACAGCTACACCTACGACAACACCCAGAATGTCGGCGGCGTGAGCGGCGTGACCGAGTCCGTGGTGGATTACACCTACGCGGATGGCAGTACCTACGATACCGACACTGTCAGCAACCCGGATGGATCTTACTTCCAGGCATGGAGCAAGTCTGACGGCACGGCAGGTAGTAGTGCTGTCAATGCGAGCGGCACCCTGGTGGGGGATAGCTGGGTTCATGCAGACGGCAGCCAGGGCGTGGATGCCGGCGGCAACCAGTTGCTGATGGGAGGCACCGGTGCCGGTACTCTCGTGGGCGCAACCGGCAACGACCTCATCATCGGCGGTCAAGGCGACACCATCACCACCGGCTCCGGCACCAACATCATCTCATTCAACAAGGGCGACGGCCAGGAAGTGATCAACGCCGTATCAGGTCAGAACAACACCATTTCGCTGGGCGGCAACTTCGCCTACAGCGATCTGTCCTTGCAGAAGAACGGCAACGACCTGGTTCTCGACGTGGACACCTCTGACAGCATCACCTTCAAGAACTGGTATGCAGGCAGTCAGAACATCGTCGATTTGCAAGTGATCGCATCAACCATGTCGGACTTCGCGCCCGGCTCCACGAATGTCCTGAGCAACAGCAATGTCGAGAACTTCGACTTCCAGAGCCTGGTCAGCGCTTTCAACCAGGCGCAGGCCGCCAATCCAGGACTGACCGCATGGGGCGTGACCGACTCCCTGCTGAGTGCGCACCTGGCATCCAACGACACCGCAGCACTGGGAGGGGATCTGGCCTATGCGTATGGAACGAGCGGCAATCTCACCGGGTTCGGCGTCTCTGCGGCGGAATCGACGCTGTCGAGCAGCCAGTTCGCCGCAGCTCCGCAGACACTGAATCCGTGGCCGACGCTCAACACCGGAACGGTCCAGATCAGATGAGGTGTGCATCCGGCCATAGCCCGAAGCCAGGGTCGATTCCATGAGCGACAAACCTCACATATTATCCCCGGAGTCACTGGATTTCGCCCCCGGGCTGTTATCCATCCAGGAAAGCCCGCCGGCACGATTGCCGCGAGCGGTGATGTATACAGTGGGTGTGCTGTTCGTCATCCTGCTGCTGTGGGCGATCTTCGGCAAACTGGACATCATCGCCAGCGCCGAAGGGCGCTTGGTGCCGGAGACTTACATCAAGATCGTCCAGCCTTCGGATGCCGGTATCGTTCAGGAGATACTGGTCAAGGAAGGCGAGCAGGTGAAGCAAGGACAGGTGCTGATGCGCATGGACACCCAGCTTGCCGAGGCGGATGCGAAGACCATCGGGAACGATCTTGCCCTGCGGTCTTTACAGTTGCGCCGCATTGATGCGGAACTGACAGGCAAGGCATTGACCAGGCAACGCGATGATCCGAACGATCTGTTCCGTCAAATCGAATCCCAGTACCGCGACCGCCGGCTAACCTACACAGACGCGCTGGAACAGGCGCAGGATGCGTTGAATAAGTCGCAACACGAGTATGACTCCGCACGGGAAGTGTTGACCAAACTGCAGCAGATCACCCCCATCCTCAAGCAGCAGGCCGACTCATACGCAGACATGGGCAAGGATGGCTACGTCCCGCAAATGACCGTGCTGGACAAACAGCGCGATTATCTGGAAAAGTCACAAGACCTGCGCGCACAGCAATCGACGGTCGCCAGCCTTGAGGCTGCAATCAATCAGGCCAAAAAACAGATCGACCAGACCACCTCGAAATACCGCAGCGACTTGCAGAACGAGCGGGTGGAAGCAGGTGGACAGCACCGGAAACTGGAACAGGACTGGCTCAAGCAGGAACACAAGTCGGAACTACTGGAACTAAAAGCCCCACAGTCCGGCATCGTGAAAGATATTGCGACCCACACCATCGGCACGGTGGTCTCGCCCGGTACGGTGCTCCTGTCTATCGTCCCGGAGAATGAACCGCTGGTGGCGGAGATCATGATCAAGAACGACGATGTCGGGTTCGTGTATCCCCACCAGAAGGTCAAGGTGAAACTGGCATCCTATCCGTTCGCGGAATACGGCATGCTCGACGGCGAGGTGACCCGCATCCAGGCGGACAGCGATAGCGACACTCAGTCTCAGACCAAGGATCAATCCCAATCACAATCCAAAGACAAGCAGCAGTCCCCGTCGCCATCGGTCTACAAGGCTATCGTCTCGTTAAGCAGCCAGGTACTCGAATCGGAAGGAAAGAAGCTGAAGCTGGTGCCCGGCATGCAAGTCGTGGCCGAAATCAATCAGGGCAGCCGTACCGTGATGAAATACCTGCTTTCGCCGGTGAGCAAGACCCTCGATGAAAGCGGGCGCGAACGGTGAGGATAGGGGTTCGGTTTGCCAGCCCGCTGAAATTTAGGTCGCTTAAATTCAGACCGAGGTTATTCATGCGGCGTACTGTTGTCGTGCTGGTGTTGGCTGGCCTCAGCCTGTCGGCCCATGGTGAAACTTTGCTGGAAATCTACAGGTTGGCGCAGGGCAATGACCCGACCTTCGATGCGGCGCGCTATGCGTTCGAAGCCGCCCAGCAAAAGGTTCCCCAGGCGAGAGCAGGGCTTTTGCCGGCGCTGAATCTGAACGGCAACGATAACGCCACCGTTGCCTCATCCAAATTTACCAATACCCCTGTGGTGACACGCGATGTGCATGCATGGACATGGACGTTGCAACTGACTCAGCCCCTGATCCGTGCACAGAATATCTACGCATACCGGGAATCAGCGTCGCTGGTTGAACAGGCGCGTGCGCAATATACCCAGGCCGAACAGGACCTGATCCTGCGGGTGACTCAAACCTATTTCGATGTGCTGGTTGCCCAGGAAAGCATTGAAGTCGCTGATGCACAGGTCAATGCGATGGGGGAACAACTGGCACTGGCCCAACGCGGTTTTGAGACGGGTACGAATGCCATTACGGATGTCCACGAAGCAAAATCCCGATCTGATCTTGCCCGTGCGCAACGCATCGCGGCACTGAATGAACTGGAAGCCAAACGCGCCGAATTGGAGAAGGTGGTGGGGCAGTCATCCAATACACTAGCCGCTCTTCAGCCCACAGTGGTTGTGCCCAAACCGCAACCTGACGATGCCAGGGCATGGATGGAACAGGCACGAGAAAACAATCCTGCCGTGCTGGCACCGAAAGCGGCTGTCAAGGCGGCAGAAGCGGAAGTCAGCAAGAACCGGGCGGAATATTCGCCAACCCTGGATTTGGTAGGCTCATATGAACATAATTATTCATCCGGGACTGTTGGTACCCCGTCCACTTTTGCGACACGCGCCAGCTCCAGTCAGGCCGGGGTGCAATTAAACATACCGCTGTTCTCGGGAGGCACGACCAACTCGCGCGTGATCGAGGCGATCGCCAACAAGAACAAGGCGGCTGCCGAACTGGAAGTGGCACGGCGCCAGTCCGGTACCGATGCCAGGCAGGCATACGCGGCCATCGTAAACGGCCTGGCTCAGATCGAAGCGCTGGAGTCGGCCGTCGAATCCAGCAAGAGTGCGGTCAATGGCAATCAGATCGGCTACAAGTTGGGCATTCATATGAACATCGACGTGTTGAACGCCGAGCAGCAGCTCTACACGGCTCAGCGGGATTTGTTGAAAGCGCGCTACGACACGTTATTTCAGGGGTTCAAGCTCAGGGCGGCAGCGGGAGTGTTGACCGAGTCTGATGTGCAGGAGGTCAATGGGTTGTTGGCGTATGGAAAATGAATGGTTGCTAAACTATGGATGTGCTCCCACGGAGCGGAGCTATTGCCCAGCGGGCAAAACAAGCCGCACAAACCGGTTCGGGGCAAAAATTGGGGTTGAGCAACAACCCCGTTAAAGGGTAGAATGCCGCACTTTTTTCAGGAGAGCAAAACCAATGGCAATTACCGCCGCGCAAAAAGCGCAAATCGTTACCGACTTTCAACGTGCCAAGAGCGATACGGGTTCCCCCGAAGTGCAGGTGGCCTTGATCACTGCACGCATCACTTATCTGACCGAACACTTCAAAGACAATGTCAAGGATCACCATTCCCGTCGCGGTCTGCTGCGTCTGGTAAGCCGCCGCCGCAAGCTGCTCGATTACCTGAAGAGCAAGAACGATGCGGGCTACCGCGCGCTGATCCAACGCCTGGAAATCCGTAAGTAACAGTTTGTATCCAGCGGGTCGCATATGCGGCCCGTGTTGTTTCGTCTTGTCAATTTCGAATTTCGTGTGCCGCGATTGCGCGTCATGCCATGCACAGAGAGGTCTATCTTGAGTCACTATAAAAAAACATTCGCGTACGGCAACCATCAACTCACGCTGGAGACCGGTGAAGTCGCGCGTCAAGCCAGCGGCGCGGTGATGGTCAGTTTGGATGATACTGTGGTGCTGGTCACCGTGGTCGGTAGAAAAGATGCCAAGCCTGAGCAGGATTTTTTCCCGCTCACCGTGGATTATCAGGAAAGGACTTACGCAGCGGGCAAGATTCCCGGCGGTTTTTTCAAGCGCGAAGGTCGTCCGAGTGAAAAAGAAATTTTGACCTGCCGTTTGATCGATCGTCCGCTGCGTCCGCTGTTCCCGGAAAGTTTTTACAACGAAGTGCAAATCGTCGCGACGGTGATGTCTTCGGATAACGAAATCGATTCCGATATTCCTGCCATGATAGGCGCGTCTGCGGCGCTGGCTTTGTCCGGTATCCCGTTCGACGGCCCGATAGGTGCGGCGCGCGTGGGTTATGCCAACGGCCAATATCTGCTCAACCCGACCGCCACCGAACTGCTGACTTCGCAAATGGATCTGGTGGTTGCCGGTACCGAGCGCGCTGTGCAGATGGTGGAATCCGAAGCGCAACAGTTGTCGGAAGAGATCATGCTGGGCGCGGTGATGTTTGGTCACGAGCAGATGCAAGTCGTGATTCAGGCGATCAACGAAATGGCCGATGCGGTGGGTGCCGATGCATGGGATTGGACTGCTCCGGCCGCGGACGAAGCCTTGATTGCGCAGGTTTCCAGCATAGCCGAAGCTGCACTTGGACAAGCGTATGCGATTCGTTCCAAGCAGGCGCGCACCGATGCGGTGGCTGCGATTCACGATAAAGTGATGGCGGCAATGGCGCCGGAAGTAGTTGCCATTCATAAGAACCACATCAATGATTTGTTCAGCGCGCTGGAAGCCAAAATTGTGCGCGGACAAATTCTCGGCGGTGAACCGCGCATCGATGGTCGCGACACGCGTACCGTGCGTCCGATCACGATACGTAACGGCATATTGCCGCGTACCCACGGCTCTTCTTTGTTCACGCGCGGCGAAACGCAAGCCATTGTGGTGGCAACTTTGGGCAGTATGCGCGATTCCCAGAAAATCGACGCGCTGCAAGGCGAATATACCGACCGCTTCATGCTGCATTACAACTTCCCGCCGTATTCCACTGGCGAGACCGGTCGTGTGGGTACGCCCAAGCGTCGCGAAATCGGTCATGGCCGTTTGGCCAAGCGCGCGCTGGTTGCGGTGTTGCCCAGCGAAGATGATTTCGGCTATGCGATTCGCGTGGTATCTGAGATCACCGAATCCAATGGCTCCAGCTCGATGGCTTCAGTGTGCGGCGGATGCTTGTCGTTGCTGGATGCCGGTGTGCCGCTCAAGGCGCATGTGGCAGGCATTGCCATGGGTCTGATCAAGGAAGGCAATCGCTTCGCGGTGCTTACCGATATTCTCGGCGATGAAGATCACTTGGGCGATATGGACTTCAAGGTGGCCGGCTCTGAGACCGGTATTACCGCTTTGCAGATGGACATCAAGATCAACGGCATCACGCGCGACATCATGCAGGCTGCGTTGATCCAGGCTCGCGAAGGCCGTATGCACATCCTCGGCTTGATGAAGCAATCCATGCCCAATGCGCGTACCGAAGTTTCCGAATTTGCGCCGCGCATGATCAAGATGAAGATCAATCCGGAAAAGATCCGCGACGTGATCGGCAAGGGCGGCTCAGTGATTCGTGCCTTGACCGAAGAAACCGGCACGACGATAGATATTGATGACTCAGGCAACATCACTATCGCCTGCGTGAGCGGCGAAGCAGGCGAATTGGCCAGGAAGCGCATCGAGGACATCGTGGCAGACGTGGAAGTCGGCAAGATTTACGAAGGTCCGGTGGTCAAGCTGCTCGACTTTGGCGCATTGGTGAATGTGTTGCCGGGCAAAGACGGCCTGTTGCACATTTCCCAGATTGCCCACGAACGCGTCGTCAGCGTGGCAGACCACCTCAAGGAAGGCCAGATCGTGCGCGTGAAGGTGCTGGAAGTGGACGACAAGGGACGTATGAAGCTGAGCATGAAGGCATTGTTGGCTGCGCCTGTTGCCGCTCCCGCCCACGCGCCCGACTAGGTTGCTGGAATATAAAAAAGCCCCGCCAAAACTGGCGGGGCTTTTTTTGCTTAACCGCTCGAGGTAGGGAGCGGTCAGTTACCTGGTAATTCCAATTCCATGCAACCCAATCATGTAGGAGCGTCACATGGACGCGACCCGAACACGCCTTCTATCGCGGGCATGGCCCGCTCCTACCGTTTTGATTCGACTTAACTTGTGCTACGCACAAGTTAGCCTGCGCCGAAAACAGATAGCCAAATAGTTAAGGAGTTTTTGGCTTCGACTTAACTTGTGCTACGCACAAGTTAGCCTGCGCCGAAAACAGATAGCCAAAAATTATTTGGCCACCTGTTTTTCGCGAATCTCGTCCAGGGTCTTGCAGTCGATACACAGAGTGGCGGTAGGCCTTGCTTCAAGACGATTCAAACCGATCTCGACACCGCAATTATCGCAGTATCCATATTCACCCGCATCAATCTTGGCGAGCATTTCATTGATTTTCTTGATCAGCTTGCGTTCGCGGTCGCGGTTACGCAGTTCCAGGCCCATGTCAGATTCTTGTGTGGCGCGGTCATTCGGATCGGCGAATACCGTTGCCTCGTCCTGCATGGTGTGTACGGTGCGATCAATATCCTTACCCAGTCCAGCCTTGATATCGTTCATGATTTGGCGGAAATGGTCGAGCTGTTTGGGGTTCATGTAAGCCTCGCCCTTTTTGGCTTTGTAAGGGACGACGGGTTTGTGTGACAGTACCGGCATTGCACTTCTCCAATGGGATAAAAATTAAAGTCCGCCTTAATACCAGAAAGCGGCTGGTTGGGCAACTAAATTAACTTTTCCCAAGCAGCAGAAACAGGCTCGGACGCTTGTTAAGTTGCTGGATAGGCTGCGATTTCCACTGCGCGATGGAGCGCGTCTGGATTTGTTCGCCGGGCAAAGTGATGTCGGTGGCGACGCACAGCTGCGTTTCCGGGCGGCAGAGTGCGAGCAGGGCACTGAACATCCTGTCGTTGCGGTATGGAGTTTCGATGAACAGTTGGGTTTGTTTGCGTTTTGCGGATTCCTCTTCCAGCTTCGCAATCGCCCTGTTTCTTTCCGTCTCTGCTATAGGCAAGTAACCGTGAAAGGTGAAGCACTGTCCATTCAGGCCGGAAGCCATCAACGCCAACAAAATAGAGGAAGGACCGACCAGCGGCACGACGCGGATGCCGTTGCGGTGCGCCAAGTTGACCAAATCCGCACCCGGGTCGGCGATGCCCGGACAACCCGCTTCGGAAATGATGCCGACATCATGCCCAGCCAGTAGCGGGGCCAGCAGTTCGGATAATTCGTTAGCGGCGGTGTGTTCGTTTAGCGTGGCGAAGTGCAAAGACTGGATCGGACGTTCGGGTTTGAGTGCGGAGAGAAATTGCCGCGCGGTCTTGGGTTGCTCCACCACGAAATGCCCTAACTTGCGCGCCACGTCGATGACGTGCTGCGGCAAGACCTGTTCGGCGGGTGTATCGCCCAGCGTGCAGGGAATCAGGTAGAGCGTGCCGGGTTTAGCGGTCATGGTGTGTCGTTCCTTTTGCATTTCAAAAGCAAAATCAATTGTAGGTCGGGCTACGCCCGACAGTTATATCTGGCGGGTGGAACCCGCCAAACGTTACTGCACTATGGATCGGAAAATAGAATCAGAACAGGCGCACGTTTTCGCGGCGCAGCATTTGGATCAGCAAAATCAGCGGCAGGCCGATCAGTGCGTTGGGATCGTCACCGGTCATTTTGCTCATCAGCGCGATGCCCAGACCTTCGGATTTCGCGCTTCCGGCGCAGTGATAGGGCTGTTCCTTGAGCAAATATCCCTCGATCTCTGCGTCGCTGAGGTCGCGCAGGGTGACGTAGTTTTCCGCCACTTCGGTTTGCTCGGTGCCGGTTCTGCTGTTCAACAGTGTCAGTGCGGTATAGAAATGCGTGGTCTTGCCGCGCATGGCGCGCAACTGCTTGACCGCATTGTCGTGGGTGAGCGGTTTGCCAAGCTGCCGGCCTTCCAGCAGGGCGACTTGGTCGGAGCCGATGATCAACGCGTCAGGATAATTGCCGGCTACAGCACGGGCTTTTTCCTTCGCGAGTCGTGCCGTGGTGGCACGCGCCGATTCATGCGGTAAGGGCGTTTCATCCACATTCGGTGCGGCGGTCTCAAATGGGAGTTGTAGCCGTTTGAGAAGTTCGCTGCGGTAAATGGAGCTGGAGGCAAGGACAAGCAACCGAGAATTCAACAATGGAAACCTCTAATAATTCATTTGTCGTGCGAACCGCTGCGTCGCGTGCTCGCTCATTCCTCGTCTATCAATTCGATATGCCTCGTCATTCGCTGCGCGGCTCCTTGCGCTTCATCACGAAAAAGTGAATTCTTAGAGGCTTCCGATATTCCTTAGGATTTTTGACAGGGAGCAGCGAAAAATATATCATGCGCGCCTCATGAACGCACGGCCTTTCATCGATAGCTTGGATTTTGCCAGAAATGGTCGGGGAATTCGTGGTGAAGTGCAGATTGCCGAACTGCCGCGTTTGCTGGAGATACTGGAAAATCCGCAGGGAATTTTGAGTTACACAGTGCAAGGTGGTGTGGATAAACAAGGCACACACTTTCTGGATTTAAGCGTGGTTGGGCAATGTCGGTTGCGTTGCCAGCGTTGCCTGAATGGCCTGGATTATCCGGTGCGGCTTGATACGCGCTTGTTGCTGCACGATCAGGCTAGTCTGGATGCGCTGGACGATAATGTTGCAGGCGGGGAGGAAGAAGAGTTCGATAGCATCTTGGCGGATACGCATTTGAATGTGCTGGATCTGCTGGAAGAAGAGATTTTGTTGAGCCTGCCAATCGCGCCCAAACATGAGTTGGGTGCTTGTCAGGCGACAGATGGCGAGAATGCTCATAGGGAAGAAAAAAATCCTTTTGCGGTTTTAGCGAAATTGAAACGTAATTAAACAGTTTTTTTAGGAGTAGTTACCATGGCAGTTCAGCAGAATAAAAAGTCCCCATCCAAGCGTGGCATGCACCGCGCCCATGATTTTTTGACCAACCCGGCGACAGCGGTTGAGCCAACTACGGGCGAGACCCATTTGCGTCACCACATTAGCCCAACCGGTTTTTACCGCGGTAAGAAGGTAGTCAAGACCAAGGGCGATTAAGCCTTCAAGTAGCGCAGCCGATCATTAAGGTCGGCTGCGTTTTCTTTTCTGTTAGCCTTAGCCAAGGATCGCTTAGTGGATGTCACATTAGCCATAGATGCGATGGGAGGCGACCACGGCACGACGGTCACCATCCCTGCTGCAGTTGAGTATCTGCAGCAGTTCCCCAACGATACCATCGTTCTGGTGGGTATCCCCGATGCCATTGAAACCGAGTTGCGTGCCTTGGGTGTACAGCCCAGCGTGCATTTGCGCATTCATCCAGCCAGTGAAGTGGTGGGCATGGACGAGCAGCCACAATCCGCGCTACGCGGTAAAAAAGATTCCTCGATGCGGGTCAGCATCAATCTCGTCAAGAGCGGTGAGGCAATGGCTTGCGTAAGTGCCGGAAATACCGGCGCGTTGATGGCAACGGCACGCTATGTGCTGAAAACTATCCCGGGCATCGATCGTCCAGCGATCGCTTCTTATCTGCCAACCAAAAAAGGCCAGGTCTGTATGCTGGATTTGGGAGCCAACACCGATTGCAGCGCCGAGCATCTGCTTCAATTCGCCCTGATGGGTTCCACGCTGGTCACCGCTTTGGAGCATAAGCCTAATCCCACCGTTGGCCTGCTGAATATCGGCAGCGAAGAGATCAAGGGCAACGAGGTGGTCAAGCAGGCTGCAGAATTGCTGCGAGCCAGCGACCTGAATTTCTACGGAAACGTCGAAGGTGCCGACGTTTTCAAAGGCACAACCGACGTGGTGGTGTGCGATGGCTTCGTCGGTAATGTCGCGCTGAAAACCGCAGAGGGCGTGGCGCAAATGATGGGCAGTTTTTTGCGCGAAGAATTTAGTCGCAACGCGCTCACCAAGCTGGCCGCGCTGGTATCGATTCAGGTGCTGAAAGCCTTCAAGCACAGACTGGATCATCGTCGCTACAACGGCGCGAGCCTGTTGGGCTTGAAGGGTATCGTAGTGAAAAGTCACGGTTCGGCGGATGTCTTTGCTTTTCGCTGCGCCATTGAGCGCGCCGCAGAAGAAGCGCGCGGCGGCATGTTGCAACACATCAGCGAACATATCGAGAGGTGGCACCACCAGCGTCAAAACACTGAGCAAGGAGTGGCCTGATGTATTCAAAAATTATTGGCACAGGCAGTTACTTGCCCAGCAAGGTATTGACCAATTTCGATCTGGAAAAAATCGTTGCAACCTCGCACGACTGGATCGTGTCGCGTAGCGGCATCGTCGAGCGGCATATCGCGGCAGACAACGAACTCACCAGCGACCTTGCCCTGCAAGCCAGTCTCCGAGCAATCGAATCAGCGGGTATCAGCGTGGATGAGATCGATCTGGTGATCGTTGCGACCACTACCCCAGACCAAGTTTTCCCCAGCACTGCCTGCATCCTGCAAGACAAACTCGGTATCAAGAATCGCTGCGCCGCATTCGACATGCAGGCGGTATGCGGCGGCTTCGTCTATGCCATAAACACTGCCGATTTGTACATACGTAGCGGGCAAGCCAAGACGGCGTTAGTGGTCGGTGCGGAAGTGCTGTCGCGCATTTTGGACTGGAACGATCGCACCACTTGCGTATTGTTCGGCGACGGAGCAGGTGCGGTAGTGTTGCGTGCCTCTGAAACGCCCGGCATCGTCGCAGCGAAGTTGCACGCCGATGGCAGTCATCGCGGCATGTTGAAAGCCGAAGGTAATGTTCGCAACGGAGAAGTGCAAGGTGATCCATTCATCAAGATGGAAGGCCAGGCGGTTTTTAAGTTTGCCGTCAAAGTGCTGAGCGAAGTGGTCGAAGAAGTGCTCGAAGAAAACCACCTGCAAGGTTCCGATATCGATTGGCTGGTACCACATCAGGCCAACATCCGCATCATGGAAGCTACCGCCAAAAAGCTCGGTTTAAGCATGGATAAGGTGATTGTCACTGTCGCCACTCACGGCAACACCTCGGCGGCCTCGATTCCTTTGGCATTGGATACTGCGGTGCGCGACGGTCGCATCAAGGCGGGGCAGAATATTTTACTGGAGGCCGTGGGTGGCGGGTTTACCTGGGGTGCCGTTTTAATTCGCTGGTAGCTTGAATGCAGTTGGTAGACGTAAGTTATTAGTTAAAACAAAAACGGCTACCAACTCACAACTTACGTCTTACGTCTACTAACTTACGACTGGTTTTAACATGACTAAATTCGCTTTCGTATTTCCCGGCCAAGGTTCGCAATCGCGCGGCATGATGAACGGCTACGCCGATTTCCCCGCAGTGCGCAACACCTTTGCCGAAGCCTCCGATGTGTTGAGACAAGACTTATGGCAACTTGTCGCGGAAGGCAGTGATGCCGATCTGAACACTACCGTGAACACCCAGCCTATCATGCTGACCGCAGGTGTGGCGGTATATCGCGCCTGGCAAGCGCAGGACGGCGCGGCTCCATTCATCATGGCAGGGCATAGCCTGGGTGAATATACCGCGCTGGTCGCTGCCGGTGCGTTGCGTTTTGCCGATGCGTTGCCGCTGGTGCGCTACCGTGCGCAATGTATGCAGCAGGCCGTGCCGGAAGGCGTGGGCGGCATCGCCGCGATACTCGGTCTGGATGACGATGCGGTGCGTGCCGTGTGTATCGAGGGTGCACAAGGCGAAGTGCTGGAAGCGGTGAATTACAATTCCCCCGGCCAAGTGGTGATCGCCGGCAATCGCGCCGCAGTCGAGCGCGGCATGGAGTTGGCCAAGGCCAAGGGCGCAAAGCGCGCGATCATGCTGCCGATGAGTGTGCCGTCGCATTGCAGTTTGTTGAAGGGTGCGGCGCAACAATTGCGCGACTATTTGGNNGCGATCAAGGACGCACTGGTGCGCCAGTTGTATTCGCCGGTGCGTTGGGTGGAAACCGTGCTGGAATTTGGCAAGCAGGGCATCACCCACAATGTGGAATGCGCACCGGGCAAAGTGCTGGTGGGGCTGAACAAACGCATCGCCACCGGCCAACAAGCCTTAGCCATCAACGACGGCGCAGCACTGACGCTGGCTTTGACCACACTAGCGTAATGAGACCCCCGACATGACACTACAAGGACAGATCGCATTAATCACCGGAGCCAGTCGCGGCATCGGCCAAGCCATCGCGCTGGAACTGGGCAAGCAGGGCGCGACCGTGATCGGCACGGCCACCAGCGACACAGGCGCGCAAGCGATCAGCGCGTACCTGGATGCTGCGGGCATCAAGGGTACGGGCATGGCGTTGAACGTCAACGACGCGGCACAAACCGAGCAAGTGCTGGCCGAACTGCGCAAGCAATTCGGTGAAATCTCGATACTGGTGAACAACGCCGGCATCACCCGCGACAATTTGCTGGCACGCATGAGCGACGAAGAGTGGGACGACGTGCTGGCGACCAATCTCAAATCGGTGTTCCGTCTCAGCCGCGCCGTACTGCGCGCCATGATGAAGGTCAGAGGCGGGCGCATTATCAGCATCTCCTCGGTAGTTGGTAGTATGGGCAACGCCGGGCAGGCCAACTACGCCGCTTCCAAGGCGGGTATTATCGGCTTCACCAAGTCCCTCGCCCAGGAAATCGGCAGCCGCAACATCACCGTGAACTGTGTCGCCCCCGGATTTATCGATACCGACATGACCAACGCGCTGGGCGAAGAACAACGCGCCAAACTGGTCGAACACGTGCCATTGAAACGACTCGGCCAACCCGCCGACATCGCCGCCGCCGTGGCTTTTCTGGCTGGTTCAGGAGCAGCTTATATCACGGGTATTACCTTGCATGTGAATGGCGGAATGTATATGGAGTAGGGTGGGCACTGCAACTTGGATGATGGCGAACGAAATGTCTTGATGTAATAATTCGCCGCTTACACCTTGATGCTTTGCATTTGATCCATAGACTCCAAGTGTGAGAACTTGGCCGAGTGGGAAAACCCGGTTTGTAATGTCAATTTTCTACACGGTAATTTTTTGGGGAAGTTATGCTGAAATTTGATTTCTCCGTGAAGACACGGGATGGACAAAAAGTCGAGAGCATCCACATACAAGGCAAGGATATTTTGGATGCGGAACGTAAGCTGCGCCAGATGTACCGCAATTGTGAAGTAACGCACTGCAAGACAATCAACTCCGACAAGGTACTTTGTCAGTCGGTGGATATTGAAGAAGTGTTGTCGCTGATTACCAAACATCATTGAGAATTTAGCGGCGCTAAGCGCGGCTGCCATCTTTCCCGATCTCCTCCGAATTTCCGGGTGCTATTCGATAAAACCGTCAGCCATTAATTCATCCAGCAGTGCATCATAGTCATGCGCACCACGACTGTCGGGAGCGTGCTCGAAGATCGTCTTGTGCAATGCCGGACTTTCCGCCAGACTGACATTTTCCGAGATGACTGTCCGGCAAACATCCGCACCGAATTCCGTTTGCGCCATATTCAAAATGATTTTTGCCATACTCCGTCGTGAGTCAAAACGGGTGAGCAGATAACGGCGATTAACTCGGCGCTTCAGGACCTGCTCGAGCGCCTTAAGGGTTTTTACGATCTGGAAGGCACCGTTAATTGACAGGTAATCGGCCGAAATCGGAACGATCACAGCATCGCAGGCAAATATCGCATTTAGGGAAAGGACGCCAACCAACGGGCTACAGTCGATTATCCAGGGTGTATTTCCGAACCTCGATTTTTCCGCCTGCAAACTTGTGTTCAACTTGTTAATTGCGTTGTAACCCTTGCCGTGCAGCGCGTCCACCTTGGATAGTTCGACGTGTGAAGAAATGACATTGATTCCGCTTGGCGACTCGCGTATCAGTTCGCGCAACGGGCGATTGCGCTGAAACAGGCTGTAAATGCTGTCATCGCCCGAATGCGCGGTAATGCCGGTAATGGAACTGAATTGCGCCTGAGGGTCAAGATCGATGCCAACGGGCTGGCGTCCACGACGCGCCAGCGCGGCGGCCAGATTAAGAACCGTGGTGGTTTTTCCAACCCCGCCTTTCTGGTTAAATACAGCGACTATAGTCATAGTTCAGTGAGAGCCGGACTTGATTTTCACATGGCAATTCGAATCATTCTAGCAGACTGATCAGGCTATCCCGCCCTACGTATTTAAAAACAAAACCCCTACAGATTTAAACAAACCAAAGGTACCTGCTATCATAGTCTGCCTCAACCCAAAATTACATTGAAATAGGATTGCAAATGGCCAAAACAAATTACACGTTCGAAAAACGTCAGAAAGAGATTGCCAAGAAAAAGAAGCAGGAAGAAAAGCGGCAACGAAAAATCGCACCTCAGGGCGAGCAGCCCCAGAATGACCAACCCCAGCCGCCTGCTGAAGAGGTGTCCAGCGCCTGATTCCTGTAATCCGCCATCTTTAGAGGTTCCCTTCAGCGAGAATAGGGAAATCCGGCCTGATGCCCGGTTGATAATTCAACCGCATCGAATACAAGTTGTTTGGATTTTTTGGCAAATTTGATACAATGCCACTGCTTTTTTGAACTTTAATCAGGGTAGGAGAATAATGATGTCTATTGAACAACGTGTTAAAAAGATCGTTGCCGAGCAACTGGGTGTAAACGAATCTGAAGTCAAGAACGAATCTTCTTTTGTCAACGATTTGGGGGCGGACTCGCTGGACACCGTTGAACTGGTAATGGCTTTGGAAGAAGAGTTCGAATGTGACATCCCGGACGAAGATGCAGAAAAGATCACCAGCGTACAACAAGCCATAGACTACGTCCTGGCACATCAAAAGTAATCCACTTCTTAATTCCTTTTGCCCATCTTTTTCTGCTTGTCCATCCTTTCTGTTTGGCGGAGTCAATTTGTCTAAACGTAGAGTCGTCATTACCGGGCTGGGGATCATCTCCCCGGTCGGGATAGGGATTCCCACAGTGTGGCAGAATATCGTCGCGGGTAAGTCCGGTATCACCAAAATCACGCACTTCGATGCCAGCGCGATGGCAGCCCAGATCGCCGGCGAAGTGAAGGATTTCGATGTCACGCAATTTCTCTCCGCCAAGGATGCACGCCGCATGGACAGGTTCATCCATTTCGGTCTGGTGGCCGGCATGGAGGCGTTCAAGGATTCCGGGCTGGAAGTCTCCGAGCAGAATGCCGAGCGTATCGGCGTGAATATCGGTTCGGGCATCGGCGGCCTGCCGATGATTGAAGACACGCATAACGATTACCTCGCCGCAGGGCCGCGCAAAATCTCGCCGTTCTTCATTCCGGGCACGATCATCAACATGATTTCCGGCAATCTCTCCGTGATGTACGGGTTAAAAGGCCCGAATCTGGCGATGGTCTCTGCTTGCACCACCGGTACGCACTGTATCGGCGAATCGGCGCGTATCATCGAGTATGGCGATGCGGATGTGATGATTGCGGGCGGCTCTGAAGCGACCTTGTGCGCGCTGGCGGTGGGTGGTTTTTCTTCCGCACGTGCACTCAGCACACGCAACGATGATCCGGCCACAGCCAGCCGCCCTTGGGACAAGGATAGGGATGGTTTCGTGATGGGTGAAGGTGCGGGTGTGCTGGTACTGGAAGAATATGAACACGCCAAGGCGCGCGGAGCCAGGATTTACGCGGAACTGACTGGTTATGGCATGAGCGGCGACGCCTACCATATTACTTCGCCGAATAGCGATGG
>PLBS01000099.1 GCA_003134595.1 Gallionella sp. | reverse complement strand
ATGCGCTTCGGCATCATCGGGTAATAGTTGCGCGGTCTTTTGAAACGCGGGCAGTGCGTCTTTGCCCTGCATCTGCAGTGATGCGCCCAATAGCTTCCAGCCGAAACCAAAGTCTGGATACTGCCCGAGCAGTGCACGCGCCCGGCTTTCCAGTTCAGCATAACTGCCTGTGTTAAACAAGATGCCAAGCTGGTTTAATTCAGCGGGTGAAGGTGCCGGAGGCAGGGACGCGACTTTCCCTTCGCAACAGTGCTTAAATTTTTTCCCGCTGCCGCAACTGCATGGGTCGTTTCTTCCTGGCTTCATGCTCACTATCCTGTGTTAATTACTGCCCGATATTTTGACAGCATAGCTCTTTGAATCGCCCCTGATTTTCAGTTAGCACTTCATAATGATCCGTCAACATGGTGAGGCCTTACGGTAAGGCCCGGTTCTGTCGTGAACAGTAGTTCTTATGCGCTTTGTTACCTGATGCTCAAGCCCGCTTTGGCGCCAAATCGTCAAGCGCATCCAGCAACGGGCCAAGAAATTTTTCATAAGGCCGCCAGCGTTCCACCGAAGACTTGTAGATTGGCTGGCGCACTTGAGACACGCTGGCGGTCCGAACCGGGCGTTTGTTCTTGTGGAAGTCGATGCAGGCATCGTTCCAATCCAGGCCACAGAAGGCTATCATGAGACGCGCTTGGGTTTCCTGATCCGCGACAATATCTTCATACTGCACATCGAGGAAAGCCCCTTTGGGCAGCACGTTTCGCCAATGCTCCATCAAACGCGCATAGTCGACATAATACCGTCCCAGCTCCGCCAAATCGTAGGTTTGATCCTGCCTGCTGCTGAACAACTGCATAAAGCAGGAAAGGCAGGTATCCACCGGGTTGCGGTCGACGTGGATGATCTTCGCATTTGGCAGCATCATGTGTATCAGACCGATAGCAAGAAAGTTTACCGGCATCTTGTCGGTAATGCGCTTTGCAGTGGGTGCGCGGCGCTGCAGTCCGTTAACATAATCCGCTCCCCATGTTCCGAGGCCTGCCAGATCGAGCGCAGGAATGTTGTTTGGGAATACCGCCCCCGTCCCGGCAACATCGCGTTGCGCAATCGCCATCAAGTCGGGCAACTCCCCTGCACCATGCACATCGGGATGACTGGAAATAATCTGTTCGGTCAGCGTGGTGCCGGAACGCGGCATACCCAGCACAAAAATAGGCAGCTGGGATGAGTCACCGCCGCCCCGCAGACGTTCAATCGTCGCTTGATCAAAAATCCGCATGATGTCAGTGAAGTATCGTGACGTTTTCCCGGCGTCATACGCGAAAGTAGCGCGCTTCAGTTTGCACCCCTCGATAAAGTGTGGGAATGCCCGATCATAATCGCCGAGATCATCAAAACACTTACCCAATGCGAATTGAAGGGAAATTGCCTTGTTGTACAGCAAGGGCGGTGCGCCATTACGTTCGGCAGCTTCCATCGCCACCAGCGCGGCAAGATTTTCATCGCCGACTTTCACCTTGCCGACTTGTGCGAGAAGAAAGCGTGCATCCATGTCATCTGCTTTGATCTCCAGCGCTTTTCGGAACTGGTCTTCAGCACCGGTCATGTCACCGCTTTCCATGCATAGATGCCCTATCCCGAGCATCGCATTAACGCACTCCGGATCGATTTCCAGCGCCCGGCGATAGCATTCTGCCTCTTCATCTTGACGCCCGAGTTCACGCATGACAATACCAAGATTGCTGTGTGCCTCGGCATAATCGGGTTTGAGCTCCAACGCATTGCGATAGCTGGCCACCGCTTCATCAAGTTGCCCCAGTTCTTTCAACACACCACCCAGGTTATTGTGCGCCTCGGCGAAACCGGGTTTGAATTGGATCGCGCGACGATAGCTGGCCACTGCTCCATCAAGTTGCCCCAGTTCTTTCAAGACACCACCCAGATTGTTGTGCGCCTCGGCGAAACCGGGTTTGATCTCCAGCGCACGGCGGTAACTTGCCATTGCTTCATCAATTCGACCGAGACTTTGCAGGACAACTCCCAGATTATTGTGTCCCCCTGCGAATTCGGGTCTGATCTGCAATGCACGGCGGCCACTTGTCACCGCGGCTTCGAATTGTCCGCGGGCACGAAGAAGAGCGGCAAGATTACCGTGTGCCTCGGCATCGTTTGGCAACAGCTCCGCTGCCTTTTGCATGGCAGACAGCGCATCCTTACCTTGCAACTGAAGTGACAAGCTGAACAGCTTCCAGACGACCCCGGAATCCGGATACAGCTTAAGCAGTGGGCGCGCCCGGTCTTCCAGTTCCACAAAGCGGCCGGTGCTGAACAGTGAATCAAGCAGGTTTATTTCGTCCGATGCAGGCGCCGACGAATGAGGCGGGTGAAATCCGGCTTTCCCCAGACAACAGTTCTTGTATTTTTTCCCGCTCCCGCAACTGCACGGGTCGTTTCTTCCTGGCTTCATGCTCACCATCCTGTGTTAATTATTGCCCGATACTTTGACAGCATAGTTCTTTGAATCGCACTTGATTTACTAGACACTCTTTAGCCTCTCGAAATGCCGTCTCTCGAACTCGACCGGAGACAGGCGACCATTGTACCCATGACAACGTCTTGGACTGTAGAACATCTCGATATAGTCAAACACATCCCGCCTGGCTTCCTCACGGTCGATGTATGTCCTGCGTTTGATACGTTCACGTTTGAGTAACTGGAAGAAGCTTCCGGTCACTGCGTTGTCGTGACAGTTGTCCCGACGACTCATACTGCCCACCAACTTATGCGCCTTGAGTAAGTATCGCCAGTCATAACTGCTGAACTGATAGAACTCCTGGTGGAACTACCAACTGTAGTTTCTCATAACGACATCCAAGTCATTGGTTATGGCTGCCTTGATCGGAATGGACGATCACCTTTTGCGCGGGCTGTCTGCGCCACGCCGCCATCAGTAACCGCATTAAGCGCCAGCTCCCTATCGATGCGTGATGGCATCGACCAGCCAATCACTTTGCGCGAGAACAAGTCGAGCACCACCGACAGGTATAGCCAGCCCTCATGGGTGCGGATGCAGGTGATGCCTGTCCCGAGCGAAGTCGAAGGGTCGGTGACCCACACCCTGTTCGGTTCGCTAACGTCGAACTGCAGCTGAACGTGGTTAGGGGCGATCATCGAAAGTCGGCCAAAGCGTTTCCCAGGTCGACGGTGGCAACCCGTCTGCGAGCGCAGCCCTTCGACATCAATCAATAGACGAGGTGCTTGCCGTAGCGCTCGCCCAGATAACGCGCAGGTCGTCAGCGACTTTGAGGTAGCCATAGACTCCGCCGCTTTTCAGCCAAGCCTGCTTGATGAGTCCGGCCAGGCGGTGGAAAGCTGAATCGAGGAACTAAACACGGCGATAACCTGCTCCCCAAAATTGTTGGGGTTATCAACGCAGCTTACGACGATCCGGCTCTGTCGATTACCGTCTGCAAGTTAGTTGCGCTGATCTTGAACGCAGAATCGGCCGACATTACTTTGCCTGTGCGCGTGCCTGGGCAATGTTGTCGCTGATTTGCTTGGCGAGCGGCGAATCTGGCGGCAACGACTGCAGCAGCTTTTCCCAATAGCCTACCGCGTGGGTGAAGTCTCCAGCCTGGTAGGCTGCCTTCCCGATCAATAGCAGACCCTTGGCGTTGTTGGGGTCGATTTTAAGCGCGCTGTGGATCAGTTCCAGCGGCTTGCCTTGCAAGTTCCTTCCGTTTGCCATCGCCAATACGTCGGCATAGTCGACCAGCAACGCAGCATCGTTTTGAATCAGATTGGTCGCTTTTTCATAAGCCGCTGCAGATTCGCTATAGCGCCCCAGCACCGCATAAGAACGTGCCAGCATAGACCAACCCTTGCCATCGTTTGGATTCTGCTCTAGTCGTGCGTTCAGCCCCTTTATCATTTCGATGTGTTCTGGTGCCATTGGGCCATTTTGCGCTATCTGGGACGGGCTTGGCGTGCTGATAACCGGTTTGCTCCAGGCGAGGTACAAGGCCACCGCAAATAAGAAAATTGCAACGCCGACCACGATTGCCGGTGTGCGGCTACCGGTGAGTATGACCACCACACCGTTCGGTGTGGTCAGGGTTTCCTTTTGAATCTTGCGCAACCACGGCAGCAACACGAACACGAGTGCAGCAGCAATAATGACTATCAAACCAGCAGCTATTAGCCAAAATGTATTCACTTAATTTTCATCCCTATACTTAAATTTAAACAAACGTTGTTGCCAGCATCTGTTCTGCTTGCAACGATTTTTCGATAGCGCGGCGATGCCTGAGTGCAAGGCAATACATATAAAACCGGGAGCCGCCTCTCATAGTGCGTACCTGCTAATTGCAGCATCGCTGCCCCGGATTTCAATGCTGAATCGTATCACGCAATCCGCGTGAGGCGCGCAAACAGCCGTTTGGCAATGGTATCCAGTGGATCAAGAACGTTTACTACAGAGCGCGTCAATGACAACCAGAAGTTGTGCAGTCAGCCTTGATCCAAGTTCCACTGGCTTTGAAGCCCGTGTTGGCTATCCGAAGCAAAGCCCCCTGATAATATGGCCCATTGGTATAGCCGGTTGGAACCGGAGCCATGGTGGCGGGAACTTGTGTACCTTTAGGCACGTTTTGACCAGTGGTCAAAACCGTGCCGGGAGGGATTGGCAACGCAATTTCGCCCCCAAGCGCTCCGCCGACGGTACTGTTGATAGCCCTATCCAGTTCGGGGCCAAGGTCATTAAGGTTGACCAAAAAATCCTTGTTCTTCCAGCCGTGTGCCGTTCCGGTGTGGCACATGGTGCAACGATAGGTGTTGTCTGCGCCCGCAGGCCATACTGAAGAAGGGTACGTTAATCGTCCCGCTGTCGAGGTGTAGTAAGCATGCCTTTGATGCAAGTTGGTCATAGGAGCAAGCAAAGCATCAACGCCGGCACCATTGAAGCCGCTTTGCAATACGGTGGTGGGCGCTCCGCTTGCATCGGCATATTGTGTCGCATCGTGACAGCGGAAACATAGCGTGTCTGTAGTAGCAGTGATGGCAGCGGTGGTATCCGACGAGCCCTTCAGTATGAAATGATTGGTGCTGCCGTGGGGACCCCACGGCTTGCCGTCTTCGGTCCAGGCGCCTACTGAGCCATTATTATCCGGCACTACGCCATTGGTGATGGCGTTATCCGTTCCGTGACAGTCACTGCAATACATGGTCTGATTGCCGACGGCCCCAGCGGCAATGACAAGGGCTCCACCATCGGTATTGGAACCGTTCCACGGGCTGCGCCACAGGTTCGGGCTGGCGTTACCGCGATTGGCGACCGTGCGCCCGGTGTTGTCCATCACCGGGTGCCAGGAGCGGTAGTTGCTGGCAGAGTAGGTGGGAGCGTACGCGCCGGAATCTGCGGTGCTGGCAGGTGCGCCTTTGTGGAGGACAGGAGCTTGAAACTCCATTGCAGTGTTCAGGTAAGTGTTGAACCCATTGGTGGTCGTGGGCGTGCCGCCAGTGTAGCCTAGAAGATCCGGGGTGTCGTATGCGTAATTGGAATGGCATTTGAGGCAGACCTGGTATTCGCGTGTCACATAGGTTTGCCCAACATCAAATAAGGCGCTTGTCCCAGGGTCGCCACGTTTCACCGTAAATGTAGAGGGTATGCCAGGCGTACCGAAATCGGCGGCAAGGTACCCCGGCTCCACACCGAAGCTGCCGCGCAGTGAGCCGGAGGCTATGTTGTCGTGGGCAATGGTGTCGCCGCTGTCGATATTGTGTTTGTGGGTGCCGGCAGCATCTGGGGCGCCGGCGTTGGCGTTGAACAGACGATTCTTGGTGGTCCGGTGCGGATTGTGGCAATCGGTACACTCGGTGTGGCGATTGGTGATGGCGCCAGCAACTGTGACTATGCCGATGGTCATGGTCGCGCTTGCTTTGCCCAGTAATGCCTCGGGCTCCATGAAGTCCTTGCCGCACTGGTCTCCGGGGGTATTGCAGCGCCCAGTCGTGCCGTTGGCTATGCCGCCGTTACCCGCACCACTGCTGTCATTAAAGCTGCCGCCGATGTTGTGCGTCTCGGTTGTGCAGCAGATGGGCATGTGAAAGGAGGTTAAGGTAAAATCGCTCTTGATGTCGGGCACTATATTGGGCGGAGAACTCTGGTTGAGGATACTCGTGCTTGAATCGCTGTGACATTGGTAGCAGGTTTCCTCGATTGCCGAGTTGCCGCCGCTCTTCGGGATGGTATGGCTGTCGGTACCTTCGCGTAGCAGGCGACGGGCGCCCTGTACGGTGTGGGTGTCGTGGCAGTTGAGACAGGATGCCTGCCACACCGGGGTGTCGTGGGGAAATTCACGCGTGTCAGCGGCAGCGTTGGTATAGGCTTCATCCGCCACGTTAATGTTGGCGTGAGCCGAGTTCGACCATGTTGTTGGCCCAGCCTTATCCTTGTCATGGCACGCCAGGCACATGATGTCGTTGGAGGGGGTATAAGATCCCCCCGACGGCGGCAATACTTGCTGGAAGCGGTTTCCGCGCAGAAACTTGGGGGCGCTGTTGGTAGAGAGGTGCGGGTCGTGGCAGGTAGCGCATTGCATCTGGCTGTTTTCCAGCGGAAAGGTTGGTTTCACGCCGAAGCTGCGGTTGCCGACAATGGTGGTGGTGCCGTTGACGACGGGGGGGGGGCGCAATTCGCCATCGTTGCTGGAAAGGGTGGTATCGTAGGTAAACGAAATGGGGTGGTCATTGGATAGATCCACGCCTAAATTGCGCGTTTCACCGGTCTGAGTACCCGATCCGTTTGGCATGACACCGCCCGTGGCGGTGCCGCTCATGGCGATGTTGGCGCTCTTGCCGTTCAAGTTGCCGACCGTGCCGATTGCCAGAGTGCCGTCATGGCAGGACAGGCACACCTTGGAGCTTGCACCAGGTTCTCCCGGTGGCTGGTTTGCATCCGTGGAGCTTGAAAGGTAGGGCGTATAGGTGGCCGTTGACTGCTTGCGGTTCCACAGCGGGGCACCGGCAGTTTGATCGCCACCGTGCGGAGTATGGCAGAACACGCAAACCTGCGTTTCGCTGATTGCCTTGACAGGACCGGGGCCACTCGAAGAAAGGTTGTGTTTGCTATCAATGACGCTGGCCGTGGCGACGACGCCAGTTCCGAACAACAGGACAAAGCCGAGGAGTATGGACTGTTGCTCCAAGTGTCGTCTTATGCCCACCAGCAAACGATAGGGTAGCTTCATTGCTGTTTTCCTAAAAATTGCAATACCGTGATCCTGCCGTTATACATGTCTGCAATATAGACCTGGTCATGACTGTCGATCCAGACGCCGGACGGGAGATAAAACTCGCCGATTTCTTTGCCGCTGCCGCCCAGCGCCAGCAAGGTTCGGCCTTTATCGTCGAAAACCAACAAACTGTCGTAAAGAGATTCTATCACGTAAATATTGCTCGCGCTGTCTACAGCCACGCCCTTGGGACGCACCAGATTGCCGACATTCAGTCCGAGCTTGCCGAATTTTGCAATAAAATTGCCATCCGCGTTGAATATCTGGATGCGCGAATTCAGGGTGTCTGTCACATAGAGTTTGTCTGCGACGAAAGCCAGGTGGGTGGGAAAGTTGAATTCCCCGTCACCTTCGCCGCGCTGACCGATCACATTCATCAGCTTGCCATCGTCGTTGAACACCTTGATGTCATGGGCGCGGGTGTCTGCCACATAGATCCGCCCGCGTTGCGCATCGCGCGCCAGTCCGGTGGGGCGCTCCAGTATGTCATGACCAAATTCGCCCACCGGGTTGCCCTTTTTGTCCAGCCGGAACACACTCCGAAGCTCGGAATCTGTCACCAGTAACTCGTCCCGCGCACCCTGCGTGATGCCGATAGGGTTCACGAACCGCACGTCGCCGTGCGCCGTATCCCAGACTTCCAGCTTCCCCGCCGGTTTGTCAAAAACAAACACCGCCCCGCGACCGACATCAGTCACATAGATTCGGCCTTCCGCGTCGACCATGCCGCTCTGCGGGCGCTGCAGCACGACTGGTTGGGAGTTGAAGCTGGTCAGGCCGACCAGCCAGTCGAACAGTTTTGTCGCGTTACTTGGGTTTGCCCAGTTGTCGGGGCGGAAATTATCTTCACCCGTCAATTCGCCCACGTAGCGGTAGCGGGGTTCATCCGGCGGAGCCGGCCACACCTTTGGGGCAACGCCCTGACTGGTGTCGGTGAGATTCATCACCAAATGAGTTTCCGCACAACCAGCCATGAGCAAGGTCAGTCCGAGAAGTGCAATGGGCAGTGATCGTGTTGAGTTCATTTGAGATTATCCATTAGCTCTAAAATCGCGTCATTCCCGCGCATGCGGGAATCCAGTTGATTGAATAATCCCCGCGTATAACCAACGACTTTGCTGGCGTTTTTTGCCAGCTTAGTCGAATGGCTGGTCGTTTCACCAGCGGGACAACATTGAGTTTTTGTCCGCTACGCGGAATGCATGTTTTGCTGGATTCCCGCCTGCGCGGGAATGACGGTGCTAATGGATAATTTGGGTTCATTATTATTTTCCTACCTCCAGCGCACTGGGGTTAATCAGCATGATCTGTACGCGCGCGTTCAGGCTGTCAGCCACGAACAGAAGGTCGTCAGCCACCGACAGTCCTGCGATACCGTTAAAGCTGCCCGGCGCGCCCCCAACACCGCCAATCTTGGCCACTAACAGGACATTTTCACCTGCTTTCTTCTGCCTTCTGATGGAACTACTAGCCATTCGACTAGGCTGCCCAANNCAGCCAAGTCGCTGGTTATGTTCCCTGCCCTCTGAACACTGTAGACCTTGATAACATGCTCGAAATTATCGCTTACGAACACCAAATTGTCACGGCTCACGGCAATGCTGCCGGGTTCGCTCGTAGCGTCTGCACCGAAAGCGTACCGGAAGCGGCCATCCCAGCCCAGCACGACCACCTGTTTCGCGAGGCGGTCCACCACGTAGATTCCGTCCGGCCCTGCCGCCATGGCGGCAATGGTGAGCACGTGCTGCGGTTTGATGACATTGAGCGCCGTACCCCAGCTGTTGAATGTGATGATTTGATCATACAATCCATCAGCCACCAGTATCTGCCCGGTGCGTTCATCCATTGTGACGGAAACCGGACGTGCCAGATTGCCGCGTGAAATTAGCGGCGGGAGCGGGGNNGCCATCCCGGGCGAAATGCAACACCTGTCTCCGTGCGGAATCGGTGACGTAAACCGACGTGTCAGGCGCGGCGTAGATGCTTATTCCAGCCTCGGCGGACAGGGTTGTCGCAAATGGAGTCAGGGTTTGCTGGCCGCGATCATAGCGGAAAATACGGCGCAGCCCGGTGTCGAGCAGATAGATATCATTGCCCTGAGCGCTCATGGCGGCGGGACGGAGCAGGGTGATGTAGCCTGCGCCGGGCGGATTCATCGGTGCGGGTTGACCGAGTGGCGACATACCTGTTTGGGCGCCCGTTATCTCTGTCCACGGCTCCAGCACTTTGCGCTGCATCGCCATATCGGGGAAATCGGACGCGCAGCCGCCCAGCATCAAGGCTGCGACGATGCCCAATAGATGGATGTAATAGCGCGGTTGCGGCGCACCCTCCGACTTAAGCAGTCTCATCGCGTCTTTAAAGTTGTTTGAAAATGGGGTTGATTAAAAATGGCAAGATCACCATTTGCCAGGCCCATCAGTGGCATCTCCGCCGCGTATTCCGCTTGGTAGTCCGGGGAGCCCGGAGTGGCACAATTGGCAGTTTTCCGGTCCCCGTGCGATTTGGTTATTATGGCATGCGCCGCAGAACTTTCCGTTGATGATATCCGCCATGAGCACATCATCGGCACCGGCGCGCATCTTGAAGCCGACCTCGGTGTGGCATACCGAGCAGTTGAAGCGGATGCGATGGAACCAGTGCGGGAAGATCACTGGACGCATGCCGGCTTTTTCCGCCCGTTTGTTGAGTATCACGTCGCCGTATTCGGCACGGGCGGGCGACGGCGCAAGCAGCGTGAACAAGGCTAATGCGCTTGCCGTCCCTAATACGTATCGACCAAGACCATGTCGGCAGCGCGTGAAAATTAGACATTCCATATCACTGTGCCTGGGCGGGTATTGCTATGGGTGAGAGCGGCACATTGTGGCAGCGCTTGCATTCAGTCAGGGGAAACGCCACTGCACCGTGGCAGCGGCCGCAGTATTCCCCGTTTAAAATATCGAACATGCCGAACTTGGTGGCACCAGCCTTGGATTTGAAAAGTTCCTCGTGGCAATTGCTGCAAGCCAGCCATTCGGTGTGCTGCTTGTGCGGGAATAACACCATGTCCATTTCCCCGGTGTTTCGTCGCAGCACGTCCAAATCGAGTACCTTGATCTGGGTATTGGAGCGGATACTGACGTGTGGCCTGATATAACCCTTCTCCAGCGCCTTGACCCAATCCACTTGATTGCCAGCCACATCACGAGGAAATTTGGAAAGGGCTTCACTGGGATTTTGCAACAGGTTAAGCGCGCTCACTGCCGGATCGTGCAACTCGTCCTGCGCCAACGGAAGCCAATGCGGCGCAGTCCTTGAAACCGGCTCGACAGCCAAAGTGGCCTGAACAATACACAGCCCGACGCACACTGCGAGCAATCGCTCAGCAATACCATGTTTTATGGCCATACGGATTTAATAAAATGGTGCATCTATAAATTTTGAAAGCGGAGGTTGTCGAAAACTTCTGTATTCAATCATTCCGGCAGCACCAGTCCGACCAGCCGCAATGACGTGGCAGATACATCTGATTAGAGAGTGCACCTTGTTTCCCTTCCAGGTTCTGATTAGGTTTATTGACGCATCAACATTCTTAGAATGGACGGAGCACCATGAAAAAGATCGAAGATTGCGGGATGTTGTTGATTTTTGCCACGCGTGTCTTGAGCTGCATAGTCAGGCGTCCGATTTTATAATCGAAGTTGTTATCCCACGTGCGGGTCGTCTGGTCTTGGTACCCCTGGTACTGCGCCGGCGCGATGTTGGTGTCGGCTATCCGCAGAATGGACTCGAAGCTCAGGTGCAGCACTTTGAATGCGCGCTGATGGCGATAGACCAAGTCGGCGCTGGGAGTGATGGTGTTGGCGGCGTTGGGGCTGTTCTGTTCGGCAGCTCGTTGCGCATGCGTTGCCTGCACGGTCAGGTTTCCTTGCCATAACTCGTTGCGGTTCATGGCCTTGCTGCGGGATGCTTGCAGGTTGACCATCTGGAAAACATACTGTTTGCCGCCCAGATTGCGGGAATCGGTGGCACTCAACCGTAATAGCGTGGTTTCCTTGCCTTCCGTGCGAGTCCATGCCAGCGAGCCGCCGGAATTCAGGTTTGAAACAGTTGAACCGCTGCTGCCGGCTGCCGTCGAGATCGTTTGATGGAGGTTCTCCGACAAACGGCCTGCGCCAAATTCGGTGTGTTTGTCCAAGGCATGGCTCAGATACAACCTAAGGCTTTGTCCCGATTGAGTGGTGGTCTGATTGGCACTGTCAGTAGAGGTTTTGTTGGTAGAGGCAAGGCTGCCGCCGATGGATCCGCTGTAGAGGAAACCGCCGAGATTGGTTTTGGCGCGGTAGGCCTGCGCGGCTGCCAAAGCCGCATCGGTAGACACGGTCTGGATGCCAAGGCTGTCGGCGACGTTGATGCTGCCGTACATTCTGATCAATGAGGAAAATAAATAGTTTGCGCCAAGGTTAAAATTCGTGCTTGCCAGCGTAGGAGTGAGGATGCCGTTGCTGCTGCTGTCCGACTTGAGAAAACGCACGCTGCTGGTCATGGTGAGGGGGCTCTTTTCGGGCCGCAAAGACGCGAAACTGCTGAACTGCTGCGAGTCGGCAGCGTATTGCTGCTGGCTGCTTCCCTGCTTCACACTGCTGTTCATCTTGAACAGATTGGCAACGCTGGCCACTGAAAAAATAGAGTTCGGCAGATAGACATGGTTGGCCACCAGGGTGTCATACGAGGAACTCCGGCCTTTATCTGGCTGGTTTTCGCTGTCTGTGTTGCCGTATATCCTGATTGATTGGTCTATGGCGGGCCGCATCGTTGAATTAAAATTGAACAGATCCAAGTAGTTTGGGCTAGTGTATGACCCGGTGGATTTTTCGCTCGTAAAGGCCGCATCGGCTGTGAGTCTGCGGTTTATCGTGCGGTAGCTCTGCCTCAGGCTGTACCCGGTGAGTTGATTGTCGAGATTGGTCCCGATGAAGCTGGAAGCAAATCTGTCATCCTGTTTGAAGACTCGTGCCTCGAACGGAAAGCGGCTGGATCTCACCAGGTTCAGGGCGGCATCACCGTTGATAATTGTGTTTACTGAATTGTAAGTGGGTGTCCTGTTGGTGTTCGTGTGGACGTCGTAGACACTGGCAACCAGATTGCTGCTCACTGCGGCTAACCAAGGTTGCCAGATGAAGGAGTTGACACTGACGCCGGCATTTACTCGCACGCCAAGCGACTGCTGCATGTTTACATTCGCTTCGTAGCTGTTGCGCTGAAAAATGTAGCCGATGGCTCCGCCAGCAGAATGGGATAAATTAATAGGGGCCAGTTGCAGATGCGGCTGATCGTCGGGGGCGGCTGCGGGTTCAGCGGAGAACGCCGGGCGTGGCCAGCCCAAAATCAGATACGCCGCCACCACCACGACACCGGATATGTGGCCTACGCCAGATGCTCCATTTTTTACCAGCTTAAGTCTAAGCATTTCGTTATTGGGTGCATGGTGTGGAAGCGCTATATGGGGGCCTCTGAAAATCCAGATTTCATCCCAACTGCTGCGTTGCGTAAAAAATTTCTTGCTTACATATCACCCATATGTGGCGCTGCGAAATTTTTTCCGCGCCTTGCTGACGATTCCGCACGAGCTGCTTTTGCTCGTAGCGGATCGGCGTCCCCTTGTGGGGCATTTGGGCGAACTCTGAATTTTTAGAGGTCCTTATATGATCATTTTAAACTTTTTAAATCCGGCAGTTGCTACGCAACGCGCCACGCAAAATCTGCTCCGGTTGCACCTGTTGGGCAGCGAAAATTTTCAGCTTGCGAACCGCTGCATCTGAGGACATATAATCGGCCGCTTAGTATAGCACCCAGCGGGCGAGAGCATCGAAGTCAATCGTGCCGAGTTCGCCCCCGATTCGCCAGGATTCTCGCCCCGCGCAGGTGTTGAATCATTGCGGGGCAGTATGCCGCCCAGAGCCTCAGGCGGCTGTACCTTTTGCCAGGGTTGCGGGCGAGCTTTGCATAGCCATCGACTAAGCTGGCAAACAACGCCAGCAAGTCGCTGGTTAAGCCCGTCCTACGGATTGTTTTACCTTTGAAATGGAAATGGAATCACCCCAGCCTACGGTTTGGTTGTCTCCATGGGCTTGCTTGTCCCCATACTTGCTGCAGGTTTTTCGGTGACAACGGGAAGCGGCAAGAAGCGCGATTCGTCCACTTGGACGGGCGTATTTTTCTTGAGCCTCGCGATAAGGGAATTCCATGCGCTCTCGCTTTGTTCTGTTAGCCACAGATCTCCGGCGCGCTGCCGAGATGCTGCAAAGCTGCTAATTCCAGGTTGCTTGCGTTCGGTCAGGCGAAATATGGCCACGCCTTCCATCAGATTGACGGGGTCTGAGGTTTCGCCCGGTTGAAGCTTGCTCACGGTTTCCGCAGGCAACCCGGGCAGCATGCCCTCATGTAAATAGCCCATGTCGCCGCCATCTTCTGCGGTGCTGTCGCCGGAATATTGACGAGCCAGTTCGGCGAAGTCTTCGCCGGCACGCAGGCGCTTGACCAAATCCTGAGCTTCTTCATTTGCTTTCTGCCAATCAGTATTAGGCGCACCCGGATCCATTCTGAGCAGGATGGTCGAGACACGCTGTTGCGGCGGCGGCGTGAATTTCTCCGGATGGGCGGCATAATACTTGCGCAGCTGCTTTGCACTCGGGGGGGGCACATTGCGCACGAGCTTTTCCAATTGACTGCGCAGGTTTTCGTTTTGCACGCGCACGGTAATGATGGGCAGCACTCGAGCGCGAGCCTCCGGCCAATTTGGATCCTTGGCAAAACGCCGTTCAAACTGCTCAAGCTGTTGTTTGACGACATCGTCGTCAGGCTTCAGTTTACGGCGTTTTGCCTCCTGCACCAGCATCGCGTTGGTGACCAGGGTATCCCCGATCTGCCGTTGGAAGGCAGCAACCGCATCTTCTGACGGCTTGGCGTGATAAAATTTCTTGCGTGCCTGACTGGCATACTCGTTATCGTAGTCTATCCAGGTGATGGACATATTCCCTACCGTGGCATAAATTGGCGATGCTTTGGCTTTTTTGGCCGTGCTGCCCGGCGCAGTCGGGGCGGCGGGAATAACTTCCTGATTGCCGTTGCCTGGTGCAGCTGGACTGGAGGCCGCGGCCTCTTGGGCAGTGCCGTCCTGCTTGGCAGGGTCGGCGGCAACAGCCTCTGCGCCGAGCAGCATGGCGCCGATCAACGCCAACAGTGTTAACTTGATGTTCTTGATGTTGTCGTTTCGCTTCGATTTCACGTTTCTCTTCGATTTCACTGGGGTTGCCTTTCGATATAGGTGATTTTGCCTGTTTTAAATCGTGTTTCCAAAGCCCTGCGTAAATCATGTGGAAAAATCTTCCGCACACACGCTCAGGATAGTAGGTACGGTTATCCCTGTCAAATCGCGCATGCGGGCTCACCTTTCTGTTTGTTACGGACAATTGTAGGGGGCACGGCGCGCCGTGCCCCTACTGCCAAAAAACTGCCAAAAAAAAGCCGGACGATGTACCGTCCGGCTTTTTACCCATTGCTGGGTTATGCTAACTGCTTCTTACTTGGCGTGGCAGGTCAAGCAAACTTGACTGTTTTGGTTGCCGCCAGGAATACGCAGGAAGGTGGTATTGCCGCTATGTGGATCATGGCAGGTTCCGCATTCCACGGTTGGCTCAATTGCAGCGCCGTTGCCGGTAATGTCGTTACGGGTGTACAGCGGCATGTCGGTGCCTTGATAACCAGCAACGCCGGTATCTACCCACCAACGATCAGAGAATGCGCCTTTGCCATTGGTGTCATGGTTAACCACACCGGTAGCCGATCCATTAACTGCAACGCTGTCAGTATTGAAACCGACACGGGGATTGCCGGCGGCATTGACAGCCAGGCCACCAGGACTACCGGTACCAACGCCAGGTTGTGCGAAGTCTGGATCGTTAGTATTGGTAATAGGAGCAAGGGAGGTTAGACCGCCACCGCCGTATTGCATGCTGATCGGATGGTCGTTGGACAAGTCGGTGCCCAGGTAAATCATGTCGCCCAGTGAAGTACCACCGTTACGGGTGTTCATGGGGCCGTTGGCAGGGACCAATTCGCTCATTGCGCTGAATTGGTTCATAGCCAGAGTTCCGGTGGTGTCGCTGCCCGGTGTGTTGATCATTGAGCTTACAGCCTGTGTGCCGTCATGGCAGGAGAGGCAGGCAAGAGATACTGTGCCAACTGGCGCTTCTTTGGCGTCAAATGACCAGCGGTTCAAGCTGCTAAAGCGTATGAAAGTTGCGGTTGTTTGTGCGCGGTTCCAGATCGGAGCGTAAGCGGTTTGATCGGCACCGTGTGGTGTATGGCAGAACACGCAGATTTCAGTCGTGTCAGAGGTGGAGTTAGACGAACGGGCAGTTCCGCCGCCAAAAGCGCCACCAGTATTGCTTGAACTAAAATTGTGCTTGGTATGTAATACGCTGGCCATGGCGGCGCTGCTTAATGCCAACAGTGCCAACCCGCCAACAACTTTAGCGAATGAAGTTTTTTTCATTTGGTTAATCCTTTATTGAGGTTAGAAAAATTTAAGTACTGTCTTATTGGAACACCAGCCTTGTTACTCAATAATACTGGTACCCGCCAAACTATAAGCATGTAGCGTGCCAATATATAACCAATTGTTTTACCATGCATATTTATGTTTGAGGAAAATAAATCTCTCGAAATCAAGAAATATCTTGTGACCGTTTCTCAATTGCTGGACTTAATGCAGGGCTTGGGCGGTTATCCCAATCCGGGATAATGAAGCCTCGTAAAGGCGCGATGAATCACCTCTTATTCCAATTCTGATAGAACTACTGGTGAAACGACTAGCCATCCCACTAAGCAACCAGAAGACGGTTGCCAAGTGGTTGGTTATAGCCAATCGACTAGGGCATCAAAAAATAATGCCCAAGTCGCTGGTTATAGATCAAACGTGCATTTTTGTAGGGCGGGCACAGCCCGACCACGGATTGTTTTTACCTTTGAAAGGGAAATGGAATTACCGATTTATCAGATAGCATTGGAATTACTTGTTGTGGCAAGTCAGGCATATCTGACTGCGAGCATTGCCGCCGGGCATGCGCAGGAAAGTCGAATTAGTGCTATGCGGATCATGGCAGGTCGCACATTCCACATAGGGCCGGTTCAGTATGGATTCGCCGGGTAGGGATTCGACTGTATCGGTGCGCGTAAAAAGATACAAATCAGTCTTCTGGCGTCCTTTTTTGGAGCCGGCAGTTTTTACCCACCATACAGTAGCGCTGCCGGTGCCGCTGTAGGTACTTTTATTGAATCCTCCTCTGGTGGAATCGAAGTCGCCTTCTTTGCTGAAAGTGAGGTAATCACCGAAGGCGTCGGCATCGCGCTTATTTAAGAAATTGTCAGGCTTAAAGGCGCGGCCGGAATTTAAATAAATGCTGTTGAATTTGCTGTTGAATTGATTGCCGGTGGCAAACTTGTTCATATCAACGAGCCTATCGTAGGCAGCGAGCGGATTGAGAGTAATATCCGGCGCGTACTGGTTTTGCTCGCCGCCGGCGTACTGAATGCCAACCGGGTGGTGGTTCCTCAGGTCGTTGCCGATATTGACCTGAACATCGCCAACGTTCAGGCGCAGAGTTGGTGTATTGATTACGATATTCGGAGCCTGACTGCCGTCATGACAGGATAGGCAGGACATGGACACTGAGCCTGTCGCCTCAACCGTAGCACTGCCGAGGGATGAATATGCCCGGTAGCTGCTCAGAGGTTGAGCTGTGCGGTTCCACAGCGGGGGTGACGCGACGGTGGATTCCGCACCCTGCGGAGTATGACAGAATGCGCAGATCTCACCGGTATTGGCGCCAGTCGGGGTGAGGTTATGCTTGCCGAAAAGACTGGCTTCACCGGTGACAGGACCACCGGCGGTAGTATCTGGGGCGGTATGGGTAGCCACAGTATTGGAACGTCCAGTACAAAAGTCGCAGAGCAGATCGGCGCCTATGTAAGTTGCACCCGCACCCGTAATGCTGATTGTTTTTGCACTGGGTGCGGGAGCAGGCATGGTTGATGCTGTTGGAATTTCGCCGGAAGGTAACGGGGCTGCGCCAGAGGGTAACGGGGCTGCGCCAGAGGGTAACGGGGCTGCGCCAGAGGGTAACGGGGCTGCGCCAGGTGTACCCGCCAATAAGGCTGCTGCAGAAATCGCCGCCGACAATGTCGCGGCAGATGTCCCCGTTGTTGCAATACCGGTTGTGCTACCCAGTACTGCGCCGGCCGCGATACCTGTCGTTGCACTTTCGATTGCAGCAGCGCTGGCTTCTGGTATGGGAGCAGGCGTGGCCGGAGGTGTCGGAATCGCGACAAGCTGGCTGAAGATGCCCGGCGGCAAGGCCGCTGCAGGAATCGCTACCGGTAATGTGTTGGGAGATGCCACCATGATAGTCTGGCCGGCGGTGAATAAGACCATGCCTGCTTCATTGGTCATGCTGATGCCGCCCGATATTACCTGGCTGTAGAGGGTGTCATTCACTGTGGCGACCATGAACTCCGTTCCACGAATGCCGATGGTCGCGTTCGGGGTCGCAAGCCGGAATGTTTTATGGTTGCGTTGACCGATCAGACCGGTGATGAAACGCATGCCACCGGTGAATTTGGAAAAAACAATATTGCTCTTCTCGGCGTTCTTTGGATCGTAGCGATACTCTCTGACATGGAAGGCGGTGTTTGCTTGCATCGTGGTCACTTGGCCATCTTCGAACTTCAGCACGGCATAACTCTTGTCGCCGGTATTGACCACGGTATCGGAAGGGATCACATCGTTCTTCACCGCTGGATGTGTGGCGTTTTTACCGATAGCAACGGACACATCACCAACCGCGTCATACACGTAACCGCCCGCCGCCCACGCAGGAGCGGAAAATATCCAAACAAAGGCTATAACAGCCTTGATAACCCCTCGTGTTAAAAGTCCTGCGATCTTCAATGAAAAAATTCCCAAAAAAACCGTGGACGACCCACGGTGATACTTCCCTATGCCAAATCTACCTGCTAACTAAGACACCAACCCTTTAATTATGTTCAAAACAGAACCTGCGCGACGCTGTAGCGTGCGCTCAATAAAGTATTCATAGTTTGAATTTTACCAAGTAATTGCAAAACTGAGTTGCTTGTTCTGGCTATTAATTTCCAATCCAACCTCCGAAACCGCAAGCATTATGTCAAGCACATAACATGCCAATTGGCATGTTGTTGTTTTCCATAAATATTATTTTTTTAGGGAACAAACCTCCTGAAATCGGGAAATATTGCCTCATGATTGGGAAGGTTGGGGATTTGCTCCAAATAAATGGCGAATGCCATGCCGTTATTTTGAAGTTCTAGCTTTGGGGTATCGCTTTGTTTCTTGAGAATATCAAGGCATCAATGACGGTTTCTCAAATTCATTAAGTGCCAAGGAAAGCTCCCCCATCTTCCATGTGCGTTGGCAAAACGACAAGGAGTGAGGCGAGGGATCGGGTCATGGGGTAATGATGCTCTTTAAGATTTGAAATCAGTCCGGTGGGCATAACCCCAGTGCACAGCTTTTCCTGGCATCCTCTTGTGCCGCAGTGAAATCGCCGAGGGTGCGGTAAGTCATGGCGCGGCCATAATAAGAGTTGGCATTATCCGGATTGAGCTCGATGGCGCGGTCAAAATCACGCAGAGCCTCTTGATATTTCCCCAGAAAAAAGTAGGCCGTGGCGCGATTGCCGTACACAAAATCAAAAGGATATATGGCGATGGCCCTGCTAAAATCGGCAATGGCTTCTTCGTAACGTTTGAGCTGTCCCAATTCGGTGCCACGGTTGTAATAAATGCGTTCGGCACCGAACTCATTGGGCTTGTTGCGCACCAGCTTCTCGGCATCGTCCCATAGCAATAATGTGGTGGAGAAGGTGTTCAGCCGGTTCAGTGTCAGCGGTATTAACAACAAGCTAACGACACCCAGCAGAATGAAGGCCTTTTTGGGGGAAA
>PLBS01000117.1 GCA_003134595.1 Gallionella sp. | reverse complement strand
ATCAAGAAGCACGCCAAGCATGGTGGGCTGAACAAATCGCTGTCGCCGCATACTTTACGTCATGCGTTCGCCACACATTTGCTGAATCACGGCGCGGACTTGCGGGTGGTGCAGATGTTATTGGGTCATGCGGATATTTCCACGACGCAGATTTATACCCATGTGGCGCGGGAACGGTTGAAGGCTTTGCATGCGATGCATCATCCGAGGGGGTGAGCATTGCCGGGGGTTGCCCGGCAGCAAGCTACTTTCTTTTGCTTCGCCAAAATAAAGTAGCCAAAGAAAAGGCGACCCCGGTTTGCCGCCCCTGCGGGGTACCCTGCGTTGCTCGACTGGTCAGGCGGCTGCGGAACTCGCGCTACGCGCTCAAACAGTCCTCGCCGAAATTCCCTGACCAGCCTCCGCTACTCGGCGGCGCACAGGGGATGAAAAACGAAAATCAAAAACCACCGCGTGGGCACTTCGTACCCACCCTACCCGGCTAATTAATTTTTGGGGTTGTCGCTTGAACAGCATCAAATAATTCCTTGTTGAGCCGTACTGCGTGTTGTTTTCCTGACAATACGTCTGGTATCAACAAGACTAACTCCCTTTCAGATTCGGTCAGAATTTCAATCGGGCCCACAATTGTTTGATTGCTCTGGAGCGGTAATGAAAGCGCTTTGCATATATCCAATCCTCTTGGTGTAGGGTAAAGCATGACTGGCGACTTGTGTCCGCCACCAAATGCCGGTGGAATATTTGGATACATTAAATTCGCATACATTCCTAGCGAAATAAGCAGGAATGCTATTTGACCTAATAGTCGGTTTGCAGTGCTTGCCCGTTTGGCGTTGCCATTTTCAGCATCTAAATTTGTTTCGTGCATAAAAGTAGCAAATTCACTAATAAATAGCTGTGCGATATGACCGAATAAAATTAATCCGAGAATCGAAAGCCATGCTATCCATGAATAGATGTATCCAGTATTCAGGAATAAAAATCCAAAGATGACAACCAAAGGAGCTGAAAGGGTCATTAGCCCAAAAAACGCGTTACCAAGTGCACTTCCATAACGCTTCTCTTTTATATCTGGAATGACACATTTGAAATCTTCTTTGCTGTACGCAAAGCTGGCGCAAGCCGTTGCAACAAGAAAAACAAATACTGCACCCACCAAGATATATTCTGTGCGAGCAAACTCTAGAGAATAAATTCCATAGTAAGAAAGACGTAAATTGACGATTAGCAAGCCGAGAGCAAAGCAAGCAGTTGTGGCACCTATAGCCAAAGCAGGTAAGTATTTAACAATGATTGAAGGCACAACGATTGGATTGCTCACATGGGTTCTCCATATAACAAATATGATGCCCTCAATGTACCGGGGTCGTCTTTTCTTGGTTACTTTATTTTGGCGAAGCAAAAGAAAGTGACTAGTTGCCGGTCTACCACCGGCTATTTAATCTGTCCCCGCTCAATACTAATCCCCACCATCTTGCAATTTCGTATCGCTTGCAGCTTTGCGACGCTGACCTTGACCCACGGGGCGTTGAAGTCTTTGAGGATGATTTGCGCGATGTGTTCGGCCAAGGTTTCCATCAAGGAGAAATGTCCCTCGCTCAGCACGGTCTGGAGGTGTTGCGCGACTTCTGCATAATCCAGCGCGTCCTTGATGTCGTCGCTGGTGCAGGCGCGGCTGTTGGGCAGGGCGATGTCGAGGTCGATCTGCAAAGTCTGCGGCACGAGCTTTTCACGTTCGTAGATACCTATTAGCGTGGTGACCTTGAGTTCGCGTAGAAATATGATGTCCATTTATTTTCGCAGGTTGGTGAGTAAGTGACGATTCGCGTAGAATTCATCCCCTGTTTGAATTCTAAGGCATTCCCGATGTTGACCATAGTTTTTATCATTGCCGCCTATCTGTTGGGTTCGATCTCCTTTGCAGTCATCACCAGCAAATTATTTGGCCTTGCCGATCCGCGTACCTACGGCTCTGGCAATCCCGGTGCGACCAATGTGTTGCGCAGCGGTAAGAAAGCGGCGGCGGCGCTGACCTTGTTCGGCGATGCGGCGAAGGGCTGGCTGGCGGTGTTTCTGGCGATACAGTTCGCACCGAGCAATGTGTCATACACGATGTTGGCTGCGGCAGTGGCGCTGGCAGTGTTCATCGGCCACCTCTTCCCGATCTTCCTGCGCTTCAAAGGCGGTAAAGGTGTAGCGACGGCGTTTGGTGTGTTGTTGGCACTGAATGTTTGGGTGGGGCTTGGCACGCTTGCGACCTGGTTGCTGGTAGCGGCGGTGTTCCGTTTGTCGTCACTGGCGGCTTTGGCCGCTGCCGTCGGCGCGCCGATCTACGCGATGTTGCTGGGCTTGCCGCGTGAGTGGGTGCTGGCATCCGGCATCATGTCGCTGCTGCTGATCTGGCGGCACAAGAGCAATATTAAGAATTTGTTGGCGGGGAAAGAGGCGAAGATCGGCAGCAAGAAGCCCAACCAATAAACTCCTCCGTCATTCCCGCCTGCGCGGGAATGACGGTTTTTTATTTTGCTGTGTTTACCTCCTGTAAATCCCAGCGCGGTTTGACGTTGAAGCGATAATCTTTTTTGCCTTGTTGTTGCGCAAGTCTTAAAGCGCCAGCGAATGCGATCATCGCGCCGTTGTCGGTGCAGAATTCCAGGCCGGGATAGAACACTGTGCCGCCGCGTTTGCCGACGCTTTCGCTCAGGCGGCTGCGCAGCTGTTGGTTCGCACCGACACCGCCTGCTACCACCAATTGATTCAATCCGGTTTGTGTCAGAGCGGCGCACGCCTTGTGTGCCAGCACGTCGACGATGGCTTCCTGCACGGCACAGGCGATATCTGCCCGCGTTTGTTCATCCAATATCTTCTCGCCATCGTTGTTGCTTTGCTTTACCAGTGTCAGCACGGCCGTTTTTAATCCGCTGAAACTGAAATCCAGATTGCCACTATGCTGCATTGGACGCGGCAACTTGTATAGTCCGGGACGACCCGACTCGGCGAGTTTCGCCAGTGCGGGGCCACCCGGATAATTCAAGCCCAACAACTTCGCGCTTTTATCGAAGGCTTCGCCTGCCGCATCGTCCAGCGTTTCGCCGAGCAAGGTGTATTGCCCCACGCCATTCACACGCATCAGTTGCGTGTGTCCGCCGGAAACCAGCAATGCCACAAATGGAAATTCGGGTGCGGGGTCGGACAGCAACGGGGAGAGCAGATGGCCTTCCAGATGATGGATGCCGATGGTGGGGACGTCGAGCGCGTAGGCCAGCGCATTCGCGATGCTGGCGCCGACCAGCAGTGCACCACCCAACCCAGGCCCTTGGGTATAGGCGATCGCACTGATCTGGGCTAACGACACATCGGCCTCGCGCATGACTTGACGCACCAACGGGATAACGCGACGGACGTGATCGCGCGAAGCGAGCTCCGGAACGACGCCGCCATATTCGCTGTGCATCGCGACTTGTGTATACAGTGCGTGCGCCAGCAACCCGCGCCCCATCTGGTATAGCGCGATGCCGGTCTCATCGCAAGACGATTCGATCCCGAGAGTAATTAGTGACATTTTTTTGCATTTCCAATGAGGCTGTATTGTAGTGAATAACACGATCAAACAGGGCAACCGCAAATATTATGAAATTATTTCAGAAAAGAGTTGACGAGAAATAATCCATCTCTATAATGCGCACCTCTTCGCTGTCACGGCGACTGTTCTTTAAAAGTTAAAACAAACAACCGACGAGTGTAGGTGCTTGGTTTTTGGGAAGTTTTCATATCTTTCGGGATAGGGAAACGACTTTAAAATATAGCAACAAACCTACACGAAGTCGAAATAAATCATGCAAGTGGTTTACTTTGAGTAGGACCGTTCTAGCAATAGAACAAAACAGGTATTGAACTGAAGA
>PLBS01000064.1 GCA_003134595.1 Gallionella sp. | reverse complement strand
CATTTGTACTTGAACGGCACCAGTTGATTCACGTCCGCCTTGCAATTGATGATGCGTTTGTCTTCCACACGGATGCGCCCAGCCGGTTTGGCTTGTACTGCAGGCTCAGTCCTCTCAACGTTCTCCATTTGTACGGCTGGCTTTTGCACGATCAAGGCCTCATCGAATGAGGAAATGCGCATCATGCCCAATGGCATCCCGGACGGCTTGATTTCTTCTTCAAATGTCAGCATATTGTTATTCCCTTTACTAGTTGTTAGTTACTAGTCGCTAGTCGTTAGTTACCAGCTGCTCTCCGGCAACTAACGACTTCCTACTAACAGCCTCATTGGCATGCTTCACATTCAGGATTATCAATCGAACAGAACTGGGCTTCTTCCACCTCACCGCCGTGGGTTGGAACGGCATTCAGCGCACCGGCTCGTCCGGTGGATTTCTCCGCCGAAGTCGCACCCATGGTGCGCAAATAGTAAGTAGTCTTCAGGCCGCGCAACCATGCCAGCTTGTAGGTCTCATCAAGCTTGCGACCCGAAACGCCGGCCATGTAAATATTCAACGACTGCGCCTGGTCTATCCACTTCTGACGGCGCGATGCCGCCTCGATCAGCCAGCTTGGCTCCACTTCAAACGCGGTGGCATACAAGCTGCGGAACTCTGCGGGGATGCGATCAATCTTCGCCAAGGTGCCATCAAAATATTTCAGGTCGGCAATCATCACCTCGTCCCACAGACCGAGCTGCTTCAGGTCCGCCACCAAACGTTCGTTGATGACCGTGAATTCACCGGACAGATTCGATTTCACGAAGATATTCTGGTAGGTCGGCTCGATGCAAGCCGACACGCCGATGATGTTGGATATGGTGGCGGTCGGCGCAATCGCGATGCAATTGGAATTGCGCATGCCATGCTGTTTGATGCGGGTGCGCAACGCATCCCAATCCATACTGGCCGACATATCCACTTCGACATAGCCGCCACGCTCCTGTCGCAACATCTCCACCGAGTCTTGCGGAAGGATGCCGCGATCCCACAGACTGCCGCGATAGCTGGCGTAACGACCACGTTCTTCGGCCAATTCGGTAGATGCCCAGTAGGCGTAATAGCAAACAGCTTCCATCGAACGATCGGCAAACTCGACTGCCGCATCGGATGAATAAGCGATGCGCAAATCGTGCAAACAATCCTGAAAACCCATGATGCCCAAACCGACCGGGCGGTGCTTGAGGTTGGAATTGCGCGCCTTGTCCACCGCGTAGTAGTTGATGTCGATCACGTTATCCAGCATGCGCATCGCGGTATTGACGGTGCGGCGCAGCTTGTCATGATCGATCTGCCCGGCCTTGTCATGCCGCCCCCCATCCTTGTCATATTGGGGATACAGGTGCGCAGCCAGGTTGATCGAACCCAGATTGCACACTGCAATTTCGCTGTCGCTGGTGTTCAAGGTGATTTCGGTGCACAAGTTGGAGCTATGCACCACGCCGACATGCTGCTGTGGCGAACGGATGTTGCAAGGGTCCTTGAAGGTGATCCACGGATGGCCGGTTTCGAACAGCATGGTCAGCATCTTGCGCCACAGGCTGGCTGCCGGAACCTTCTTGAACAGCTTGATTTCACCGCTGGCGGTTTTCGCTTCATAGGCGATATAGGCGCGCTCGAAATCGGCACCGAATTTGTCATGCAGATCCGGCACATTGGATGGCGAGAACAAGGTCCAGTCACCGCCCTCCATGACGCGCTTCATGAATAAGTCGGGAATCCAGTTGGCGGTATTCATGTCGTGGGTGCGGCGACGGTCATCGCCGGTGTTCTTGCGCAAATCCAGAAACTCCTCGACATCCAGATGCCAGGTTTCCAGATAGGCACACACCGCACCCTTGCGTTTGCCGCCCTGGTTCACCGCCACAGCGGTATCGTTCACCACCTTCAGGAACGGCACCACGCCTTGCGATTGGCCATTCGTCCCTTTGATGTGCGCACCGAGTGCGCGCACCGGCGTCCAGTCATTACCCAAACCACCGGCATATTTTGCGAGCAGCGCGTTTTCCTTGATCGCTTCGTAAATCCCGTTCAGATCATCCGCCACCGTGGTCAGATAACAAGAAGACAGCTGCGAACGCTGCGTGCCGGAATTGAACAATGTCGGCGTGGAGCTCATGAAGTCGAAGCTGGACAGCAAGCGATAAAATTCCACCGCGCGCGCTTCACGGTCTATCTCATTCAGGGCCAGTCCCATTGCGACGCGCATGAAAAAGGCTTGCGGCAATTCGATGCGCTTGCCTTCGATATGCAGGAAGTAGCGGTCATACAAGGTTTGCAGGCCGAGATAACCGAACTGCAAATCGCGCTGCGCATCCAGTTCCTTGGCCAGACGTTTCAAATCAAACTGCCCCAGACGCGCATCCAGCAATTCTGCTGCGATACCCTGTTTGATGAACTTCGGAAAATAGGTCGCATAGCGTGTCGCCATATCCCCCGGCGCAATCTCTTCGCCCAAGGTCTCGCTGCAAATCGTATTCAGCAGCAGACGCGCCGTGACGAAATTGTAGGCCGGCTCTTTTTCGATCAGCGAACGCGCGGAAAGCACCAGGCACTTGCGCACTTCATGCAGCGCCACACCATCGTACAAGTCCTTGAGGGTCAGCTTGATGACCGCATCTGCGGCAACCACGTCGCCCAGACCCGCGCACGCATCCTGCACCAATGCGGACAGGCGATCCAGATCGAGCGGACGCGCCACCCCATCCTCGCCGGTGACATTAATGATATGCACCGGCTCCTTGCTCTTGGACTTGGCGCGGGAACGTGCCCGCTCTTCGCGGTACAGCACGTAGGTGCGCGCAACGTCGTGCTCGCCGGAACGCATCAAACCCAACTCGACCTGATCCTGAATGTCCTCGATGTGCATCGTTCCGCCATGCGGCTGGCGACGCATCAACGCCGAAACGACGCCATTGGTCAATTGCTCGACCATCTCGCGAACGCGCGCCGATGCCGCGCCCTGACCACCGTTCACCGCGATGAACGCCTTGGTCAACGCAATCGAAATCTTGGCTGGTTCAAAGATGACCACCGAACCATTGCGGCGGATTACTTTGTATTGATCGAACGGATTGGAAGAAGAAGGAGAAGATGAAACGGGATCGGGAACGTTATTGGCAAGCATCGAAGAGGTTGAAACGCTATCGGTAGCGGCATGCAACATATACTTACTCCCTTGAAAACCCTGTTAGCTCCAAAACCCAAAAACCACTACATCTAGTATTTTTTTCTAGCGGCGGGGCTAATTGTAGTAGTTAACAAAAATATTGCAAGCGAAAAATGACCTAATATATTTCGGCCAAATTCATGAGCAGGAACACGGCGCAACAAAGTCATGCAATCCGCAACCAACCTTCGGTTGTATTAAAGGCAGGCAATCCACTGTTGAAACAACTGATATGACTACTAGCCATCTGACTAACCCAGCACAAGACGCTGGGCAAGTCATTGGTTATAGCCATTCCACTAGGTTGTCAGCCGAAGAGCTTTTGGCCGGGCGCCCGAAAGACGACAACCAAGTGGCTGGTTATAACCCAGCAAAAGGCTTTGCATAGCCATCTGACTAAGTTGGCAAACTACGCCAACCAAGTCATTGGTTAACGCTGGGCAAGTCATTGGTTATAGCCATCCCACTGGTGAAACTACTAGCCATTCCACTAGGTTGCCCAAAGACGGCAACCAAGTGGCTGGTTATGGCCGGGCACCCGAAAGGCGGTTGCCAAGTGGTTGGTTATATCCAATAAACTGGACGTGGAGTTGACACGGCGGAATTGACACCGCCGTGTCCCTACTTCGCGCAACCAGTCAGATAGCGCACCCAATCGAAACATGGGCCGGGATCGGTCTTGCGCTGCGGGGCGATATCGCTGTGGCCGGCGATGCCGCGTATCGGGTAGGCTGCGCGCAATGCCATAGTCAAGCGATTGAGCGCTACGTATTGCGCATCGGTAAACGGCACGACATCGCTGCCTTCCAGCTCGATGCCGAGCGAATAATCGTTGCAGCGGGATACCCCCTGCCAGCAGGACTCTCCGGCATGCCATGCCCGTTTCAAGCATGAAACGAACTGAATGATTTGTCCATCGCGGCGCACGAAGAAGTGCGCCGACACCTTCAATCCGGTTATTGTCGGGTAATAAGGATGAGCCGTCACATCCAGAGTATTGGTGAACAACCGCTGCACACCATCGCCGCCAAACTCGTCGGGCGGCAAGCTGATATTGTGTATCACCAATAATTCGATAACACCGACGGGACGGTCATCACAGTTCGGCGATGGGATATATTCGCATCCGACCAACAGCCCTTGCGCATCAACTTTCAACGGGATGTCATTCCGCATCGTCTGTCGGGTGCCCGGACATAAGTTTTTCGTCTCCATGCGGATCCTTGATACCGAGCCTCTCCATACGGTAGCGCATGGTTCTGAATGTCAGCCCCAACAACTTGGCGGCTGCCGTGCGATTAAAACCGGTCTTTTGCAGCGCCTCCAGCAATACTTTTTTCTCGACACGATCCAGATAATCCGGCAGCGGATATTTATCGCCCGGCACAGAATATTCCGGATGCGACCGTTCGGCGGGCGTAAGCTGCAGATCCTGCAGCGTTATCACGCCGTCCGAGCACAGCGCCAGGGCGCGCTCGATGACGTTTTCCAATTCGCGCACATTCCCCGGGAAATCGTAACCCTGCAGCGCGAGTTTCGCCTCCTCGGAAAAATGTACCTGTGCATCACCGCGCAAACGCTCCAGCGTCTGCTGTGCAATAACCGAGATATCCTCACGCAACTCGCGCAGTGCCGGCATCTGGATCTGGATGACATTCAGCCGGTAATACAAGTCCTGGCGAAATTTTCCCTGTTGCACCCGCTCGGCCAAATCGTGGTGCGTCGCGCTGATGATACGCACGTCCACGGGCTCTTCGCTGGTCGCCCCCACCTTGCGCACACGCTTTTCCTGGATGGCGCGCAACAACTTCACCTGCATGGTCAACGGCAAGTCAGCGACCTCATCCAGAAACAATGTCCCGCCGTGTGCCGCCTGAAAAAAACCATCCCGGTCTTTGTCCGCCCCGGTGAACGCGCCCTTCTTGTAACCGAAGAATTCGCTTTCCATCAGGCTCTCCGGTATCGCGCCACAATTCACCGCAACCATTGCTTGGTCACGGCGCGCACCACTTTGCACGATGAGCCGCGCCGCCAGTTCCTTGCCGCTACCCGATTCACCGCTGATATGCACTGGCGCCTGGCTGCGCGCCACGCGCTCGATCAGATCACGCACCTTCTGCATGGCTGGGGCTGTGCCCAGCAAAGCTTTACCGGATGATAAGGCAGCCTGAGGTAAATTCAGCGCGGATTTCACCAAGGCGCGCAACTGGTCCAGAGAAACAGGTTTGCTCAGATAATCAAACGCGCCCGCCTTGAGTGCGGTAACGGCATTTTCCATATTGCCATGCGCGGTGATCACTGCCACCGGCACATCCGGATTGCGCTGCGCGATATGCTGCACCACCTGCAAGCCATCACCATCGGGCAAACGCATGTCGGTCAAACACAAGTCATAGCGCCGTGCCGCCAATTTGGTCAACGCCTCGCGCACATTTCCGGCTCTATCCACCTCCAGCCCCATCTTGCGCAGCGCCAGTTCCAGCAACTCCAGAATGTCCGGCTCATCATCCACCAGCAGCACACTGGGGGATTTCGCCCGGTAGTTATCCACCATGCCCATGCCCCCCACCATCCCTATGTAGCTCTCCAAACGTTATACGAAAACAAGCGCCCGCCTGCCCCTCACCCGCATGATATTCCAGCTGCGCGCCATTTGCCTCACACAACTCCTTGGCGATATACAAACCCAAGCCGGTGCCATCCGGCGCAGTGGTAAAAAATGGCTCAAACAATTTGCTCTGATGTTCGGCGGAGATGCCGGGACCGTCATCCTGCACAGCCAGCATCACCCGCCCATCCTCTGCACTCGTCGTCAACACCAGGCTGCCGGGCAACTTGCGGCCATAGCGTAGTGCGTTGCGGCATAAATTCCACAGCACCTGACGCAAGTGACCGCGATCGAAGGAAATCTCGACACCGGGCATCCCTGCCAGCACCATTACACCCGGCTCAAACCGCTCCGCCGAGTCAAACTCCTCGACAAAAGTGCGCAACATCACATCCAGTTCGAACACTTCAGACTGGACTCGATCACGCCGATTCAACTGCATCACGTCTTGCACGATCTGATTGATGCGTTGCGTATTATCCAGCACGATTTGCAACAAGCGCTGATGCTTGGCATCGCCCGGTTCCTCTTGCAACAATTCCGCCGCATAACTGATCGCCGACAGCGGATTGCGCACTTCGTGAGCGATATTCGCAGTCAAACGTCCCAAGGCGGCCAGTTTGATTTGCTGTGCCTCGGCCCGAACGCGCTGCATATCTTCCAGAAAAATCACCACGCCATGCGCCGCATCGCGCTCAATTGGAACAAAGCGCAATCTGGCTTGCAGCCCCACATCCAGCGGCAGGGTATCCCGGCTCGCGCTTCCGGCTTGCTTCCACAGCGCATACTGCCCGAACAGAATCGGAAAGGTTTCTGACAAAGGGCTTTCCGGGCCGATACTTTTGCGCAGCAATCGTTCGGCACGGGCATTCATTTGCATGATCATTCCTTCTCCATCCACCACCAGCACACCATCCTGCATATCGCGCATCACCAGACGATTCGCCTCGGACAAACTGACCAAATCACGGCCACGGCGTTGCGCCAGCTGTTGACTGTCCACTGCGTATTTCGCCAGCGTGTGTGCCAGCCAGGCCACCGCAAAATAGGACATGCACAGCAATCCGACCTGCACATACAGCGCCACATCGGCATCGTCATGCAGCACGGCATATGCATGCTCCAGTAGCGCGGCAATACTGGCTAACGCAGCAAAAAACAAAGTGATCTTGCCGCGACTGATCAGCCCGGCCGCCGCCAGCGAAACCAGCAGCAAAAGGCCGACATTGCTCTTTATCCCGCCGCTGGCATAAGAAAGCACGGTTAGTCCGACAATATCCCCGCCTATTTGCACAGTCAGCTGCCAAGTGAAACGCGGCCAGCGTAAACGCAATGGAATGAATGACACCACCACCACCGCCAGATACACCACGCTTGAGCCAAAGAACAGAACCAAGTGGTAAGCATCCAGCGATAGCAAAGAACCGAATGCTCCGGCAAGAAATACGAAGAGGCTGGCCAGCGTCAGCCGGTACAGATTGTAATAGCGCAGGGAACGCCAGAAATCGACGGGAGGGAAATCTGCAACGGCCTTGTCAGTCATCACACTCAACGCGAGTTGAGTCGACACTCATTTGCGACGCTTGGTTCACTTACGATAAGCATCACGGTGTTCCGCGCCGCAAAAGAAATTCCCATCAGTCAGGATGCTCTCACCCTTGGGTAAATGCACACCGCAATGCGCGCAACGCACCATATCCTCGGCAACCGGATTATCTTGCCGAGGCACATTCTTGCGGTAAGACTTGATCAACAGATAAACCACCACCGCGATGGCCATCAGCAAAAATAAACGACTCATAATAGATTAACTCCACGTGACAAAATGCAATTGGCGGGCGCAGGGTGACAATTATATTACGGAAGCCTCTAAAAATTCAGAGTTCGCCCAAATGTCCCACAAGGGGACGCCGATCCGCTACGGGCNNGTGCGGAATCGTCAGCAAGGCGCAGAAAAATGAGTCAACTCGTTCATTTGCCTACCTGTCGAATAATTTCTGCCGATTTATAAAATTAAGCTGCCGCACGCGCAGCAAGCGGGATCTTTGCTCAGCGTGCTGCGCATGATATTCATATCCAGCGCATTGATCGTCAGAAGCTTGCCGCTCAAGCCGCGGTCTATCCCGATGAGCAACTTGAGCGCTTCCCCAGCCTGTAGTGTACCGATGAAACCCACCAGCGGGGCGAATACACCGGTGGTCGCGCAGCGCAACTCGGCAGCCTGGCTGTCTTCGGGGAACAGGCAGTTATAGCAGGGCGCGTCCGCGCGGCGAAAATCGAATACCGCAACCTGCCCGTCGAACTGGATCGCCGCACCCGACACCAGCGGCTTGCGCTGGACCAGGCAAGCGTGATTGACCGCGTAGCGCGTGGCGAAATTATCGCTGCAATCCAGCACCACATCAGCCTTTGCGACCAGCTCAAGCAATTGCGTAGCATCGGCACGAACGGCCAAGGCGATGCACTCGACTTCGGGATTGACGTCATGCAGCACGGCCTGCGCCGAGGTGACCTTGAGCTGATTCACCGTGGAAGTGCGGTGGATGATTTGACGTTGCAAATTGCTCATGTCCACCGTGTCATGGTCGCACAAGGTCAATTGACCGACTCCGCTGGCGGCCAGATACAGCGCGGCGGGCGAGCCCAGCCCGCCCAGCCCGATGATCAGCACTTTGGCTTCCAGCAAGTGCTGTTGCCCCTCGATGCCGATCTCATTCAGCAGAATGTGGCGGCTGTAGCGCAGTAGTTGTTGGTCCTTCATGCGGGTGCACCACGGTTTCAGGAGACCGCTGATTATTAAGCATTACAAAATCGAAGACAACGCTTTTGTGTCGCGCGTAAAAAGTCGGGCATAAAAAAACGGGCATCCGAAAATGCCCGTCAGCTGTTGCGTTGTGTAGCCATTCCACTAACCCACCAAAAAACGGTGGGCAAGTGGCTGGTTATTAAAACGAGTGCTTGATACCGACCGACACAGCCGAAGGATCCGGGTTATCGACAAGTGTTATTGGGTCTGATCCGTTTTGAGTTATCTTGGTGTACAAAGCATACACCGTGGTGTTCTTGCTCAGGCCGTGGTCATAACCAACCGTATATTGCTTTGCATTGTCAGTAGCACCAGTCGTATTGCCACGCTTGGTGAATGCCGCCTTCACTGCATCGGTGCTGCTGATGTTGAACTTGCCGGCGAGGTAAAAGTTGGTGTTTTTCAAATCGGCACCGGTCGCTGCTACCGTGTATGTGAGTCTTTCGATAACCGCATTGACCGCGAACGCATCCATCGTGTAGCTGCCGCCCACTTTAAGGGCTGTGGCTTTGTCGTCAACTGCTGCTCCACCAGTTGCACCCAAATCACCGGTACCAGCATCACCAAACTTTATTGTGTCATAAGCCAAGGTTGCGTAGATCGGGCCTTGCTCGAACATACCGGCCAGGGAATAACCTGAACCCTTCGTGGTGTTTGCAGCAGCCGTTTCAGCGCCAAACTTGCTGGATACCGCTACGGAGAAGCCGCTCATCGCCGGGCTGAGGTAACCGATCATGTTTGACGGACGTGCATCGTGACCACCACCCATCATGGCATTTTTAGTGCCCATCATGGTGCTGCCGCGGTTATCAGCGGCGAGGGAGTCAGCAAACACGTCCAGTTTGCGAGTGGCCATCTTGTAAGGAGCGTCATGCTGACCCAACACCACGGTACCCGCAGTCGTGCTGGACAGGCCGAGGAACGTGTCGCGGTCGAACAGCAAAGTCGGAGAGTTAGTCGTACCAGTATTAGCACCAGCGTCCATTGCTACCGTGCCTTCCAGTTGCGCGATTGCGGACAGACCGTTGCCCAGGTCTTCGGAACCCTTCACGCCGACGCGTGAGTTATTGCTGTTCAGTTGGAAAGTGGTGGCGCTGGGTGAAGCACCATCACTTACCCTGTCGATAGACAGGTCAACCAGACCGTACACGGTAACATCAGCGAAAGCCAACGCAGGCGCAGTCAGAGCAGAGGCGATTGCCAGAGCGATAATTTTCTTTTGCATATAAAACTCCTTAACTAAGTTTTCAGGTTATATCGGCAGCCGAGGCCAGCGACCCATTGAAAATCCCCAAGATTCAGAGAATTCGGGGGTGCATTATCCATAACAGATGAGGCAGGGCAAGGGAAACCGCAGGATGTGTGGTTTTTTTGCAACAGCCAGAAATACAGGATTGAGGATTCGGGATTGAGGATTCAGCGAGGGTAGCCCGGATGGAATTCAATTGAATTCAGGAGCTTCTGCCACGCCCACCAAACCTCGGATTTTTATTGTACCCATGCTCCGCCGGGTGCCCGGATAAAAGTTTTTCATAGTGGGAACGGGGTTTTGATGCTCCGCGTCACGAGTGATGGCGCGTTGTGTCGACCGTGCAATCACCGCATAACCAGCGACTTGGCTGTCGTTTTTTGACAGCCAAGTCGAATGGCTAATAGTTACATCAGAGCGGTGTGAATCCATTACCACGCAAAGCATGGGAACGATAAATATGGTCGGGGTGAGAGGATTCGAACCTCCGACTCCTGCGTCCCGAACGCAGTACTCTACCAGGCTGAGCTACACCCCGATTTCAACGCCTCTCGAACGAACCTTAAAACCGGAGGCATCCTTAAAATTGCCGTGTCGCGGCAAAGTGGGCCAATTCTAACAAACATTGCTTGTATTTTGAATCAGCCAGCGCAGCGATGGCGGCACAGGCCAGTTCGGCTTCGCGCAGCGCTTGCTGGCGGGTGAAATCCAGCGCGCCGGTGGCATGAATGATTTGCAGCACCTCGGCGAATTTTCCCACATCGCCTTGCTCGATCGCGCTACGCACCACGGCGGCCTGTTCGCTCGAGCCATGTTGCATGGCATAGATCAGCGGCAGGGTGGGCTTGCCTTCGGCGAGATCGTCGCCCAGATGTTTGCCGGTTTGCTGCTCGTCGGCGGAGTAGTCCAGCACGTCGTCCAGCAATTGAAATGCCGTGCCAAGGTGCATGCCATATCTGGCAGCCGCTTCTTCATCGGTGGCGGAGGCCTTGCCAAGAATCGCACCGAGGCGCATCGCCGCCTCGAACAGTTTGGCGGTCTTGCAATGGATCACGCGCATGTAGTTGGCGGTATCCACATCGGCATCGCGGCAGTTGAGCAGTTGCAACACTTCGCCCTCGGCGATGGTGTTGGTGGCTTCGGCCAGCGTTTGCATCACGCGCATCTCGGCCACCTCGACCATCATCTGAAAGGCGCGCGAATACAGAAAATCGCCGACCAGCACACTGGCGGAATTGCCGAACAGCGCGCTGGCGGTGGCCCGGCCACGACGCAATGCGGATTCATCCACCACATCGTCGTGCAACAGCGTGGCGGTATGAATGAACTCCACCACCGCCGCCAAATCGTGATGACGTTTCCCCTGATAAGCGAAGACCTCGGCAGACAACACCACCAGCGCCGGGCGCAACCGCTTGCCTCCGCTGTTGATGATGTATTCGCCGACCTGGTTGATCAGCGGCACTTCCGAGTGCAGACGTGTGCGTATCACCTGATCCACCGCAGCCATGTCCGTCGCGAGTAATTGCTTGAGGTTTTCTAAAAACACTTTCTGTCCTGAATAGTAAGATTGCCGTTCTGTTCGACATGATTGGCGTAACAAACACGCTCTTTTTTGCGGTAGCATTGTCGCACAAAAATTCTCGGCCATTAACGACAGACCATGAAAACCAACATCACCACCATCTTGCTTTGGATAACTGTCACGCTATTGGGCGCTTCCGCAGTCGGCGGCATCGCATTGCATCGCGGCGAGTCCATCAACGCGCTATGGTTCATCACCGCCGCCTTGTGCATCTATGCGATCGCCTATCGTTTTTATGCGGCCTGGATCGCCGCAACCGTGCTTAGCATTGATCCTAGCCGCGCCACGCCTGCCGAGCGGCTCAGCAATGGGCGCGACTATGTGCCGACCCATCGATGGATCGTGTTCGGTCATCACTTCGCCGCGATCGCCGGTCCCGGCCCACTGGTCGGACCGACACTGGCAGCACAGTTCGGCTATCTGCCGGGCACGCTGTGGATATTATTCGGCGCGGTACTGGGTGGTTGCGTGCAGGATATGACGACATTGTTTTTTTCCACGCGACGCAACGGCAAGAGCCTCGGACAAATGGCGCGCGACGAACTCGGTGCGATTGGCGGCAGCGCCGCGCTGATCGCCACTTTCCTGATCATGACCATCCTGATCGCCGTGCTCGGCCTGGTGGTGGTGAACGCGATGAAGAACAGCCCGTGGGCGACTTCCACGGTGGCCGCGACGATCCCGATCGCGATGCTGGTCGGCTTATACATGTACAAGCTGCGCCCCGGACAAGTACTGGAAGGTTCGGCACTCGGCGTGGTGCTGCTACTGATGGCGGTGGCCGGCGGCGGCTGGCTGGACGGACAAGCCGGATTGCGCGTGTGGTTCGATCATCCCGGCCTGCCACTCGCCTTTGCGGTGATAGTCTATGGCTTTGCCGCCGCGATTCTGCCGGTTTGGCTGCTGCTCGCACCGCGCGATTATCTGTCCACATTTGTGAAACTCGGCACGGTGGTCCTGCTGGCACTGGCCATTGTGTGGCTGCGCCCCGACATCAAGATGCCGGCGCTGACGCAATTCGTCGATGGCAGCGGGCCGATCTTTGGCGGCAAACTGTTTCCGTTCGTGTTCATCACCATCGCCTGCGGCGCGATTTCGGGCTTCCACGCGCTGATCGCTTCCGGCACCACTCCCAAGCTGCTCACCAATGAGCGCGACATCCGCATGATCGGCTATGGCGGGATGCTGATGGAATCGCTGGTCGCGATGATGGCGATGATCGCGGCCACCGTACTCGACCCCGGTGTGTATTTCGCGATCAACTCCCCGGCGGGTGTGGTCGGCAAGACCGCTGCCGAGGCGGTCGCGACCATTTCCGCCTGGGGCTTTCCGGTGACCGTCGAGCAGATGAACCTGCTGGCGCAGCAGATGGGCGAAGCCACGCTGCTCGCCCGCACTGGCGGCGCGCCTTCACTGGCGGTTGGCATGGCCAGCATCTTCGGCAGCACGTTCGGCCAAGGGATGCTCGCGCTGTGGTATCACTTCGCGATCATGTTCGAGGCGATCTTCATCCTCACCACGCTGGATGCCGGCACGCGTGTCGGTCGTTTCATGCTGCAGGACATGCTCGGCAACCTGTGGCCGGCGATGGGGCGCACCTCCTGGTATCCCTCGGTATTGCTGAGCAGCGGCCTGGTGGTGGCGGCCTGGGGCTACTTCTTGTATATAGGCGTGATCGACCCGAACGGCGGGGTGAACATCCTGTGGCCGCTGTTCGGCATTTCCAACCAGATCCTCGCCGCGATCGCGCTGTGTGTGGCGACCGGCATCCTGGTGAAATCCGGCAAGCTCAAATATGCGTGGATAACCGTCCTGCCGCTGATCTGGCTGGTGATTATCACCACCACCGCATCCTGGCAAAAACTCACCGACAGCGATCCGCGCATCGGCTTCATCGCCGCCGCCAACAGCCTGTCCGACAAGCTCGCGGCTGGCACATTGCCGCCGGACAAAGCAGCCGTCGCGCCGCAACTGATCTTCAACCAGCAACTGGATGCGGCGCTGGTGTTGTTCTTCGTCGTACTGCTGTGGCTGATCGTCGGCGACATGCTGCGCGTCTGCGCACGCCATCTGCGCGGCAAACCGGTGCCGCCGATTTGCGAAACTGAACACATCCCCACTCAACTGGAGGAAGCATGGCAAAGAGATTGAGCAAGCTGCTGCACCAAAGCTGGCGCACCCTGCGTGAACTCAGCGGCGACGACGGCTACGAGCGTTATCTGGCGCACCACGCTGCCGCCCATCCCGGCACCTCGCCGTTATCGCATAGCGCATGGTTCTCGAACCGGCAACAACAAAAATGGTCGGGCGTAAACCGCTGTTGCTGAAGCCGCGTAAAAATTTGCGCGGTCTCCTCTTTTCATGGATAATGCGCGCCCTTATGCAACACCTGAGTGCGTACACCAGCCGCACCAAACTACTAGCAAGGAAAGAAAATGAAAGCAGACATCCACCCGAATTACCAGGAAATCACCGTGACATGCAGTTGCGGCAACAGCTTCAAGACCAAGTCCGTGATGGGCAAGCCAGCCCTGCACGTCGAAGTTTGTTCCGAGTGCCACCCGTTCTACACCGGCACACAAAAGATCATGGATACCGCCGGTCGCATCGACAAGTTCCGTCAGAAATACGGCACCAAAGCTGCGGCATAAGCGAGCTTCGCACTGCCGTTCTAGCAAAAGGCAGCGTTTGCTGCCTTTTTTATTTGTGGCGGCAATCGCGCCTCGGCTGTTAGGGCACCTCTAAAAATTCAGAGTTCGCCCAAATGCCCCACAAGGGGACGCCGATCCGCTACGGGCAAAAGCAGCCCGTGCGGAATCGTCAGCAAGGCGCGGAAAACAAAGTTTCAGTGTAGGGTAACCTTCTGGTTGGCCGGAACTAAAAAATTTCGCCGCGCCGCATATGGGTTATATGCAAGCAAGAAATTTTTGACGCAACGCAGCATAACCAGCCACTTGGTAGCCGTTTTTTGGCGACATAGTGGAATGGCTATAACCA